>NZ_JBVVPL010000009.1:89515-206788 GCF_055807615.1 Bradyrhizobium sp. MV1.5 | reverse complement strand
AAAAAAATGCCCCACATCGAGCCTCACTCCCGCTCGGCCAATTAAGCAAAGCCCTCGCAAGCGGGAGAGGTGCACCGAACGCGCGGTCAGGTTTGAACATAATCATTCTCAATCGAAGAGGTTGGCGAGGCGCTGCTTCATCTGGTCGGCGATGTAGAGCGCGAGGGCCTGGATGGTGGACGTCGGGTTGACCCCGCCCGAGGTGACGAAGATGCTGCCGTCAACGATAAAGAGGTTTTTCACGTCGTGCGAGCGGCCCCATTCGTTGACGACGGAGCGTTCGGGGTCGGTGCCCATCCGTGCCGTCCCGAGCAGGTGCCAGCCGCCCCACGGGATCGGCGAGTTGACGCAGATGTCGCTCGCTCCGGCGGTTTCGAGAATCTCCCGCCCGCGCGCCAGCGCATGCTCCATCATCTTCCGGCTGTTCTCGCTGATCGTGTAGTCGATCCTCGGCGCGGGAATGCCGTGGCTGTCCTTCAAGAGCGGATCGAGCGTGACCTGGTTATGCTCCTCCGGCAGGTCCTCGCAGATCGCGGAAAATCCGAGCCTGTGGCCGTTGAGCTTGCGGAAGACGCGGTGATGATCGGCGCCCCACGGCAGAATGCCCTTCTGCTCGCTGACGACAGCCTCGAACACCGGTCCGGCGCCGCGCACGAACTGAACGCCGTAGCCGCGCACGAAGCCCCGCGACGGGTCGGTGTCGTACCACTCCTTGCTCCACAGGCAGGTCGGCGGCGCGCGATTGCTGTCGGTCGGCTCCTTCACATAACCGTAGATCTGCGCATAGGGATGGAACATCAGGTTCTTGCCGACGAGGCCAGACGAATTGGCAAGCCCGTTCGGAAAGCGGTTCGAAGCCGAATTCAGCAGCAGCCGCGGCGTGCCGACGCCATTGCAGGCGATGATGACGACATGCGCCGGCTGGAATTGCTCGACGCCGTCCTTGTCGTAATAGACCACACCGGTGGCCATGCCGTTCTCGTCGGTGGTGATCTCGCGCACCCGGCAGTGCGTCCGCAGCTCGACGCCGGCGCGGACCGCGTGCGGCCAATAGGTGATGTCGGTGGAGGATTTAGCGCCTTGCGCGCAGGCCGGCGTGCAATGGCCGAGATTGATGCAGCGCGCGCGGCCCTCGTAGTCCATGGTCGCGACCGTCGTATCCGACGGCCACCAGTGCCAGCCGAGCTTGTTCATGGCCTTGCCGATGATGGCGCCGGACAATCCGAGCGGCTGTTGTGGCATCGGCGGATGCGTCAGTGGCGACAGCGGATCGCCCGAGAGGCCGGACGTGCCCATCATCCGGTCGTTCTCTTCGAAGAACGGGGTCAGCGCGTCGTAGTCGATCGGCCAGTCGTCGGCGACGCCGTCGAGCGTCCTCACCTTGAAATCGGAGGGATGCAAACGCGGCCAGTGCGCGGTGTACATCACTGTCGAGCCGCCGACTGCATTGTAGTTGACGACCTTGATCGGCGAATTGTCGTCGTTGATCGGATAGTCCTCGGGCCGACCGCGGACGTTGGGGCTGGACGACCACTCGCCGTAGAACTTGGCCTCCCAGTCCCGGCCCGTGCTGGGATATTCCGCCGGGTTCATCCAGCCGCCCTGCTCCAGGCAGAGAATGTGCATTTTGGTCTCGGCCAGCGACCACGCGACCGCCGCGCCTGAAGCGCCGGCGCCGATGATCAGGACGTCCACGGGGTCTTTCATCGCGAAATTTTCCTCCCTTCGCCGCTTCCCGGGCGATTCGGCCTCCGCTCCGCAAGGCCGGCGAACGATAGGATCAGAGCGACGGCCGAGTAAAGCCACGGGGCCGGAATGTCGCACTTCGCGGGGCGCAGACCATTGGTATCGCCACATCCGGATGCTAGGAACAAGGCGAACGAGCCATCGATAGCGAGACCTTATGTCCTTCCGAAAATCCTTTGCCAGCGCCCGCGCTTTTGCGCTCGTTTCCTTTATTGCCCTGTCCGGATTTCTGGGCACCTCCGGCCCCGCCTCCGCGCTGACCGCCGCCGCGACGGTCCGCGACGGCAACGCCGTCCAGCTCGGCGACGTCACCTATCGTCTCGACGGCGTAGACGCGCCCGAGCTGGACCAGGTCTGCATCGACGATCATGCCGATCCCTGGACCTGCGGCATCGAGGCCCGCGACCAGCTCGCCAAGCTGATTGGCAAGCGATCGGTGCGTTGCGACGATGTCGGACCGGAAAAGAGCTTCGGCAAGCGGCACCGCGCGATCTGCACGGCCGAAGGCGACAAGACCAGCTTGAACGAGCAGCTGGTCAAGCTGGGCTTTGCAATCGCCCGCGAGCCGGTCAAGGCGAACGTCAAGTCGGCCGCGGCCGACGCGAAATCAACCTCCGCCGGAATCTGGAAGGGCTGCTTTGTTGCACCGCAAGAATTCCGCACCGGCAAGAAGGACGGCGCGCTCCTTGGCGCCGCCTGCCGCGCCGACCGCGACAAGGAGATTCGCGCGGCGCTGTTCCCCGAAAATCTGACGATGCCACCGAGCTGTGGCATCAAGGGCAAGCTTGCGGTGCGCGCGCGCGTGACCGGCAATATCGGCATCTACCATTTACGCGGCTGCCCGAGCTACCCCGCGACGACCAAGCCGGACCGCTGGTTCTGCTCGGAGGAGGACGCCCAGGCCGCGGGCTTCCGCAAGGCCTACAACTGCCGGCGGCCGAAATAACCAAGCCCATCACGCAGCCGTGAGCGCCAGCCGGAGACAGTATTCATCCGGAATTGAACTCTATCGGGAGTTGCTGCATTTGTAAGCGTACGCAAGCGCTTTGCGCGAGCGTTTCCTTGGCGGCAATCCGGCTCCGGCCCGATTGCTTTGCTCGGGCGTTTCCTCCCTAGACTTGGGCCGCTTGTCACAACAAGCGGCTCTTCTTTTTTGCACAATGCGCTAGTGGCGCATCGGCACGATCTGATCCATCGCCGGCATGTTCGCATTCAGATGCGCCATGATCCAGACGGTGCCACCGACCACCAGGAACACGACCAGCAGCCCGAACGCGAGCGCCAGCACGTTGTTGGTGTTGTCGGGGCCGGTGGTGATGTGCAGAAAGAACACGAGGTGCACGCCCATCTGCGCGATCGCCAGCACGATCAGCGCGACGGGAATGGAAGGCTGCCAGACCAGATCGGTGCCGGCGATGAAGAACGAGGTCGCCGTCAGCAGCAGGGCGAGAACAAGACCCACCACGTAGCCGAGGACGCGCGTGCCGACACTGTGTTGCTCCTCGTCGCCCGGCGCAAGGTCATGACCGGCCGGCATGTGCGTCTGATCGCTCATACGCCACTCCCAAGCAAATAGACGACGGAGAAGACTCCGACCCAGACGATGTCGAGTGCATGCCAGAACAACGCAAAGCACATCATCCGGCGCAGCACGTCGGCACGAAAACCCTTCGCAGAGACCTGGGCCATCATGGTGAGGAGCCACAATATGCCGGCCGAGACGTGGAGGCCGTGGCAGCCGACGAGGGAGAAGAACGCAGTCAGGAACGCGCTGCGCGATGGGCCATCGCCTCGCGCGACGAGATCGGCGAACTCGCGAAACTCAATGACCAGAAAGATGAGGCCGAGCAAACAGGTCACGGCCATCCCGAGATAGAACCAGAACCGATTGCGCACATCGGCGGCGATGCTGGCCATGCCGCAGGTGAAGCTCGACAGCAGCAGGCAGACCGTCTCGATCGCAACGTTTCGCTGATCGAATATCTCCGAACCCTTCGGGCCGCCGGCGGTCTGGTCGGCCAGCACCGCATAGGCCGCGAAGAAGCAGGAGAACATCACGATGTCGGAGAGCAGGAAGATCCAGAAGCCATAGGCGGTCACGATGCGCTTCGGCGCTGGGCCGGGATGCTCGATGACGAGCCCGATGTGATGCGGATCGGCGTGTGCACGGCCGGTGGTTGCGGTCATTGACATCAGACTGTCCCCGCCATGCTGACAAGACTGCGCCGCTCCTCGAGATTGACGCGGTCTATTGCAGCGACTTCGTCGGCCGGAATGACGTATTCGTCATGGTCACGCCAGGCGAACACGACGAAGGTCGCGAACGCTCCGATGCCGCCCAAAATCACCATCCACCAGATGTGCCAGATCAGCGCAAAGCCCATGACCGTGGCGAAGAACGCGCAGACAAAGCCGGTCGGCGAATTCCTGGGCATCTCGATGTCATGATACTCGGGCGCATCATGATCGAGCGATTGCTGCTGGCCACGTGTCTTAATGTCCCAGTAGGCATCCTCGCCGCGCACATCGGGATTGAAAGCGAAGTTGAAAACCGGTGGCGGCGACGACGTCGCCCATTCCAGCGAACGGCCGTCCCAAGGGTCGCCAGTGCGATCGCGCAGGGCCTCGCGGTTGCGGATGCTGACCACGATCTGCATGATCTGACAGATCACGCCGATCGTCAGCACGGCCATACCGACGGCTGCAACCAGCATCCAGGGCCGCCACGCCGCGACGTCGTAGTGCTGCATGCGCCGCGTCATTCCGAGCATGCCGGCGACGTAGAGCGGGATGAAGGTGACATAGAAGCCGAGAAAAGTGAACCAGAACGCAAGCTTGCCCCAGCGGTCGTCGAGGCGAAAGCCGAACGCTTTGGGGAACCAGTACTCGAACCCCGCGAAGGCGCCGAACAGCACGCCGCCGATGATGACGTTGTGGAAGTGCGCGACCAGGAACATGCTGTTGTGGAGGACGAAATCGGCCGGCGGCACCGCGACCAGCACGCCCGTCAATCCGCCGATGATGAAGGTGACCATGAAGCCTATCGACCACAGCATCGGCGTCTCGAAGCGGATGCGGCCGCCATACATCGTGAACAGCCAGTTGTAGATCTTCACCCCGGTCGGTATCGCGATGATCATGCTGGCGATGCCGAAGATGGCGTTGACGTCGGGGCCCGCGCCCATCGTGAAGAAGTGATGCAGCCAGACCATGAAGGAGATGACGCAGATCGCCATCGTCGCCAGCACCATCGAGCGATAGCCGAACAGCGCCTTGCCCGAGAAGGTCGAGACCACCTCGGAGAAGATGCCGAAGGCCGGCAGCACCAGGATGTAGACCTCGGGATGCCCCCAGGCCCAGATCAGGTTCATGAACATCATGACATTGCCGCCGGCCTCATTGGTGAAGAAGTGGAAGCCGAGATAGCGGTCGAGCAGCAGCATCGCGAGGGTGGCGGTCAGAATCGGGAAGGCCGCGACGATGAGGAGGTTCGAGGCCAGTGTGGTCCAGCAGAACATCGGCATGCGCAGATAGTTCATGCCCTTGGTGCGCAGCTTCAGCACCGTCGTCACGAGATTGATGCCAGCCACCAGCGTGCCGACGCCGGAGATCTGCAGCGACCACGCGTAATAGTCGACGCCGACGCCGGGCGAGTAGGACAGTTCCGACAGCGGCGGAAACGCGAGCCAACCGGTGCGGGCGAACTCGCCTATCACGAGCGAAAGATTGACCAGCAGTGCACCGGTCGCGGTCAGCCAGAAGCCGACCGAATTGAGCGTCGGGAAAGCGACATCTCGTACGCCAAGCTGGAGCGGCACGATGAGATTCATCAGCCCGATGACGAACGGCATCGCCACGAAGAAGATCATGATGGTGCCGTGCGCAGAGAATATTTGGTTGTAGTGCTCCGGCGGCAGATAGCCTTGTGACTGGTAGGCAACCGCCTGCTGGATCCGCATCATGATGGCGTCGCTGCCGCCGCGCAGCAGCATCACCGAGGCCAGCAGCATATACATCACGCCGATGCGCTTGTGGTCGACGCTGGTGATCCATTCGTGCCAGAGATAGGGCAGATGCCCCTTCACCACGACCCAGGCCAGCACGGCGAGAATCCCGACCAGCACCACCGCGCCTGCGATCAGGGGGATCGGCTGATCGAACGGAATGGCCGACCAATCGAGCTTACCGAGCATCATGGCCTCCACTGTGCGACCGGCCTGCTTCGGATGCGAGCTCTGGGCCCGGTCCCGGCGGAATGTGCTGGGTCGCGATCAGGTCGAACAGCCGGGGATCGTCGAGCCTGTAGGTCGGCCTGCCCTTTTCGATGCCCTGCTGCATCAACTTCTTGTAGCTGTCCTCATTGAGGACGGCACCGCTCTTCGCCGTGGTCGCGACCCAGTCCGGAAAGGCGAGCGGAGAGATCACGTTGACGTCGAACATCATGTCCGGAAAGCCGTCGCCGGAGAAATGCGCCGACAGTCCCTGGAGCTTGCCTTCGTTGTCGGCGCGCAGGTTCAGCTTCGTCACCATGCCGTTCATGGTGTAGATCATGCTGCCGAGCTGCGGGATGAAGAACACGTTCATCACGCTCGACGACGTCAGCTGGAAATTCAGTTCGGCGCCGGCCGGCACCGTCAGGGTGTTGACGGTGGCGATGCGCTGGTCCGGATAGATGAAGAGCCATTTCCAGTCGAGCGAGACGGCCTGGATGCGCACCGGGCTGCCGGTGCCGGGCACGGGTGCCGCGGGATCGAGCTGGTGCGAGCCGATCCAGGCCACGCCGCCGAGCAGGATCACGGTGAGCGCGGGGATCGCCCACACCACCATTTCCACCCGCCCCGAATAGACGAACTCCGGTTGAAAGCGCGCCTTTGGATTGGATGCGCGAAACCAGAACGCAAAGGCCAAAATCGCGAAAATGGTCGGCACCACGATCGCGAGCATGATGAAGACGGAATCGACCAGGATGGTGCTGTTGGCCGCAGCCACAGGCCCTTGTGGATCGAGCAGATTCATCGGCAAGCCACTGGCGGTTGGGAAGCCCCGGGACAGAGCCTAGCGCGGGAAAGGCTCCGCAACAAACGCGATCGCGCGAGGTCGGTTCCTAACGGCGCGGGGCGATCGTTCGCCCTTCTCGCGCGGCGGCATGCAATTCCATGCGATGTCAATGACATGAAAGCGGGAGCCCGGCCCTTCTCGCCGCTCGGGGCGATTGCTAGACTGCACGAAAATGTTTGGGGTGAAACGATATGCAGGGGCCCGAGGACGATCCCGGTCTCGCCGGCAAGGTGGCGCTGGTCAGCGGCCGCGGCGCTGCGGGCGACGGCATTGGCAATGGCCGCGCCGCCGCAATTCTACTGGCTCGCGCCGGCGCCAAAGTGCTGGTGGCCGATCGCGACCTCAAGCTCGCCGAACGTCACGCGACAAGCGCCCGAACGCGAGTCACAAGAACACTAGCAAGGAAAGGAAACACAGGGATGGCCCGCCTGCCCTATCTCGAGGCCGACCAGGTCGCGCCAGAATATCGCGACATGCTCAAGCGCAACACCAATCTGCACAAGCTGCTGGTCAATTCGCCGGAGATGGCGCGTGCCTTTAACGGCATCGGCGGCTACATTCGCTTCAAGAGCAAGCTCGATCCACGGCTGCGGGAGCTTGCGATCCTCCAGGTCGGCTGGATGGAGAAATCGGAATACGAATTCACTCACCATGTGAAGATCGGCAAGGAATTCGGCGTCACCGATGATGATATCGCCGGCCTGATTGCCGAGACCGACGGCGAGCCCTCGACGCTCGAGCCACAGGCGAAGGCGATCCTGAAAGGTGCCCGCGAGATGGTACGCGAGCTCGCGATGTCGGACGCAACCTTTGCAGAGATCAGGCAGCATCTCTCGGACGAGCACATGGTCGACCTCGTGCTGACCATCGCCTTCTATTGCGGCGTGGTGCGCGTGCTCGCCACCATGAAGATTGACAACGAGCCGTATTACAAAGAGGTACTCCAGCAGTGCCCGATCCCGGGAGTGAACTGACATGCGCTTGAAGGACAAGGTTGCGATCGTCGTGGGCGCCGGCCAGAGCCCCGGCGAAGGCATGGGCAATGGCCGCGCCACTGCTCTGACCTTCGCGCGCGAGGGCGCCAAGGTGCTCTGCGTCGATCATCATCTGGAATCGGCGCAGGAGACCGCCGCCATGATCGCGGCGAACCATGGCACCGCCGCGGCGTTCAAGGCCGACGTCACAAAGTCCGCTGACATCAAGGCGATGGTCGCGGAGGCGCAGGCGCGCTGGGGCCGGATCGACGTGCTGCACAACAATGTCGGCGTCAGCCTGTCCGGCGGCGACGCCGAGCTGCTGCAAATTACCGAGGAGGCCTTCGACCGCGTCGTCGCCATCAATCTGAAGAGCTGCATTCTGGCGGCGAAAGAGGTGATCCCGATCATGCGCGTGCAGAACAGCGGCGTGATCATCAACATCTCCTCGATGGCGGCCATCACCACCTACCCTTACGTCGCCTACAAGGCGACGAAGTCGGCGATGATCGCCTTTACCGAACAGCTCGCCTACCAGAACGCGGAATACGGCATCCGCGCCAACGTCATCCTGCCGGGCCTGATGAACACGCCGATGGCGGTCGACACCCGCGCCCGCGAATGGCACAAGACCCGCGCCGAAGTCGAAGCCGAACGCGACAGCAAGGTGCCGCTTCGCAGGAAGATGGGCACAGGCTGGGACGTCGCGAATGCCGCGCTGTTCCTGGCCTCGGACGAGGCGAATTTCATCACCGGTGTGACCTTGCCGGTGGATGGCGGAGCGAGTGTGAGACGGGGGTAGGCACCGCAAGCACGCTGCTCTTCCTTCTCCCTTGCGGCCCTCACCCGTCTCGCCGCTGCGCGGCGAGCCACCCTCTCCCGCAAGGGGCGAGGGTACACCTTCATCGCGGCACGCTTGTCACCCGCCAGATCGTCCCGTTGCCATCCTCCGACACCAGCAGCGATCCATCCTTCGCCACGGCCACACCAACCGGCCGCCCCCACACCTCGGTGTCGCTCACCACGAATCCCGTAACGAAATCCTCGTACTCACCGGTCGGCTTGCCGTCCTTCATTCGGATTCGGATCACCTTGTAGCCGGTGCGCTTCGACCGGTTCCAGGAGCCGTGCTCGGCCGCGAAAGCATCGCCCCGATACTCGGACGGAAACTGCGTGCCCTGATAGAAGGTCATGCCGAGCGAGGCCGAGTGCGGCTGCACCAGCACATCAGGCACCGTCACCTTGTCCTTGAGGTCCGGCCGCGCGCCGGCGTGGCGCGGGTCTTCATTGCCGCCGATATAGAACCACGGCCAGCCGTAGAACGCGCCTTCCTTCACGCTGGTGACGTAATCAGGCACGAGATCGTCGCCGAGTCCGTCGCGCTCGTTGGTCGAGCACCAGGGCAGCCCGGTCTGCGGCTGGACCGCGAGCCCGACACAGTTGCGGATTCCGGTGGCGTAAATCTTCCGCTCCTTACCATCAGGGTTGAAGGCGAGCACGGTGGCGCGTTCGGTCTCGCTGGCCCAGGCCGCACCGAGCGGTTGCGCTTTCGACCAGGCTTCCATTCCACCCGGCGGCGTGCCCATGCCCTCGGCGACATTGCTGAGCGAGCCGACCGATACCAGCATGCGCTTGTTGTCGGGCGTGAACACGATGTCGCGGGTGGAATGACCGCCGTCATGCGGCAGGCTCGCCACGATCGTCTCCGCCTTGCCGCGCGCCTTGAGATCGCCGGCCTGATAGGGAAAGCGGACGACGCTGTCGGTGTTGGCAACGTAGACCCATTGCGGATTGTCGCCGTTTGGGAAGAAGGCGATGCCGAACGGCTGCCGCAGTCCGGCAGCGAACACCTCGTTGGTCGCGACCTTGCCGCCGTCGCCGGCGCGCAACACGCGGATGTTGCCCGCGCGCGTCTCGGCGACGAAGACATCGCCGTTCGGCGCCACGCGCACGATGCGCGGGGCGCGCAGACCCTCGGCGAACAGCTCGATCTTGAAGCCGGCCGGCACCTGAAGCGCGCCCTCCGGCGGGCGCGGCACCACGCGCGACGAACTCGCAACCGACCGGGTAGCCCCGGGCCTGACCAGATCCTGCGGCCGGATCAACCTGACCGTGCCGGGCTTGTCGGCCTGCCAACCGCCATAGGCGTCCTTGCCTTGCAGCACTGGCTCGGACTGCGCGCAGGTCGCGACCGCGACCAGCCACCCTGCGGACATCGCCACGAACGAAATCCTGTTCTTCACGTCGTTTCCTCCCGGCCGTTACATCTGGCGCATCAACGCCGATTGGCGCGCAAACGTTCTGCGACAGGTCAAATGCCTGCCGAATCCCACGTCAGCTCATGCCCGCACGATGTGCATCAGCCGCAGCCCATCCTACTGGAAAATGCGGCTGATCGGTGCGACACATTGTAAGGGCGGGACCGCCGGTTGCGGTCATCAAGCTGCGGCATTGGTGTCGCATCTGTTGGGGTGGTCATGTGGGGATCCATCATATCGGAATGGGCGAGCCTGCTGCTCCGCTGGTTGCACGTGGTCGCCGCGATCGCCTGGATCGGCAGTTCCTTCTATTTCATCGCCCTCGACCTCAGCCTCAAGCCTGACAGCGATCTGCCGGACGGCGTGCAGGGGGAGGCCTGGCAGGTCCATGGCGGCGGCTTCTACCGGATCATGAAATACCTGGTCGCGCCCGCCCAGATGCCGGACGAGCTGACCTGGTTCAAATGGGAGGCCTACACCACCTGGCTGTCCGGTTTCGCGCTGATGGTGGTGGTGTATTATCTCGAAGCCGATTTGTTCCTGGTCGACAAGTCGATCCTCGACCTCATGCCATTCCAGGCCGGCCTGTTCAGCCTCTGCAGCCTGGCGCTGGCATGGCTGCTCTATGAAGCCGCCTGCCGTACCGGGCTCGCGCAACGCGAGCTGCCCTTCGCCATCGGCGGCTATCTGTTCCTGGTCGCATTGACCTATGCTTTCACCCACGTGCTGAGCGGTCGCGGCGCCTTCAACCAGATCGGGGCGATCATCGGCACCATCATGGTCGCCAACGTCTTCACGCTGATCATCCCGAACCAGAAAAAGATCGCGGCCAGCCTGATCGCAGGACAGGCGCCCGATCCAAAGCTCGGCAAGTCAAGCAAGGAGCGCTCGGTCCACAACAACTATCTGACGCTGCCTGTCGTCGTGCTGATGATCAGCAACCATTATCCCCTGCTCTACGCCACGCGCTTCAACTGGATCATCGTCGCGATTATCCTGGGATTGGGACCGGTGATCCGTCACTTCTTCAACGAGGGTCATGCCGGACGCAAATCGCCGTGGTGGGTGTGGGGCATCGCAGCGGCGGGCGTGATCGCGATCCTCTTCCTCTCTGCGGCCGGCCCGCGCGAGCTCAAGACAAGCGCGCTGTCAGCGCAGCCGACGCTTGCCAATGTCGAGGAGATCGTGATGTCCCGCTGCAGCATGTGCCACGCCGCCGAGCCGGTCTGGGCCGGCATCGTCACCGCGCCGAAGGGCATCTTGCTCGACGCGCCCGAGCACATCCATCGCAACATCCGCCTGATCGGCCGCGTCGCTGCCTGGTCCAATGCGATGCCGCCGGGCAACATCACCGAAATGACCAGCGAGGAGCGCGCCATCCTCGCCGCCTATATCGAGCAGGCGCGCTGACGCCATCACCCGTCGATATCGGCTTTCGCGGAACGAAATTTCTGCATGTCCCGCCGATTTGAAAATGACTTGAACGCTTATCCGGCGTAGACAGAAGCAGTGGCCCGGCGCGGCCTCAAGTCAGTTTGCATGCGGGGAAAGAACAGTGGCCCTCAAGAACGTCATCGGTATCGACCACGCCGTGGTCATGGTTCAGGACCTCGACAAAGCCGCCGAGAACTACCGGCAGCTCGGCTTCACCATCTCGCCGCGCGGCACCCACAGCGCGCATATGGGCACCGGCAACTACACCATCATGTTCGACCCGGATTATATGGAGCTGCTCGGCGTGCTCGCCGCGACCGAGCACAATGCACCGGCGCGTGCCTTCCTCGACCAGCGCGGCGAAGGCATCGAGCGCATCGCCTTCACTGCGGTCGATTCCGCCGCCGGCGCGGAGGAAATCCGCGCGCGGGGCCTGGAGCCGATCGGCCCGACCGATTTCGAACGGCCTGTGACGCTGCCTGATGGCACGATCTCGGCGGCGAAATTCCGCACCTTCATGTGGCCGACCGCGGGAGCGCCCGGCGGCGTGCGCATTTTCGCCTGCCAGCACAAGACGCGCGAGACGGTGTGGATTCCCGAGCTGATGAAGCACGCCAATGCGGCCAAGCGCATCAAGCAGACATTGATCGCGACGCCCGATCCCGCGAAGGACGCCTCGCATCTGGGACGGCTGATCGACCGCGAGCCGAAGGCCGAGGCCGACGGCGCGGTGACCGTGCCCTCCGGTGGCGATCGTGCCGATTTCGTTTACTTGACGCTGGAGCAGCTCGGCAAACGCTATCCCGGCGTGCCGCTCGCGGGTCTTTCCGAACGCGGTGGCGCTGCCCTGGTGCTCGTGAGCGGCGATCTCGCGGCCACCGAGAAGGCGCTTGGCTCGGCAGCGGTGCGCAGCGGGCCTGCGATCTGCGTGCCGCCGGCCAAGGCGAACGGCACCCTGCTCGCCTTTGTTGCCGGCTGATTTGAACTAATTCTTTAACAAGCTGTCGCCCGGCGATGCCGCCGAGATCGCGATGCGCAAGGACTTTCCCAAAGACTAGTTCGAGGCGCGCCTGCCGCCGGACTTCCCCTGCTGCCTGGACGAGGAGTCCGTCGGCGCATCCAGAAAGACCACCGGTGTGCCGCGCTTGACGTGTTCGCCCAGTGCGCGCACGTCCCAATTGGTCAGCCTGACGCAGCCATGCGACGCGGACTTGCTGACCCTGTCGGGCTCCGCCGTTCCGTGGATGCCGTAACCCTGTGCGGACAAGCCGATCCAGTATGCTCCCACCGGATTGTTCGGGCCCGGCTGAACATCGAACGGCTTTTTCGATTTGACGCTTCTGAACTTGTAGTCGGGGTTGTAGTGATAGACCGGATTCTCGTGCGTGCTGGTGATCTTGAGCGTACCGCTCGGCGTCGGACGATCCGGACTTCCGATTGACGCGGGATAGAAGGCGATCAGGGTGCCGCCCCCATCGAATGCTTTCAGCGTGCCGTTCTTCTTGTCGATCTCGAGCCGCGCAACATCTGGTAGCTCGCTTCGTGCAGAGACATTCGCAACGGTAATCGTCTCTCCAGCCTTGTCGAAGGACTTACCGGGATTGAGCGTCCGAAGCAGGTCTCCGCTCATGTGGAATTTCTCGGCAAGCCCTTCGAGCGGACTGGTGTAGCTCAGCGCCTTCAGCGGCTTCATGTCATCAAGCTTGCCGGGCAGCTCCTTCAGAAACGGGCCCTTCACATCGGAATCCGTGATCTTGTATTCGATGAGGACGGGGCCTTCGCTCGCTGCATTCAACTTGTCCCAAAGCTCCGGTGCGATCATTTTGTCGGATGCAACGCCGTTCTGCTCGGCGAATGCCTTCAGCGCCTTCTGCGCGTTCTCGCCGAGCTTGCCGTCGATCTCCCCGGGCGAGAACCGGGCACGATCGAGCAGAATCTGAAGCTTCACGATTGCGGCGTTGAGCTTGTCGCTAGCAGGTGGCTTGGCGGGACGCGCAGCATCGTTCACCGCTGCTGCATCGAGATTGCCCGCAAGCGCCGGAGAGATCACCGACAGCGAAATCACCGCCCCAAGCATCCACCGCATCATCTCGTTCGTCCCAATTCGCCGTGCCCGCAAATTCGCGGAGAAAAGAGTTTCCCGGCGGGAACACCGTAGTAACACCGGCGGAACCGACGAGACCGCAGCTTTGCCGCAATCGCAGGGTTAAGAACTCCTTAGCGCCGGCGCACCGCTGGCCGTTCACCCACAGTTCGAGGTTGCTCCAGCAAATGCGATTTGTCGTCGCGGCTTGCGCCGCGTTCATGATTCTGATGTGCGACTTCGATCCGTCGGCGTCCCGCCAAACATCAGCTTTCGACCACACCGTTCTTCAAAACACTCAGGCCTCGCCACTTGTTCCCGTGGTCGAGCTGTTCCTCGCAAGCGTGCAGGCCCTCGAGCTCGCCAATGCGCGTGCGGCCTATGAGGAGACACCCGAGCCGCCCGATACGGTTGAACCCATCGCGCAGGCGCCGGCTTCGCCGACGGAGCGATTCTGCCACGCGCTTCGTGGCGCTGCCGAAGCCAGCGGCATTCCCGTGCCGTTCTTCGCGCGCCTGATCTGGCAGGAGAGCCGCTTCAAGTCGAACGAAGTCAGCCAGGCCGGCGCGCAGGGCGTCGCACAGTTCATGCCGGAAACGGCAGCCGAGGTCGGGCTGGATGATCCGTTCGATGCGATGAAGGCGCTGCCGGCGTCGGCCAAATTCCTGCGCAAGCTGCGCGACGATTTCGGCAATCTCGGCCTTGCCGCAGCCGCCTACAACGCAGGTCCCGGCCGGATCCAGAAATGGCTCGCCAAAGAGAGCGAGCTGCCGCGCGAGACACGCGACTATGTCCGCATCATCACCGGCACCAAGGCCGAGGACTGGACCGAACGCGCGGAAGCCCTCGCGATCCGGATCGACCTGCCGCGCGAAGCTCCATGCGAGGGCATCGGCAGCCTGTCCAAGACCAAAGACGTCGCCTGGGTTCCGGTGAACCTGACGCCCTCGGTCACGACCATCATTCGCAAGGCGGAGCAACTGGCGGTGCGGTTGACGGCCAGCCGCGCACGCAGGCGCCTCGCGTCCCTGATCCGGAAGAGCACCCACGGCAAGGCACGCAGCATGATCGCCGCGCGCGCGGCGGGAAAGAGCGCCAAGGCCCGCGCCATCCGTTTTGCGGCGCGCGAACGATCTTCGGGCTGATACGAATCCGGAAGCCGCTCGATGGAGCGGCTTCCGGTGGTCCGCGATCAGTTGAAACGTTAGCTAATTGACCTACGCTATGCGCCGCCTGCACGGAACCAGCGATGCCATCGAAAAGCGCCGGGATCATTGCCTATCGGAAGCGCCTGGAGGTCGAGGTCCTGCTCGTTCATCCCGGAGGACCGTTCTGGCGCAACAAGGACCTCGGTGCATGGTCGATCCCGAAGGGCGAGTATGCGGACGGAGAAGACGCAGAGATCGCCGCGCGACGGGAGTTTGCGGAGGAGCTTCGACTTGAGCTGTCCACGCCGCTGACTTCGCTTGGTCAGGTCAAGCAGCGCGGCGGCAAGGTCGTCTCCGCGTTCGCGGCCGAGTTCGACGACGATTTGCGCAGCATTCGCAGCAACACTTTCGAGATGGAATGGCCGCCGCGCAGCGGCAAACGTCAGACCTTCCCGGAGGTCGACCGTGCAGAATGGTTCACGCTCGCGGAAGCGCACGAGAAGATCAACGCCGGACAGCGCCCGCTGCTCGAGCGGCTGGCGGAGGTGGTCGGCAGCACGCCAAGCAGACGCGCTACTCCGCCTTGATGTTCGCGGCCGCCACGACTTCGGCGAGCTCCCTGGTCTCATTCGCGATCTTGGCGGCGTAGTCGGCCGGACTCAGCACGCTGACGACGCCCTGCGTCACTAGCCGCTCCCGTAACACTGGATCGTTGGCGGCGGCGACGATCTCCCGATGCAGCATCTCCAGCGTCGGCGCGGGCGTTGCTTTCGGCATGAAGAAGCCGACCCAGAACGAGATGTCGAAGCCGGGATAGCCGGCCTCCGCGACGGTCGGCACATCCGGCAGCGCCGGCAGCCGCTCGGCTGAGGACACCGCGAGCGCGCGCAGCTTGCCGGCCTTCACCAGCGGCACGGCGGACAAGGGATCGAACACCGCCAGGACCTCCTGCGCGAGGATGCCGACCTCGGACGCAGCACCGCCGCGATAGGGCACATGGATCATCTTGACGCCGGCCTTCTGGCTGAGCAGCTCCATGGCGAGATGGGCGAGGTTGCCGTTGCCGCCCGAGCCGTAGGCAAGCGCGCCGGGCGCAGCCTTTGCCGCCGCGACGAGATCGGCGACGGTGTTGATGTTGGCCGTCTTGGGATTCTCCGGATTGACCACGAGCACGAGCGGCGCGGACACGACGGTGGTGAGCGGCGCAAAGTCTTTTTCCGGGTCGTAGCGGATATCCCTGAACAGCGTCTTGTTGAGCGTGATGGTGGAGGAGTTGCAGGCCAGCATCGTGTAGCCGTCGCCTTCCGCATGCGCGACGCCTTCGGCGGCGATCATGCCGTTGGCGCCGGCGCGGTTCTCGACCACGAAGGCTTGCCCGAGCTTGTTGCCCAGCCGATCGGCGACGATGCGCGCGACGACGTCGACCGGGCCGCCCGCGCTGAAGCCGACCATGATCTTGACCGGCCGCACCGGATATTTTTGTGCGAAGGCCCCTGTCGTCGCGCACAATCCGGCGACGATCGCCAGCAGGCGAAGCGTTCGTTGCATTCGTTCTCTCCCCAGGCGACTCAGGCCTCTTTTGCATGAGGCGGCGCATTCGCAGATCATGATGAGCGGACGCGCCGGATTTCGCAATCGCGTTTGCAGCCTGGCATTCCGTCGCGCGGCGCGTCGGAGCAGCTTCAAAACAAAAACACGAAAACAACCCCATGCACAGTAGCCGGCACTTGCGAAATCAAGGACTTGCAAGAACAAGGACTCGCACGAACAAGGATTTGCACGAACGAGGATTGCGCGCTTTGCAATCTTCGTTTGACTCGTCGGGCAAAACACTGGCAGAATACCATCATCGCAACATTCGCCAGCGTCCACGCCGCCCGACCACGGGGCGCCTCGCGGCAATTGCGCATAAGCCCTTCATCAACATCCCGAAAATCCCACAGGCGCGCAGCGAGCGATCGATATCGCGCGCAATGCGCCCGCGCGGGCAAAGGACACAGCACATGACGACATCTGCGAAACGCCACAGCACGCTGCCGGTTGCGGCAAACGATCGCAGCGGCCCCGCCGCGAGCCCGCGGGTCAAGCTCTACAAGCGGCGGATTGCGATCCGCCATGCCGACCCGCAAGCCGGCGAACGGTTACTCGCCGAGGCGCTCGGCGCCGCCGACCGCGACGCGCTGCATGGTCTGCTCAGCCAATTGGTGAAGGCCAGCGTGATCGGGCGCAAGCCCGATGAAGCCAACCTCGCCTTCCTGATCTCGCTGGTGAAGAATATCGCGCCGAAGGACTCGATCGAGGCCATGCTCGCAGTGCAGATGGTGTCCGTTCACGCCGCAGCGATGCGCTCCGCCTGCCGCCTCGGCCTCACCGACGACATTCCGCAGCAGGAGAGCCTCACACGCGCCCTGACCCGGCTGGCCCGCACCTTCGCAAGCCAGATCGAGGCACTGAGCCGGCACCGCAACAACGGCGAGCGCGCGATCACGGTCCGGAATTTGTCGGTGCAGGACGGCGGCAGGGCGATCGTGGGCAACGTCACGCAACACGCGAGCATGATCGTCGCGGAGCCGAACGTTGCGACGGCCGCAGGACCAGTCCCGCCGCGCGAGGCCGGCGAATACGAACGGGCCGAATCCAGACACGGCGCCAGCGCATGAGCGGCGATCACATCCGCAACACGAGCGCGATGTGGACGAGCCCGCGTTGCGGCGCCGAAACGCGACGCGGCACCACCTGCCGCGCGCCCGCAGTGCACGGCAAGTCCCGCTGCCGCATGCACGGCGGCGCACGGAAATCAGGCGCGCCGCAGGGAAATCAGAATGCGCGGACGCATGGCGCATTCACGGGCGATGCGGTCGCGGAACGAAGGCAGGTTCGCGAGGTGCTGGATGATGCGTTGAAGCTACTTGGGGAGCTGTCGTCGGTTGCCGAATAGATTCTCAAGGCAAGCCAGCGTAGATCGCAATCGTTGTTGACGGACACGCTTGCAGAGACCCGCAACAGATGCCCTGTAGACTTGCACCGTGAGTCATTTCTTAAGTCTGTGAGGGCTTTGGTCCGCTGCGCCATCACGAGCGGACAAGCTCGGCGCCAGCCTGGAAGTCGGCTGAGGGTCACAAGCCGTCTTCAACCGCATGCACGCGGCGGGTCGGCTATGGGCCAAGAGCGGAAGTCAATTTCAAGCGCCCAACAAAGGTAAGGTGTGCTGGTTGATTGACCGGCTGAAACCTGCAACGGTCATTTGCTCAACCCCTCGTTGATCGGAGACGAGCATATGGGTCAGACATTAGAGTTATTCTGCTTCATCGCACTGCTAGGGCTCGCGTCTGGTGGCTCTGCATTAGCAGCAGATCCGCCGAAGGAAGGCAGCTACGATTACACGGCCTGCTGGTCCGGCGCGAACAACGTGATTACATTCTCAAAAACCCACACTGCATCTAGTTTTGAAATGACCGGCACTACCCGCAGCAATCCTCCCGAGGGCATGTTTGATAAGAACACCTTCAGATGCGTTGGCATGAACGCTTCGCTTGACGGAAAATTCACAGGGTCCACTGTGTGCGAGACGGTAGATGTCGACGGAGACAAACGCCTGGCATATTTCTCGCTCGCAAGTGACGGCAGTCTCACCCGAGAAAACGTTTCAGGCACCGGAAAATACGAAGGCATGAAGGCAAGCGGCACAGTCCACCCCTTAGGGCCTTTTCCGGTCGTGAAAGCGGGAACGTTTCAGGACTGCAATCATCAGACCGGCACCTACAAGCTGAAGTAAGCCAGAAGCGACATATCCGCTTTTGGTCGGGCATGTTGAAAGTCCTCTTTCCGATAAGAATCGATTTTATAAAGCCGCTGATACACCTGGCGTCAATCAGGCTCTGGGACTGCTTCAATCTGAGCGAATGCCTTTGCCCGAATTATGGGACCCGAAGGTATTCCACGACGAAGCGTCGAACGATTGTTGCTTTTGCGCTCATCGCCGAATCTCAGCTGTAATCGCTATCTTGTTTTCCGGGTGCCAGCCATATCCGCGTCAAGTCGGCGGACAGCGGTTAAGATCGCGGAGGCAATGAGATGTTTTCAGCAAGAGCCGCGGCCATGTTGCTTGGCTTAACGATGCTACTGAGGCCGGTACTTGCACGTGACGATGGCCGATACGACCACTCTCCGCTGAAGTCGTGGTTTGAAAGCTTGCAGAGCGAATTTGGAAAGTGCTGTACCGATGCCGATGGATATATCGTGTCCGACGCCGATTGGGAGTCCAGTCGGGGCCGTTACCGCGTCCTCATTGACGGCGAATGGGTGCTCGTACCTGACGGTGCGGTTGTCACACAACCAAACCGCTTCGGCCGTACAATGGTCTGGAGGCATTACATAGACGGTCATCCGCGCGTCCGATGCTTCATGCCTGGCATCATGACTTGACTTCACTTTCAAGGTGCTCCCGACATCGCAATTCGCGACGCCGCGCAATTTCGCGCCAAGACCTACCCGACCTCTTTCACGGCGAAAAACCGCGCGTCTATCCAGACGCGGCAAGGCTGTCTACGATCGCGATCAAGAGAATAATGACACTTACTTCGTCTTCTGCGGCAAGGTCATGTTCGTCTTTACCAAGACGCCGGCGGGGTTCCTTTTTACCGATGTCGGCGCGAATGACTGATCAGGCAACAATGCTATCCACTGCTGCCGACGTATGATCGGCGCCTTGCTCGGCGACGTATTGGATACCGCAACCCGGGCGATGGGCCGCACTCGTCAACGGAAAGACTCACCGCGAGCACAACGAGTCGGCTCGGCTCCCCATTAACGGACACGCAACGGACAGCGGCGACTTGGCCTTCGAGTCACAAGCGGTCCTCACCACCTGCGCCCGGCGGGTCAGCGATGGGACCTGAGCGGACTTGGTCTACCCAGCAGGGTCTGTTTCGCCACGGCGGCTAAAGGCAATGCAATCGTGGCAAGGCCCCGCGGACACGGAATTATTGGCTTGCCGCGGCAGCAGCGGTCGCCGCATATTTCGTGTAGAAATCGGCGACCCGGCCGCGCCACATGCCGACGAACGCCTCTGACGTTACGTTGTCCACCGATTTCCAGGTGCGCTTGAACGCGGGAAGTACATTGCCCCAGATCGCGCGTTTGCACCACCTCTCGCCCTTCTCCTTGCCTTCGCTGGTGGCGCACATGGATTTCCAGGCGGTGCGAGCGGGCCGGCTGATGTGCTCAGCGGCGCCTTCCCAGCCCTGCTGATGGATCAGGTAAAGATCGCTCATGTCCGGCGTCCGGTGCGTGATCCACTCGAACTGGACGCCTTCGGTAATGATTTTGTAGGCGGCCGCAACGGCGTTGTCCCGCGGATTGCGAATCTGCCCGAAGCCGAACTTCCCGAACTCATAGAGGCTCAGTTGAAACAGGCCGATATAGGACCCGGTACGTTGATTGGGGTTAAAACCGGATTCGATCTTGGCAACCGCCATCATGAAATTGAAATCGAGACCAAACGCGTCGGAGACGCGTTTGATCTCCTCGGCCGGCGTTCCGACCGGAATGTCCTTGAACGCACGCAAGACGATCTCCGCCGGTTTGTCGACGGGCGGCAGTTCGGACCAGACGTAGTAGACCAGATAGCGGAAATCCTGCGTCGACGCCCCTTTCGGAGCATCGTCAGACGCACCGCGTTCTGCCAGCACCGGCCGGACGATATCCTGTCCCAACGACGCCAATTTCGGTGCGACGGGTTCATCGACGATCTCGGCTCCGGTGCTCAACGATCCGGAACGTGCTGACGACGCCGCACCAAGCTCTGCTCTTTCTGCTCGAAGCGCTGCCGCAAGTCTGGCGGATGCCTCGGCGTACAAGGTAGGCGTCACCATATGCGCAGGAGCCATCATGTTCGCTGCCGCTTTCGGCGTGCCATCCGGCTCCGTCGCAGCCGGCTTGTTTCCGCCGGCCAGATAGAGTCCCACGGATCCGATGACACACAGGATGAAGCTGCCCTGCAAACCCTTCATTGCCCGAGGTCCACGGATGGCTTCTCTACGAAGGGTGTCCGCATGTTTCCTGCGCCCTGTGGTGAGCCTTCTTCGTAAAATCTTAAGGTTTAAATGTGGTGAACGAGAGCAGACTTCTGCCTCGCCACGTATGATCACAAGTGGCACCTGGCGGGAGACGCCCGCGGGTTCGGCTATGGGTCACAAGCGGTCTCCACCGCCTGCGCCCGGCGGATCAGCTATGGGCCAACAAGAGACGTCGCTATGAGAACACGTTGGCGGGAATCCAAAGAATATACTTCAATAGGCGTTCTGCCGAGCTCCCTTGATGAGTATTATGCTGCGATCAGGTCAAGCTCGCAGTGCGTGGGGTCCAATGTATATTCGCCAGATTGTTTTCGCCGTCGTGCTGCTCGGCGCTTTGGTTTGGTTCGGGCCTGCTACAGCTGAAGATGGCTTCCCAGCAGCGGAGTGGGAGCGCGTCGCCCCCGCAGAATTGGGCTGGTCAGAGACCGAATTGGCCCAAGCGCGATTCTTTTCGGATCAGATTCACTCGAGCGCGGTTGTGATCGTTCAGCACGGAAAGGTGGTGGCCGAGTGGGGCAATACGACGAAGCCAATGGAACTCGCTTCAATCCGCAAGAGCCTGCTCAGCGCCCTGATCGGCATCGCAGTGTCGGATCACCTGATCAAGCTCGACAGCACGCTTGGCGAACTCGGCATCGACGATAATCCGCCTGGTTTGACCGGGATAGAGAAGAGCGCGACGGTGCGCGAACTCCTCGAAGCGCGTTCCGGGGTCTACCACGCGGCGCTTTATGAGACGCCGGACATGGCCAAGATGAGACCGCCGCGCGGCAGCCACCCTCCCGGCACCTTCTGGTATTACAACAATTGGGACTTCAACGTGCTAGGCACGATCTACGAGCACGCAACTGGCACCGACATCTTCGAGGCGCTCGACCAAAAGATCGCAAAGCCAATCGGCATGCAGGACTACCGGCAACAGGATGGCAGCTACGTCCGCGGCGAAGCGTCTATCCACCCCGCCTATGCGATCCGCATGAGCGCACGGGACTTGGCGCGTTTTGGACTTCTCTATCTACATAAAGGCAATTGGGCCGGACACCAGATCGTGCCGCGGGAGTGGGTGGAAGAGAGCACGCGCAGCTATTCGAAAGCAGTGTTCGGGATGGGCTATGGCTATCTCTGGTGGATCGGTTTTCTGGGTGGTGACGTTGCGCCTACGGTGACTTTGCCCGAGGGCAGCTTTATGGCCCAAGGTGCCGGCGGCCAATACGCCTTAGTCGTACCCGCACTCGACCTTGTCGTGGTGCATCGTGTCGACCGCGATGCGCCTTACGTTGAACCTTCATTTCGTAACATGGCCAGACTCTTTTGGCTCATCCTGAAGGCCGATGGCTATAATCCGGGACCCGACGCCTCGCTCGCCGCAGCAACCGGCGAAAGACCGAGAGGTGAGACCTTGGCCGCAAATTTCAAGGGCAAGACGATCAGCTTCGGTCCGAAGCTCAAGAATGGTCCGTTATCCATGCGATTCGAGCCCGACGGCCGGATGACTTATCCGCACTGGGACGAGTCGTTTGGACCTGCAACCGGGACATGGGCCGTCGCGGGGGATAAGCTCTGTATCTTGATCTCGGCTGCTAGACGTCGTTGCTACATCCCAGTGCTGAACGGCGAGCAGATTGAGTTGTTCGACGAGCTTGGCGTCATGCAAATCGCCGGGGTGGCGCTGCCTCAGTGATCTGCAAGCAGCAATCGGCTCGCGACGTCCGTTCAGGGTCGATAGCGCCGGTTTCGGCCGTGGGCAGTCAGGGCCGGTCTACCTTCAACTTCGGACATGACCGAGCACCGCAAGGGCAATTGCGACGGGGCCACTTCCAGACATCGCCGATGGGTATATAGAATCATCGTCCACGCTGGAGCACAGCCAAGTGGCCCGAATAGAAACCTTCGTATTGATCGTAACGACTTTCATAGTCATTTTGGCCGCCACTCCACTACGGGCTTTGGCAACACCAGAAGCGTCTGCATGCGGGTACCTCGCTGGTCTAATTGATAAGGCACAGCCAGGGCCGTTGTTTTTGCCCAGCTATCCGACCGTGGAATCGGGGCCTCTCCATGGCGCCGCATACCTTTATGACAATGCGGTGGCCGCGATCGCGTTGGTCGGTTGCGGTGAGCGAGACAAAGCAAATCGGATCGGCGCGGCGATTCTCTGGGCCGTCGATAACGACCGGACCTGGCATGATGGACGGCTCCGAAACGCTTACGCCGCGGGTGTGGTGGCGAATGACTCCGCCAAGCTTCCGGGTTGGTGGGACAATACTCGGAACGAATGGTTGGAGGATCGATATCAGGTGGGCAGCGATGTTGGTAACATGGCATGGGCCATGTTGGCGTTGCTGTCGATTGATGATGTGAACACCGGCTCCCGGTTCCGCGATGGTGCAGCGCGGCTTGGTGCTTGGGTCGCGCAATGGGCCGATACGCGCGGTACTGGCGGTTTCACGGGAGGTACGTTTGGGCACGAGCCGACGCCGGAAGTGCGGACGTGGAAATCGACTGAACATAATACTGACCTCGCCGCCGCATTTGGCCTTCTTGCGATCCGTACAGGCGATTCGCGCTGGCGCGATAAGGCAACGGTTGCCGAGTACTTTGTAAATACGATGTGGGATCCGGGGTGCGCCTGTTTCGCCGCAGGGACCGCTGAAGACGGTGTCACGCATAATCCGATTTTGGCTCTGGATGCCCAGATCTGGCCTTTAACAGCGCTTCACGGAGCGGCCGGGAAGTTTGCATCGGCAATGACGACCGCCGAACAGCGAATGAGTGTCGGCGGAGGCTTTTCTTACGGTGAAGACCGGGACGGTGTGTGGACCGAAGGTACGGGCCAAATGGCTCTCTTGATGAAATTGCTCGGCAAGACCAAGAGGGCAGAATCGTTGATCGCTGTCATCGAATCCCAGAGGTCGCCCGATGGTGGGTTCTATGCCACGACTGTCCGCGCGTTACCGACGGGGTTCGTGTTGGACACCGACCCGACCAAGCCGCGAAACTATTTCCGATTGTCACATCTTGGCGCAGCTTCGTGGGCTGCCCTCGCGGAACGTGGGTTCAATCCCTTTACGATGACAAAAGCACTTCCCTAGCTGAGCCGCAGTACTTCTCGTCTCGGCCGTTTCGGTCTGCCTTGATGTCGATATGTCCGCTCAGGGTCACAAGCGGTCCTCCACCGGCTGCGCACGGCAGGTCAGCTACGGGCCAATAGCGGAAGGTCGCCCGTCCGAGTCTTCAATCGCCTTATCGACACGAGTCGACATGTTGATTCAAATCAATGGCTGTCCCGACGCTTCGGGATCAATTGCCGCGCGGATACCATTTCATCCTCACGGGAGACGAGCATGCGGATGTTGGCTGTCGCTGCTGTCCTGAGTCTGACGCCGGTTACGGCCCTCGCCGTCTCCGAGTGCCGTGTCACCGGTCAGCCGTCCGTGTTTGGCGTTGACATGACGGCTTACTTCGCAGTCAGGTCGGGGGAAACGTGCAATTTCCCGATGCGAATTCCAGGAGCGATGCATAGCTCGGGCGTCTCGCAGAAGCCTGCGCACGGGACGCTCAGACAGATCAACGTAACGACGTTCAGGTACACCGCAGCATCCGGTTACAAGGGCAACGATACGTTCGCCATCTATGGTGAAGGAAAGGGCCCATACGGGTCAGGCAGATCGGTCATGACCGTGAATGCGACGATAGAGTAGGAAACGAACCGGCGTCGGTTGACGTCCGAGTTGGGTCAAAGGCTCGCTTGGCGCTTCATCCGCAAGCTTCCGTTCGCTTCCTGTAAGACCGACATGCAACTGAGCCGCGTCGATGGAAGCGATCGGCCACAGGCGAAAGCCAGGCATGATCATAACGGTCAGAACCCTCCTGAACGACTCACGATCCCGGCTCGCATCGACGTCCCCGAGAGTCACATGCTCTCCTGCGCGGCGCCTGCTGCTGGAATCTCGCGCGTGGATTGATATCGCAATAGGTGGTCCACCGTCCGGATGCCGATGCCAGGCACTGCTCTCTCGTCTCATACATACACTCCCCGGGAGCGCCAGCATGGCCACCAAAGACGCACCAGGGATAGTCACGGTCGGCCTCTGCTGCTGAAGAAAGTCCCATCACCAGGAAGCCGATAAGCAAAGCGAGTCGCATTCGACCCTCCATCATGTAAAGCCGACGGACTATAGAACGTCCCGAAAAGCAAGTGGATCCTCAAAAGGCCATCCGTAAGCCGACAGCCATCAGACAATTCTGGCGCTTGGTTTGGACGCTCTCGGATGTCCGTTCGCCCCTCAACAGCAGTACAAAAGCGGACATGGCCGGAGGTCGCCCAAGGCCCCCAAGCCGCCCCTGGTCGCGCCCCACAATAGCCGCAGACTGCCCTTTGGGCGCAGGAAGCCGTGTTCTTGGAACCTGCATCACGGCGCAAGCGCGTCGAAGCCGCCGGCTCTCCTCGAGGGCCCCGCTCGGCCCGGCTGCCAATGCCCCACAGCTCCAGATAGGCGCCGCGCGCCCAAGCGCCTGCACGCGAATGGCGTGCTCTCGCCGAGCATGAGGATGTCGTGCCTGCATCGAACCGTGGTGCTGTTGCTGGAGCCGGGTTGGGCGCGCGCCGAAAAATTCTCAGCGCGTCGGCCCGATGAGGCCGCACAGATCAAGATTATCGTCATCTCTTAGGAACGGCGGCAATTAGCTAGGGTTTGACGAACACAACCTCAAAACGGAGTTGACGATATGCGAAAGACAATTTTCTCGGTGGCGATGTGCGCCATGCTTGCGGGTGCCTCGATCGGCTTCGCCCACGCGCAGGCTGGCGGCGGTGCAGGTGGAGGTGCTGGCGCTGGGGGAGCCGGCGCGGGTGCGGGAGCCGGCGCAGGAGCAGGCGGAGCGGGCATGGGCGGAGCTGGGTCCGCGGGATCGGCCGGCGGCACGAGCGGCTCGGGAAGCGGCGCTGGCGCTAGCGCCGGCGCAAACAGCGGCGGAACGAGCGGCGGCCAGGGTGGCCCGCAAAAGGTTCGTCCGGGCGCGAGCCAGGATCCCACTGGTCGGTGACATTTTGCCTCGTCACCGACACGAAGGAGGCTGCTGGGTCCCTGCTCGGCAGCTTCTTTCAAAGGCACGCTGTGATTAGTGCAGCGGATGCGGAGTCTCTTGCCCGAGGCCCCGCTATCTGCCTAGGAATAGATCAGGAACAGTCGAGGTCAAACTATCGGAGCAACCCGATAGCCTGGGTGGTCGTCGCAAGCGTCGTGATCGCGGCGATCGCCGCCGTTTTCTACAGTACTGGCAACCACACCACCGCATCTAACCAGCCCAGCGCGCCCACAACGAAGACTACCTCGACGAACCCGTCCGCAACGACCGGGTCGGGCGCCGTTCTCCGGCAACTGCGCCATCCACCGCCCTTGCAAATTCCGGGACCGGATCGAAGTAGCCAGGTCAAGACGCCGGTCGCGTGCTGTGGGCTCAGTTCATTGGGAAGCGTCGGCGGGCGTGTCATCGAGCAGCGAACGAGCCAGGTGAAGGCCCAAGCGCCTTGCACATTCTGGAGGAGATGAGCGGTGGGGCCAAGGGCCTCTCCGGGATATAGGCAGCCAGGTCGCCTTCGGGTCATTCGCGTCGGTTTAGTCCTCCCGCGACCGACTGCCGGTCAGCCCCCATGAGCGGACATCTTCGGTTGCCCATCGCAAGGTCTCAAGCGGGCCGCGAGCCACCATCGTAATTCGCCTGCAGGCCAGATCTCAACGAACTTTGGGTCCGCGGCCGTGTGATGAACGTCACTGATCTTAGTTTGCATTCGACCATGCTGCGGATAATCTCACGCTATTGCATCGGGGGCTGGGATGCGGCTTCGGCTGTTTGTTTTACTAATTCTTGCGGGCTGGCTTGCGACTGGGCTTGGGACCGGCTCTGCGCAGGCGGAGAAGCGCGTCGCGCTCGTGATGGGCAACTCGGCCTACAAGAATGTGGCGAGGCTCTCGAACCCCGCGAACGATGCCGCGCTGGTCGGCGGCATGTTCAGGAAGGCCGGGTTCGATACGGTCGACATCAAGCTCGACCTGAATGTCGCCGAGATGCGCAAGGCGTTGCGCGATTTTGGCGGCAAGGCGCGCGAGGCGGACGTTGCGGTGATCTATTATGCCGGTCACGGCATTGAGCTCGACGGGACCAACTACCTGATCCCCACTGACGCGACGCTGGAGACCGACAGCGATGTCCTCGACGAAGCGCTGCCGCTGGATCGGGCCCTTTTCGCAGTCGAACCTGCCAAGCAGCTTCGGCTCGTCATTCTCGATGCCTGCCGCGACAATCCGTTCGCTAAGACGATGAAGCGGACCATTGCCGCCCGCGCCATCGGCCGCGGCCTTGCCAAGGTCGAGCCGACCAGCCCGAACACCATGATCGCCTTCGCGGCCAAAGCAGGCTCCACCGCCTCGGACGGCGACACAAAGAACAGCCCGTTTGCCACCGCTCTCGTCGAACGTCTGCCGATGCCGGGCCTCGATCTTCGCAAGGCGTTCGGCTTCGTGCGCGACGACGTGCTCAAGACCACCGGCTACAAGCAGGAGCCGTATGTGTACGGCTCGCTCGGCGGCGATGACGTTTCGTTGGTGCCGGCCATCAAGCCGGCGGCAGCGCCGGGCCCGCAAGCCAGTCCCCAGGATGGCGTGCGCCGGGACTATGAGTTGGCGCTCCAGGCCGGAAACCGAGACGCCTGGGAAGCCTTCCTACAGGCTTATCCGGACGGGTTCTATGCGGGCCTTGCCCGCGCGCAACTGAAGAACGTGGCAGCCGAGGAGGCGCGCGCAGCTGCGGCCACGAAGGCACGCCAAGCCGAAGACGAAAAGGCAAGGCTAGCCGCCGAGCGCGCCAACAAGGCCGAACAGGAGAAGGCCGCTGCCGCCGCCAAGGCCGCCGAGAACGCCCGGCTTGCCGCCGAAAAGGCCAAGCAGATCGAGGAGGCCAAGGCGGCCGCCGCCGAGCTGCGCCGGAAGGACGCCGAGGCCGCCGTGGCCAAGGCGCTGGCCGATAAGCAAGCCGCCGAGAAGGCGCTCGCCGACAAGATCGCCAGCGACAGGGCAGCCGCCGAGAAGCAGCAAGGTGCGGACAGCGCACAGAAAGTCGCGGCCGTTGCGCCAACTTCATCGCAGCCCACGGTGTCCCCCGCGGAGACGGCGAGGCTGATGCAGTCCGAACTGCGCCGCGTCGGCTGTCTGGCGGCATCGGCAGACGGCGACTGGAATGCGTCATCGCAGCGTTCGCTGACTCTCTTCAACAAATATGCGGGAACGAAGTTCGACGCCAAACTCGCGAACGTCGACGCGCTCGACGCCATCAAGGCCAAGCCGGGCCGGGTCTGCCCGCTGGTGTGCGACCAGGGCTTCAAGGCCGACGGCGATACTTGCGTGAAGATCGCATGCCGCGCCGGATATCGCGTCAACGACGATAACGAATGCGAGAAGGTTCCGGACAAGAAGCCGGTTGCGACCCGCGAGGACAGCAAGCCACGAGACAATGAGCGCAAGAAGGTTGAGTCCACACCGTCAAAGCCGCAGGCGTCTGGTCAAATGATTTGTAACAACGCGGGCTGTCGGCCGGTGAGACCAGGCTGTCGAATCGGAACCCAAAAGTTTGGCAGCGCAGTCTCCATGGTAGGAGGGGGACAAGCAGAAGTCTGCGATTGAGCCGCGTCCGCGACGCAACCATTCTCTGCAGACCAAGCTGTCTGCCGCGATGGGCAGACGCCCGTCGGACCCTGCTCGACTTCGCAGCTGGGCCATAAAGCGGACCAATGCGACGTACGTCGGCGCTCCCAGTTCAGGCAGGAGGCGAGATCGCCCGCAGGACGTCCCTGAAGACGGAGAACTGCGCTTGAAAGGCGCGCGGGCTGTAGTCTTGGTAATATCCCGCGGTCACCGCCACGATCAGATCGAGCTCCGGCACGATGCGGATCGACTGTCCGCCGCGACCGAGTGCGCCAATCCAGTCGATCTCACGCCCATTGACCTTGGCGCGGCCAAGCCACCACAGGTACCCGTAGGATTGACCGTCGGTGGCCTTGAACTTGAATGCCGTCGATTCCGCGATCCATGCCTTCGAAACGATTTGACGTCCGTTCCAGCGGCCGCTGGAGAGGACGAGCTGGCCGATTTTCGCCATGTCGCGCGGCCGCAAGTGCAATCCGCCGCCGGCGTCCGCTTCGCCCCAGTACCGATCCCACGCCACGCGCGTGATGCCCAGAGGCTCGAACAGGTTGACACGGACAAATTCTTCGAAGGGAATGCCGGTAGCCTTGCGCAGGATTGCCGACACGAGTGCGAGCGCTCCGGTGTTGTAGAAGAACTCCTGTCCCGCCGGGGCGGTGACGGGGAGACCGAGGACATAGCGACAGGGATCCCACGCAATACGCATGCGCGCCTCGTCGTTGTTATAGTCCCCAGTGGCCGGAGTCGCCTCCACCCACTTCAGACCCATCGACATTGTGAGCGCGTGCACGAGCTGAATGCGGTCCTTCTCAGGGGATCGCAAGTCCGACAATTCGGGGAAGAAGTTGAAGATCGGCTCGTCGACGCCAGGTATTAGCCCGCGATCGATCGCGATGCCCATTGCGAGTGACAGGACGCTCTTCGAAGCCGATTTCATGATGTGGAGCGTATCGGCATCAAAAGTAACGTATTCCAGCCGGTGGCCGAAAAAGCGGCCGGGGACCTCGTCGTTGCCCCTGAAGTAGCGCTCGAACACCAGCTTGCCGCCCCGTGCGAGCAGGACGGCGTGCACGTCGGCGCTGCCCGCGAGCCGATCGGCCATCCCGCACAGAGCGTTGCGGTCGATGAGCTTGTCCTCGTCCATAGAAGTGGGGAGCCAGCCGTCATCTCGCGCGTCTGGGATACCGCAACCGCCAAGTTCGGCCCCGAACACACGAGAGGCGGAGAGTGGCGCCAGCACAGCTCCTCCGAGAAGTGAAACGAATTGACGCCGTCTCATTCTCCTCGCAACCCCTCTGACGAGCATCAAGATACATAACACGCTGTTGTTGAGTAGCAAATACTACTCATGCCGAGGTCGGCAATGGGTCACAAACGGCGCTGGCCGCCAAGCTGGTGAGGCTATGGCTCTCCTTGGCGGTCCCGTCGCACAACCGATCAACGCAGGCTCGCCTCCCGGCAAGCTGCCGACGACATTTCGCGTAACCGTCCGGGATCAGGAGAACCGCGTCGTGCATGATCAGACCGGCAGTTCGGACGGGATCGTCGCATTAACAGCTATCTCCCGCGCTCGTGAACTCGCCTTGTTGCCGCTGGATGAGGGTCTCTACACTCTGAGCATTACGCCCTTGATAGAAGTGTCGGCATTAGCTCCATTCCGGACCGAGATCGAGCTCACTCGGGAAAATAGTCGTGGTGCAGGCGAGCGGTCCAAGTCAGCTATGGGTCACTAGCGGTCCTCCACCGGCTGCACGCGGCAGGTCAACTACGGGCCACACGCACTCGCAGAGGATCCATGATAGATAGCCCCTCACGAGAGCGGCATCGGCCCTGCCGCGGTTCGCTAAACCAAGAGCGTGAGGAATGCCGAGTGATGGGAATAACGATGGATGATTGCCTAGTGGCGGCTTTGCTCGGCTTGTACCCGAGTTTGACGTATTCGACCTGGAACGCAGCAAGAATTTTTGGTGCGACATACTTGGCTTCCAGATTGCCTATCAAAGGCCTGAGAATCTCTTCATATACATCGAACTACAAGGGGCACAGGTCATGCTGAATCAGAGAAATGGCAACTGGGAAACCGGGCCTCTGGAGCGGCCGTTGGGGCGCGGGATTAATTTTCAAATCTCCGTCGACTCTGTTGCTCCTCTTCTGGATGCACTGAAGCAGCACAAATGGGCTCTCTTCAGAGAGTGTCACGACGCATGGTATCGGATCGCCGGAGAGGAGCGCGGCAACAGGCAATTCTTGGTCCAAGACCCCGATGGTTACCTCCTGCGGTTCGCTGAGGATTTGGGGAAGAGGTAACCACGCTTTCGAAAGAGAGCCGCGTCAAGTGGCCCGTCCGCTCCGGGCCAGAAGCGGACTTCGTCTACGCAGCTTCACTTTCCTCCCCAAGCGACTGATCAGGCAACGATGTAAAGTGATCCGCGCGACCAGCGACGGTGAAGCCCCGCTCGCCCGCGGGCGCGGCAACTCCTGCTAACCACTCAACGGACATTCACTGGTGCCTGCGCCCGCTCGGCGTCGGCGGTCGCGGTGCCCATGTATTTCGATTGGAAATGAGCAACCCGCTCGCGCCACATTCCGACGAACGCCTCCGACGTCAGCTTCTCCACGGATTTCCACGCCTCTTTGACAGCCGGAAGCGTATTGCCCCAGATCGCGCGCCTGCACCATTTTTCGCCCTTCTCCCTGCCTTCGCCGGTGGCGCACATCGATTTCCAGGCGATGCGATTGGGTTGGCTGAGGTGCTCCGCGGCGCCTTCCCAGCCCTGCTGATGGATCAGGTAAAGATCGTTCAAGTCCGGGTTCCTGTGCGTCACCCACTGGAATAGAATGCCTTCCGTGATGACCTTGTAGGCTGCCGCAACGGCATTATCGCGGGGATTAAGAATGTCTCCGGAGCCGAATTTTCTGAACTCGTATTTGCTCAGCTGGAACAGCCCGATATACGACCCGGTGCGTTGCTTGGGGTCGAACCCGGACTCGACCTTGGCTACCGCCTTCATGAAAGCGAAATCCAGACCGAAAGCGTCGGACGCTCGCTTGATCTCTTCCACCGGCGTTCCGACCGGGATGTCCTTGAACGAACGCAAGACGATCGCAGCCGGCTTCTCGGCAGGCGGCAGTTCGGACCAGACATAACAAATGAGATACCGGAAATCCTGCGGCCCCGTGCTGGAGGCACCGCCGGATGCACCGCACGTGGTCGGCGCCGGCTGGGCGACATCGTGGTGGCCCAGGTCCACCGAGTCTTGCGCAGGCGGTAAATCGGCCGACAGCGTTTGCGACGGATCGGGCAACGCGGCCACGACGATCGATTCCGATTTGTCCGAGGCCACCGTCACGTCGGTGGCCGTCCCTGCCGCGGGCTCAGCGGCCGTCGCCACTTCGGCGCTAGCAACAGCGGCGTTCGCGGGCCCGGTGTTGCCCATTGCGATTGCCTGCGGTTCATCCGCGAGCCTCGCGCTGGCGGCGAGGGATGCTGCGCGCTGCTGGATTGTCACCGCGCGGGAGTTTTCGGTGCCCGCCGGACCGAAGCCAGCCAGCCAGCCAACGATCCACCCCGCGAGAACGACCGTTCCGCAAAACGTCGGCGCCACTATCGCAAATCGCCGCGGGTTCATGATGCCGTCGCCCCCATAGGCTCCACCGGAGCGTGTAGAAAAGCCAAGCATGCGAAGAGGCTCATCCTTGGGATCAATGTGGGCCGCGCAATGGCGCGAACCGCCGCTCGTCAATTTTTCCGAAACGTGTTGCCCGATTGCAACGCGTCGATCACAAGCCATTGCGCCCGTCTCAGCGGCAACTCGCACGGTCATTGTGAGTACCGTCCAATTTTCGACCCACTGCGACCAGATTTGGAGGAGAGGCTTGGCGCGCCGTCAGGATGACGCATCAGGCTTCGGCTTCGCGCATCGTCTCGAAACGATGGAGTCGCGCCTACGGGACCGGGCGATGCTCGTTAAGGAATTACCAGCAATGCAGCGCGCGATAACAACCGCTGTATTCGCCATTTTCATGCTCCCCGCGGGGATCGCACACGCTCAATTTCTGTTTGGACCCCAACACACGTTCTGGCGAAGCCATTACGCTCCGTACAAGGACAAGCACCACCACCGGCAGACAAACTCTGAAACGGCGAAGAGCGTTCGGCCCGAGCCCCTTCCGAAGGGCCCGCTCCAGATCATCATCTCGATCGCAGACCAACGGGTCTCGCTTTTTGACAACGGGGCCCTGATTGCACGCTCTTCGGTGTCCACGGGAATGCAGGGGCATCCGACGCCCCTCGGCGTGTTCAGCGTCATCAGCAAAGAACGATGGCACCGTTCAAATATTTATAGCGCCGCCCCCATGCCCTACATGCAACGCATCACCTGGTCAGGGATAGCGTTGCACGCCGGTGTCGTCCCTGGGCATCCAGCGTCACACGGCTGCATCCGTTTGAAGAATGATTTTGCCGTTCGGCTCTGGCATCTCACGAAGCGCGGCACGCGCGTGATCATTGCGCATGGTGATGTCCAGCCGGTCGAGATAACCAATCCGCAGCTTTTTCAACCGAAAGCCGCGTCCGGTTCGTCCGAATTCCGGAGTGCCACCGTCGCAACCAAGAGCATCGGTGCAGCCGCGGCAACGCAGGGATCACTGGTGTCAAACGCCGAGACTCCAGAAGCCGCCAGTCTCCAGGAGCCGGGCTCGGCTCCCGCTGCAAGCGTGCCTAAAAAGATCGTCCCGATCTCCATCTTCGTCAGTCGTAAGTTGAGCAAGCTGTTCGTGCGTCAGGGCTTCACGCCGTTGTTTGATGTCCCGGTCAAGATCGAAAATCCGGAGGAGCCGCTGGGAACGCACGTGTTTACCGCAATGGAATTCCAGAACGAGGGAACGGCTATTCGCTGGAGCGTCGTGTCGATTCCAGAGGAATTGCCCCGTATGTCCGAAGCTGCCACGAAACGGCGAGAATCGCCCGCGCAGCAAACCGCGCCGGGACCGTTACCCGACAAAGCCAACGCTGCGCTCAACCGTATCGAAATGCCCCAGGATACGGTTGAGAAGATCTCTGAACTCCTGACGCCGGCCTCTTCGTTGATTGTTTCCGACGACGGAATTAGCCAGGAGACCGGAAAAGACACGGATTTCATCGTGGTAACGCATTGACGCGGCGGCGCAACTCACCAACACACGATGCCGCTGCGCACCCAGGTGGAATTGTCCGACGACAACTTGATGTCCGCACCTGAGCCAAAGCGGCGCGAGGTCGGCTAAGAGTGACAAGCGGTCATGGACCGGCTGCGCGGGACAGGTCAGCTACGGGCCACAAGCGGAACTACATCTGGAAATTTACCGAAGGTTAGCGTGACTTGTTGCACAACCAATGGATGTCGCAACTCCCCGTGGCCGGCCCACCAATGCAGCGGCTTCTGATCTCGTTTTGGGTCGCGATCTATTGGGGCATTCTGTCGAGTACTCAAGTGCTTGCAGCACCGATTGAGCCATCTCCAACGCAAGAGGCGCAATCGGGATTGTTAGAGCTCCGGTTTGGGGCAACGACCATCGCGTTCGAGCCAAGCGAAATCAATTGGGTTAGCGGTCACGGGAAGCCCAGTAGCTCAGACTCGACGTTGACCGTCGGGCGGAATGCGTCTGTGTTTTTTAGACCTCCGTTTGACATTCCGGCGTGCCTGGACATTGGACAGGTAGTCTTAATTAACCAGACCATCGAGCCGATCGTTCGGCAGCGGCTCTTTCTCGACTATACACCGAGGTCCACCGAGTTTCGTGGCATTTCCCAACTCAGGCCACCATCCGGGCGGCCTATTCTGGATTTGTATCAATTCGAAGCCAGCGACCTCAAAGATTTCTGGGGCGAACAGATAACCTTCTACCGCGAGCCTCCAACGACAAACGTCAAGATACAATTGACACGCGACACTCATCTGCGCATCCCAGCCACGGCTCAACGCTGCTTCTTTGAGCGCGGTGAGGCGACGATCAGGCAATTGATTTCATTCATAACCGGTAAGATCAAAAAATGAGATCAGAGAGTACGTACTGCATTTGTGATTACCGCATGACGATTCGCTCAAGCCAATGTCAGCATATGGAGCGAGCGGTTAAGTCCTCTTTGGGTCACAAGCTGAACTGGTCCACTGGAAGCCAGGGCCCGCTTCGTGTCGAAAAGCGGACGTCGGGTGGTTGAGTCCGCGGGTATGATTAGGGACAGGATTTGAACCTGCGACCTCAAGATCATGAGCCTAACGAGAGCGCGGTCGACCCAGCCCCGGTCAAACGCTGCATGCCGAGCTAACATCGCACCACGCGAGCCCGGCCAGCGCCGCACCCGGCGCCGGCCGTCTCCCGCTCCCTACTTACTGCGACCGGTCCGAGGTCCAGCCCTTGTAGTCTTTGACATTGTCGCGCGTCACGAGTTTCGACGGCAGCAGCTCGACGGTGGATGCCGGCTTCTGGCCGTTGAGAATGTTGACGCCGACCTGCACGGCGCGGCGGGCCATGAAGAACGGGTCCTGCGAGGCGGAGGCCTGGATCTGCATCGCCTGCGGGTCCTTGAGGGCGGCTTCGATGTCGGGTGCGCCGTCGACCGCGGTGATGATGATGCCGGTGCGCTGCTGTTGGCGCGCGGCAAGGTCGGTGCCGATCGCCTGCGGATCGTTGATGGCGAAGATGGCGTCGATCTTGGCAAAGCGGGTCAGATAGCCCTGCGCCACCGTGAGGCCGCCTTCGCGCGAGCCCTTGCCGTCCTGGTCGTTGGACAGGACCTTGATGCCGGGGTTCTTGCCGAACACGTTCTTGCAGCCGACGACGCGATCGATCACCGCGGAGACCTGCGGGCCGTTCTCGATGATCACGTCGCCTTTGCCGCCCAGCTTGTCGACGATGTACTGGCAGGAGATCTCGCCGGCCTGGACGTTGTTGGTCGTTACCGTGGCGTCGGCGCCTTCGGCCGCGGTGTCGACGGCAACGACGACGATGCCGGCGGCCTGCGCCTTCTTGATCGCCGGACCGACGGCCTTGGGATCGCCGGGGTTGAGCAGGATCAGGTCGACGCCGGCGGCGATGAAATTGTCGATCTGGGTGACCTGCTTGCCGAGATCATATTCGAAGCCGACGGTCGTGATCTTCACGTTGGGGTTGGTCTTCTTGGCCTCGAACTCGGCGCCCTTCGACAACGCGACGAAGAACGGATTGCCGAGCGAGCCCAGCGAAACGCCGATCGACTTGAGCTCCTTGGCGAAGGACGGCGCGGAGCTCAGGACGAGCGCCATCGCGGCGCCGGCAAACGAGATCGACTTCAACATTGGCTTCCTCCCTGGTCTGTTTGAATCTCCGGCACGGCGACCAGTTGCCTTGACGGAATGGACATGACGGCGCAGAGCCCTGCATTCTCTTGCTCTCAAGTCCGCGCCGAGCCCTGCAGCCGATAGCGGTCCAGCGCCACCGCGCCGATGATCACCAGGCCCTTGATCACATATTGCCAGACGTCGGACACGCCGATCAGGATCAGGCCGTTCGACAACACGGCAATGATCAGCGCGCCGACCAGCGTTCCCCAGATCGAGCCGATGCCGCCGACAAAGGAGGTGCCGCCCAGGATCACGGCGGTAATGGCGTCGAGCTCGTAGGACTGGCCGAGCTGCAGGCCATTGGCGGCGTAGAGGCGCGCCGCCTGCATCGCACCGCCGAGGCCCGCCAGCAGGCCGGATACGCCATAGACGAAGATCAGCACGGCCCAGACCTTGATGCCGGCGAGCCGCGCCGCGCTCTCGTTGCCGCCGACTGCGTAGATGTGCACCCCGAGCACGGTGCGCTTCAGCACCAGCCACGACACCAGGATGACCAGCAACGCGATCACCCAGAGCCAGGGAATCGACAATACACCGGGAATGAGGGTCAGCGCGCCGTTGCCGATGAAGGCGTAGGGGATCGACGGATTGAACACCGTGGTGTCGGCGCCGAGCAGGCGCGCCGCGCCGCGCACGGCGGTCAACGACCCCAGCGTGACGATGAAGGGCGGCAAGCGCAACAGCGCGATCAAGCCGCCATTGAGAATGCCGAAGACGGCGCCGGTGAGCACCGCGGCCGGCAACCACAGCACCCCGAGATCCGGGAATTTGGAGATGATCAGCCCGGCCATCGCCGACGCCGCCAGGATGGAGCCGACCGAAAGGTCGATGCCGCCGGTGAGGATGACGAAGGTCATGCCTGCGGCCAGCACGGTATTGACCGCGGACTGCTGCACCACGATGCCGATGTTCTGGCCGGTGAAGAAGCGGCCATCCGACAGCACGTGAAAGCCGATGCACAGCAACAGCAGCACCGGCAGCATGCCGACCGCGCGAATGATCATTCGCGTCCGCTGCCGCTTCGTCTCCTGCGCGGCGGCAAGACCGGGGGCGACGGGAGCGGCTTTGGCGGGGGCTGTGCTTGAGGAAGCGCCGTTCTCAGGCATCGAGCTGCTCCGTTCCGGTGGCGAGGGCCATGATCTCCTCCTGATCGAGCGGCGATGTCGCGTTGCGCCGGATCTGCCCCGCGATATGTCCCGCGCGCATCACGATGACGCGGTCGCAGATGCCGATGATCTCGGGCAGGTCGGACGAGATGACGAGAACCGCGGTGCCCGACTTCGCGAGATTGTCGATGATCGAATAGATCTCGGACTTGGCGCCGACGTCGACGCCGCGCGTCGGCTCGTCGAGGATCAGGATCTTCGGGCCGATCGCGAGCAGCCGCGACAGCAGCACTTTCTGCTGGTTGCCGCCGGAGAGCCCGCCGGCGGGAACACCGACATTCGCAGCACGGATGCCGAGGCCTGCAAAAGCGCGCTTGGCGCGGTCGCGGGCCTTGTCGCGGTCGAGAATGCCGCCGAATTTCGCATCCCGGCCGAGCACCGCGAGATTGATGTTGTCGAGGCAGGACATGTCGAGGAACAGGCCGAGCGCCTTCCTGTCCTCGGTGAGATAGGCAATGCCGGCATCCAGCGCCTCACCGGGCGTGCGGATGGAGACCGCGCGCCCGTCGATCTCGACATGGCCCGAGACCATCGGCGCGGCGCCGATGATGAGGTGCGCAAGCTCGGTGCGGCCGGCGCCGACCAGGCCGGCAAGGCCGACGACCTCACCCGCATGCACCGTCAGCGAACATCCCTTGACGCGCCTGCCGTCGGCGATGTCGACGGCCGCAAGCACGGGAGCTCCCGACCGCGCGTTGGGATCGTTCCTGGGATCATGCTCCTTCTTGTAGAAGGACGAGACGTCGCGTCCCACCATCATCCGGACGATGGTGTCGGCGCGGATGTCGCCCTTGTCGAGCGAACCGACCAGCGTGCCGTCGCGCAGCACCGTGACGCGATCGCCGAGCGCATAGACCTCGTCCATGCGATGCGAGATGTAGATGATGGCGAGACCTTCGGCGCGCAGCTGGCGGATCAGCGCGAACAGCCTTTCGCTCTCGCCGGCCGACAGCGCGGTGGTCGGCTCGTCCATGATCAGGATCCTGGAGCGGGCGTGCAGCGCGCGCGCGATCTCGACCAATTGGCGCTGGCCCATCGAGAGATTGGCGACCTGGGTCTGCGGCGTGAAATCCGCGCCGAGCCGCGCCAGGATCGGACCGACGCCGGCCCGCATCGCCTCGCGCGCCAGCAAGCCGCCGCGCGAGACCTCGCGACCGAGATAGATGTTCTCCGCGACGCTCAGATTGGGGGCGAGCGAGAGTTCCTGATAGATGATCGCGATGCCGGCCGCGCGGCCGCCGAGCGGACCGCTGATCTGCACGGGCTGGCCGTCGATGCGGATTTCGCTGCCCGGGTCTGGCCGGTAGGCGCCCGACAGGATCTTCATCAGGGTGGATTTGCCGGCACCGTTCTCGCCCATCAAAGCGTGGATTTCGCCCGCGTAAACGGTGAGATCGACGTCGCGCAGCGCCTTGATGCTGAAGAACGATTTGGAGACCCGGCGCATCTCGAGGATGGGCTCGCTCATCACACCTCCCCCGACGCGCCGACGGCGGCCGCAATCTCACGCGCGTCTCGTTGGTCCCTGGCGCGCGCAAGCATTAAACAAAAGGTTGTGGCGCAGGGCAATACCTCCGGCATGCCGACCAACGGTCCGGCGCTGCTTTTATCTTTTGCAGACGGAACCGATCTCGCGCGTGATGCCTTTTCTTCGCCACATCATCGCGCATTGCGATCAGCGCCGCGGCCGGTACAGGCGGCGCCATTGCTGAAGCCGCTCGGCATAGGCCTGTGCAAGCGCGGGCTCAGGCTCGAACGTCTCGACGCGTTCGGGCGCGGTGCAGACGGCATCGATCGCCTCCCCGGTGACGGCCAGGCGGCCAAGCCGCGCCGCACCAAACGCCGCGCCCGTCTCGCCGTCGGCAAAGCGATGCATCGGCACGTTCAGGACATTGGCCAGCACCGCAAGCCAGAACCGCGACCGCGAGCCGCCGCCGATGACGTCCGCCTCCGCGATCGCCAGTCCGGTCTCGGCGAGAACGTCCCGGCAATCCGCAAGCGCGAAGGCGACGCCTTCCAGCACGGCTTGCACGACCGCGTCACGATCGGTGCCATGACTGAGTCCATCGAGCATGCCGCGCACATCCGGGTCATCGTGCGGGGTGCGTTCGCCGGAGAGGTACGGCAGGAAGCTGACCGGCGACGGCGCCCGCGGGCGCAACCCGAGCGGCGCCAGCAGGTCGGCCTCGGAAGTCCCCAACAGCCGGGCGATCCAGGCCAGGCACGATGCCGCCGAGAGGATCGCGCCGGCTTGAATCCATCTATCCGGGACGGCGTGACAGAACGTGTGCACGACCCGCTCCGGGTTGGCCGCGATCGTCTCGGTCGGTACCAGCAATGCGCCGGAGGTTCCGAGCGAAATGAAGGCTGCGCCGGGATTGATGGCGCCGATGCCGACGGCTCCCGCCGGATTGTCGCCGGCCCCGCCGGCGATCATCGGCCGCCCGGCCATGCCCCAGCGCTGCGCCAACTCGCTCCGCAGCCGTGCCGACGGCGCGCAGCCCTCGACGAGGCGCGGCATCTGCCGGCGCGATAGTGCGGTCGCGGCGAGCCCCTCATCCGACCAATCGCGGCTGCCGACATCGAGCCACAGCGAACCCGAGGCGTCCGAGACATCCTCGATCGCCTCGCCCGTCAGCACCAGGCGCAGATAGGCCTTTGGTTGCAGCACGAGTTTTGTCGCCGCGAAGGTCTCCGGTTCGTGCCTGGCGAGCCACAGCAGTTTCGGCGCCGTGAATCCCGGCATCGCCTTGTTGCCTGTCGTCGTCCGCAAGGCGGGCCAGCGCCGCTCCAGCTCGGCGCATTCCGCAAAGGACCGTCCGTCGTTCCAGAGAATGCAGGGCCGCAACGGCGTGTGGCTGGCGTCGAGCAGCGTCGCGCCGTGCATCTGGCCGGACAGGCCGATGCCCTCGACCTCGGCCAGTTCGCGCGCGTGATCCGCCTTCAAGGCGTCCAGCGTCGCGAATGTGGCCTCGGTCCACTGCGCCGGGTCCTGCTCGCAATGGCCGGGACGCGGCGAAGAGACCGTCAGCGACCGGCTGCGGCTCGCCACCACACGCTGCGCGTCGTCGACCAGAACGATTTTGACGGCAGAGGTGCCGAGGTCGATGCCGAGATACATGATGTCACTTGCCTTGTGCGTCCATTGCGCTGCGCGTCCAGTGCGTTACGCGTCCATGACATTGCGGGCATGGCGGTCCCGATGTTGGCATGCACCCGCCAATCATGTAACCCCACCCGAAACCTTGCCGGGACGCAACGCCTATGACCACTGCCGCCACCAACGACGCGGGAGCCACCCGCGCGCTGATCCTTGCGTTGCTGGCGCTCGCCTGCGGGCACATGCTCTCGACCTTGCTGCGCACCATTCCGGCGGTCAGCCTCGACCTGATGGCGGCGGATTTCGGCATCGAACCGCAGGCGCTGGCGAGCCTCACCTCGGTCTATCCGTTCGCGTTTGCGGCCGCGCAGATCCCGGTCGGTGCGGCGATGGACCGCTTTGGCGTGCGGCCGGTGTCGCTGAGCCTGCTCGCGGGCACCGTGGTCGGCGCCATCGCGTCGGGATTCGCAACGGGACCCGAAAGCTTCGCAGTCGGTCAGGTGCTGCTGGGCGTCGCCACCTCCGGCATGCTGATGTGCCCGATGACATTGGCGGCCAAGCAATTGTCGGCCGCGCGCTTCGGGCTGTGGTCGGGCGCGATCCTCTCGATCGGGAATATCGGCATGCTGTTGTCGTCGAGCCCGCTCGCCTTCGTGGTCGACACTTACGGCTGGCGCGCCGGATTCTGGATCTCGGCACTCGGCGGCGTCGCCGTGGCGCTCGCGGTGTTCCTGCTGGTGCCGAACCAGCCGGCCGAGCACAAGGACGAATCCTCGCCGCTGTCGCAGATGATCGAGGTGCTCAGGCTGGGACTGTCGCGTCCCTTGCGCGGCCTGATCGCGCTGGCGCTGGTGTCGCTTGCGACCTCGCTGGTGCTGCGCGGCCTGTGGGGCGGACCGTGGCTGATGCAGGTCAAGGGATTGTCGCGAGTCGAGGCCGGCAACCAGCTCGGCGCGTTCACGCTCGCGATGATCGCCGGTCCGCTTCTCGTCGGCATGATCGACCGCAGGATCGGCCGCCGCCGCGCGCTGGTGGCGGGAACGCACCTGGCCGGCGCATTGCTGCTGGCGCTGATGGCGTTAGGGGCGCCGCATTATGCCGTCTCGATGCTGCTCGGCCTTCCCGTGATGCCGCCGCAATACGACCTCGTGCTGTTCGTGCTCATTGGCTTGGCGACCTCGGCGCAGCCGCTGCTGTTCGGCATGTCGCGGCAGCTGGTCGACGCCCAAGTCGCGGGCAAGGCGCTCGCGGCGATCAACCTCGCCTTCTTCCTCGGCGCGGCGCTGATGCAGTCGATCACCGGCGCGGTGGCGGCCTTCGCGGGACTGCCGGCGGTGCTGCTGTTCATGGCTGCCATGCTTGGCATGGGCGCGCTGATCTTTTTTGTCTACACCTCGCCAAGACCGGCGATAGAGTAGAGCCCTGCATCAAGGGGACATCTCATGCCTGTCGACACCAAAGCCGCCACCGACCGCCTCATGCGCTTTCTCGCCGTCGAGGGCGTCACCGGACAGGAGGCGGCGATCGGGCGTGAGCTCACGGCCGCGCTGAAGGAGAGCGGCGTGCCGGCGAAGGCGATCCGGCTCGACGACGCCAATACGCGCATTCCCGTGCCGACCGAGACCGGCAACCTGATCGTCGACCTGCCCGGCCGCGGCGCGCTGCACAACCAGCCGCGCATCATGTTCATGACCCACATGGACACCGTGCCGCTGTGCGCCGGCGCCAGGCCGAAGAAGTCGGGTCGCAAGATCGTCAACGAGGCTAAGACCGCGCTCGGCGGCGACAATCGCTGCGGCTGCGGCGTGCTGGTGACGCTGGCGGCCGAGCTCGAAAAGCAGCAGCTCGATCATCCGCCGATCACGCTCCTGTTCTGCGTGCGCGAGGAGAGCGGGCTTTACGGCGCGCGCCACGTCAAGCTGGACGAGCTCGGCTCGCCGGTGATGGCGTTCAACTATGACGGCGGCTCGGCCTCCAACGTCGTCATCGGCGCGGTTGGTGCCGACCGCTGGACCGTCGAGATCTTCGGCCGCGCCTCGCATGCCGGCGTCGCGCCGGAGCGCGGCATCTCCTCGACCATGATCCTCGCGCTTGCGCTGGCGGACGTGAAGGCCGGCGGCTGGTTCGGCAAGGTGGTCAAGCGCAAGCAGCAAGGCACCAGCAATGTCGGCCCCGTCACCGGCGGCGAGGGGCGACCTGCGGGCGACGCCACCAATGTCGTCACCGACTACGTGCATGTGCGCGGCGAAAGCCGCAGCCATGACGGAAAGTTCTTCAAGGAGATCACAAAAGCCTACAAGGCCGCGTTCGAGAAGGCGGCCAGGAAAGTCACCAACGCGCAAGGCAGGTCCGGCAAGATCAAGTTCAAGGCCGAGACCGATTATTTCCCGTTCCGCATGAAGGACAATTTGCCGGTGGTCAAACGCGCGGTGGAGGCGGTGTCCGCCGTCGGCGGCACCCCGAACGTGCGCACCGCCAATGGCGGCCTCGATGCCAATTGGATGGTCCGCCACGGCGTTCCGACCGTGACCTTCGGCGCCGGCCAGAACGAGGCGCACACGATCGACGAGTGGATCAATCTGGACGAATATGATCGCGCCTGCGCGCTGGCCGTGCAGCTCGCAACGATGCGGTGAGCTGCCCACCAAAACCCCGCCGACAAATTGGAAAACAAAGCCGGCGATATCCTTCGGCGGGACAGCGCCGCACGCGTTGGCTCGGCCGGCCCGCGCCGGCCGCGGATCGAGGCGCCCGGCCCGGTGCGCTTGATCTAAATCAAGTGATACAGAGGCCGAAGGTCCAGCAGTGGGCGGAGGTCGCGAAAGATCGGGGCACGGACCCATTGCCATTCCTCGCAGCAGCATGAGCTCCCAGGCCATCTCCCGCACTTGCCGGCGCGTGACGGGCGTCTTGATCCTGTCTCTTGCTTGCGCATCCTGCGCGGGACGCCCTCTGCAGGGCGTGTTCGTTCCGGTCGAGGCCGCGGAGAGCACGTCGCGTGTTCCGATCCTTGTTGCGACGACGCGCGAGCGCGCGGCCGTCGACACTGGCGACATGTTCGGCCGCGAACGTGCCGCCGCGATGTCCTACGCGATGGTCTCGGTCTCAATTCCGCCTGACGAGGCCCGCGTGGTCGGAGCGATCCAGTGGCCGGTGGCGCCGCCCGGCGATCCGCGCCGCGAGTTCGTCACGGTGTCGGCCGACTACCTCGACAGGGCCGCCTTCAATACTGCCATCAACAGTGTCGCCAAGAAGACCCGCCGCAGCAAGGCGATGATCTTCGTCCACGGCTTCAACAACCGCTTCGACGATGCGGTCTATCGCTTCGCGCAAATCGTCCAGGACTCGCGAGCCCCGGTGATCCCGATCCTGTTCTCTTGGCCCTCGCAAGGCCTGGTCGGATTGCGCGCCTATGAGCGCGACGGCGAGGTCGCCCGTGAATCCGTCGGATCGCTCGACGGGCTGATCGAGCAGGTGGCGCTCAACCCCGCAATCCGCGAGGTCACCGTGCTCTGCCATTCCATGGGCTGCCTGATCACGCTGAATGCCCTCCAGGCCAGGGCACGCCGGACTGGGAAGATCGGCGGCAAGATCAGGAACGTGGCTATGGTGGCCCCCGATGTCGACTTCGCAGCGTTTCGCGAACAGATGCAGGAAATGGGATCGTCGCGGCCGCGCTTCGCGCTGTTCCTGTCGCAGGATGACGGTGCGCTGAAGCTGTCGAAGTCGATCGCGGGCGGCCTCACCCGTCTCGGCGATGTCAACGCGGAGGAAGAGCCTTACAAGGACGAGCTGGCGCGGGCCAATATTCTGGTGTTCGACATCACCCGCTTACAGGGACAAGCGCATTCGCGGGCCTTCGAAGACGTGACCACCGTGATGGGCATGATCGAGCGCAGGCTCGCTCAAGGTCAGCAGCTTGCCGAGGACGTTTCGCGGCGACCGGCCGCTGGCGCGCCGGCGCAATAGCGCAACGCGATCTTGCCCAAGATGCGCCGCGATGTCGCAACGACCGCATTGCCGCGGCGCGAACCTCGGGCTAGCCTGCAAAGAAAACGCAGGAAGAAAATCATGCCGCGCATTGCAAACATCGAGACCGGATTCTACCGGATCCCCCTCCCCGTCATGCTCTCCGACTCGACCCATGGCGACATCGCGGCGTTCGAGCTGATCACCTGCCGGGTGCGCGATGCCGATGGCGCCGAGGGCGTCGGCTACACCTACACGGTCGGGCGCAATGGCGGCGCCGTCGCCGACATCCTCAAGCGCGAGATCCCGCCGCTCGTCGAGGGCCGCGAGGCCGATGATACCGAAGCGATCTGGCATCATGTCTGGTGGGGCCTGCATTATGGCGGGCGCGGCGGACCGGCGGTGCTGGCGCTCTCGGCGCTCGATATCGCCCTATGGGACTTGAAGGCGCGGCGCGCGACATTGCCGCTGTATCGATTGCTCGGCGGATTCGACGCGCGCGTGCCCTGCTATGCCGGCGGCATCGACCTCGATCTATCGGTCGAGGCGCTGCTGAAGCAGACCGACGGCAATCTCGCCAAGGGCTTTCGCGCCATCAAGATGAAGGCCGGCCGGCCCGATCTCAAATCGGATGTGGCGCGGGTCGCGGCGATGCGACAACATCTCGGCGACGGCTTTCCGCTGATGGTGGATGCCAACATGAAATGGACGGTCGAGGAAGCGATCCGCGCCGCCCGGGCGTTCCAACGCTACGACCTCACCTGGCTCGAGGAACCGATCATTCCCGATGATGTCGCGGGCCACACCCGCATCATGCAGGCCGGTGGCGTGCCGATCGCGGCGGGCGAGAATTTGCGCTCGCTGTGGGAGTTCAAGAACTACATCGTCGCGGGCGCGGTGTCCTATCCCGAGCCTGACGTCACCAATTGCGGCGGCGTCTCCGCCTTCATGAAGATCGCGCGGCTGGCGGAGGCGTTCAACCTGCCCGTCACCAGCCATGGCGCACATGACATCACCGTGCACCTGCTCGCGGCCTGCCCGAACCGGTCGTATCTGGAGGCGCACGGTTTTGGACTCGACAAATATATCGATCATCCTCTGGTGCTTCAGGACGGACTCGCGCTCGCGCCGGACCGGATCGGCCACGGCATCAGCTTCGACTGGGACGGGCTGGCGAAGCTGTCGGCGTAGCGCGGAGCCACGGCCGCGGGTGCGCCCCCTCTCCCGCTTGCGGGAGAGGGTTGGGGAGAGGGTGTCTCCGCAGTGAGAACCCCAATGACGATCGAGCCCTCTCCCGGCCTCTCCCGCAAGCGGGAGAGGTGAAGTGGAGCGCGCAGCGCATTCGGTTTGCCCCAGCAATCACCAACGCGTTGCTGCACGCGAGGCATTCGCTGACGCTTGATGCAAGCTGCGGTTATTCGGCTATGGTGTCGACGCCGACACACAATCCGAGAGAATCCCGCCTTGAGCCCCGAGCTGCACCAGAAACTGACCGCGTGGCGCCGGCACTTGCACGCGCATCCCGAACTGTCCCTTCAGGAGGAAGCCACCGCCGCTTTCGTGCAGGACAGACTCACCGAGCTCGGCATTCCCTTCGTGTCAGGCATCGGCGGTCACGGCATCGTCGCGACCCTCACGCGAGGGGCTGCACAGGGCCGCGTAGGCCTGCGCGCCGACATGGATGCGCTGCCGATCACCGAAGATACGGGGCTAGCTTACGCTTCGCAATATCCCGGCGTGATGCATGCCTGCGGCCATGACGGGCACACCGCTTCGCTGCTCGGTGCCGCCGCACTGCTCGCCGCCGATACCAGCTGGAGCGGCACGGTCGATTTCATCTTCCAGCCGGCCGAGGAAGGTTATGGCGGCTCGCGCGCGATGGTCGCGGCCGGGCTGTTCGAGCGCTTTCCGATGCAGCGGGTGTTCGGATTTCACAACTGGCCGGGCCTTGCCGCCGGCACCATCGCGGTCCATGACGGCGTCGTGATGGCCTCCGGCGGGCGTGTCATCATCACCATCGACGGCCATGCCGGACACGCCGGCATGCCGCATCTGACGCGCGATCCGGTGATGGCGGCCGGCCATTTGATCGTGGCGCTGCAATCGATCGTGTCACGCAGCGTCGATCCGCTCGACACCGCCGTGCTCTCGCTCTGCACGCTCGAAGGCGGCACGGCACGCAACCAAATCGCCGGACGCGTCTCGATCGGCGGCACGCTGCGCTACCATCGTGATGCGGTGAAGGACACCGTCGTGGCGCGGATCGAACAGATCTGCGCCGGGATTGCCACGAGCTTCGGCGTCAAGGTGACGCCCGAGATCGTCATTGGCGTCGGCGTCGTCATCAACACGCCGGCCGAGGCGGATCTCGCGCGCCTCGCCGCGGACAAGGTGCGGGCCGAGTTGCGGCGCGACCTTGCGCCCAGCATGGCCGGTGAGGATTTCGCCCATTATCTCTCGCGGCGCCCTGGCGCCTTCGTCTGGATCGGCAACGGCGAATTGCGTGATGGCGCCGAGCTGCACGGCCCGCGCTATGATTTCAACGACGCGATTCTGCCGGTGGCGGCAGGCTGGATGGCGGAAGTCGCCAAGGCGGCACTGGCCTCAAACTAGGCGGCGCTGGCCTCGAACTAGGCCCGCTCAGGAGATCTCGCGCGGCAGCTTCCAGCCCGGCTTCGGCTCGAACGTCTCCTCGACCTGCGCGACGTGATACCCGGCAGGCAGAAGCCGGCCGCCCTCCTCGTCCGCGACCGGCACGTCGGTCACCAGCCCCTCGATCAATGCGGCTTCCCACACCTCCTTCTCGGAGGGAAAGGGGTCGCCGATCTGCTTGTTGCCTTCGAACAGCGCGTACATCGGTTCCGGTCCTGCGTTGATCAAGCTCACGAGCAACGTATCGGCCGCACGGACGTTCCCATCCGGCAAATCGCAACGGATGGACACGTCAAAAATGGCGCGCATTCTGATCGGAACTTCCGGCTGGCACTACGCCTCCTGGCGAGGCCCGTTCTTTCCCGAGGGCGTGACGCTGAAGCAGCAGCTTAGCTATTATGCCGGACAGTTCGACACCACCGAGCTGAACGGGGTGTTCTACCGCACCCCGACGCCGGAGGCCGTCGAAGGTTGGCGGGCGCAGACCGGCCGCGATTTCGTGTTCGCGTGGAAAGCGTCGAAATTCATCACGCATTGGAAACGGCTGTCGGACCGCTCGGTGAACAGCCTCGAGCTGCTCGAGGATCGCATCTCACGGCTCGGCGGCAAGGCCGGCCCGATCCTGTTCCAGCTGCCGCCGCAATTCGAGGCCGACGCGGACCGCCTTGCCGGCTTCTTCAAGCTGTTGTCGAGGAAGCGACGTTACAGTTTCGAATTCCGTCATCCGAGCTGGTATCAGCCACGCATCTTGCGGATGCTGGCCGACGAGAACATCTCGCTGTGCCTGTCCGATCATCACGACGCGCCCGCGCCATGGAAGCGCACGGCCGATTTCGTCTATGTGCGCGGGCACGGGCCCAGCGGGCGTTATCACGGGCACTATACGAGACCCACGCTGGCGCAATGGGCGCGGCGCATCAAGTCCTGGAAGCGGCAGGGCTGCGACGTCTACGTCTATTTCGACAACGACCAGAAGAGCGCGGCGCCGGCCGATGCCCGGGCGTTGAAGCAATTGCTCAACGTGCGGCAAAGCGCGGCGATCACGACGGCAAGCCGCCGTGCAGGCGCCGTTGTTCACCGCTAGACGATGCCGCCCTGCCGGAGCGCCGCGATCGCGGCCTTGTCGTAGCCGAGCTCGCCCAGGATGAGATCGGTATGCTCGCCGAGCGTGGGCGGGCGCGTCGCGATTTCGCCGGGCGTTTCCGAGAGGCGGACGGCGGCGCGCGCCACCGGTGCGGGCTTCGGCAAGCCGGGATAGTCGACGTCCTGCATGAAGCCGGCGGCGCGGATGTGCGGGTGATCCAGCGCCTGCTGCGGGCTCAGCACGGGGCCGGTCGGAATCATGGCCTTGCCCAGGGTGTCGACGGCTTCCTGCGTGGTGCGCTCGGCGCACCAGCGCGCCATCCGCTCGCTGATGACAGGGCCGTTGTTGCCGCGGCTGATATCGTCGGCAAAGCGCGGATCGTTCAGCCAGACCTCCTCCTCGCCCATCAGCTTCGCCCAGCGCTTGAACAGCGGATGTCCCGTGACCTGGCACAGCACCCAGCCGTCCCTGGTGCGGTAGATGTCGGCGGGCGCCGCGGTCTGGCCGAGATTGCCTGATGGCACGCGATTGACGTTGATGACAGCCTGCTCGATCAGCGTGGCATTGGTGAAGGACAAGGCGGTTGCGAGCAACGCGCCCTCGACGATCTGCCCACGCCCGGATTTGCCGCGCTCGATCAGCGCGGCCAGCGTGCCGAACGCGCAATGCAGCGCGGTTCCGAAATCGACCCAGTTGACCGCTGCCCGATAGGGTGGATCGCCGGCGCCCGTCATGTACACCGAGCCCGACATGACCTGGCCTACGCCGTCGAAACCGACGCGGTCGGACCATGGCCCCGGCCCGCCGAACGCGGTTGCCGTCGTCAGGATGATGTCCGGCTTGATCGCCTTGAGCGAGTCGTAGTCGAGCTTCATCGCGCGCAAGGTCTGCGGCGGCAAATTGGCGACCACCACGTCCGCGGTCGCAATCAGCCGGCGCATCACCTCCTGCCCTTCCGGCTTCATCGGATCGAGCGTGAGGCACTTCTTGTTGCGGTTGACCTGAAGAAACAGCGCGCCTTCGCCATTTTCGCCCACCGGCGCCACGAAGCGATCCTCGCTGCCGTCGCGCTTCTCCACGCGAATGACCTCGGCGCCGAATTCGGCCAGCAAGGTCGCGCAATAGGGCCCCGCGATATAGCGCCCGAAATCGAGAACGCGGACGCCGTCCAGAACCCCTCCCATCGATCTCTTTCCTTTGTGCTGTTTGTCAGCTTACAGGGATTGGCATTTGCGGCAAGGTGGCAACGGACGTCACGCCCGCCCTCGAGATGTGATCGGCGAATCATTTCGACTGGCGGAAATTGTGCTCTAGTATGGGCCTGTCCCTCCCGCATCAGAGCCCCGTTCATGCCGCAACAATTCGATCGATCCAAAGAAGATCTCGGCAACGCGATCCATTTCGAGCACGTCAACATCCAGGTCCCGGACCAACGGCTTGCCACGCTGTTCTATGTCGCAGGCCTTGGGCTCACCCGCGATCCCTTTCTGATGGTGTCCGACACCAACATGTGGATCAACGCCGGACGGAGCCAGTTTCACTTGCCGAGCGGCCGGCCGCAGGTGCTGCGCGGTCATGTCGGGCTGGTCATCGCGGGCCGCGAGGCGCTGCTGGCGCGATTGGCGTCGGTCGCCAAGAAGCTCGAGGGCACCGCGTTCGCCTTCGCCGAGCATAACGACCATGTCGAGGCGATTTGTCCGTGGGGCAACCGGCTGCGCTGTTACGAGCCCGACGCCGCGCGCTTCGGTCGCGTCGCGCTCGGCATTCCCTATGTCGAATTCGACGTACCGGTGGGATCCGCCGCGCGCATCTGCGCCTTCTACCCCGAGATCATGGGCATGCCATCCGAGTTGCGGAACGGCGACGGCGCGGTTGCCGCCGTGAAGACGGGCCGCGACCAGCATCTGTTGTTCCGCGAGACCGATCGGCCGCAAGGCGACTATGACGGCCACCATGTGCAGATGTACATCACCGATTTCTCCGGCCCTTATCGCAAGCTGCTGGCGCGCGATTTGATCTCGCGCGAGGACAATCAGTACCAGTATCGGTTTTGCGACATCCTCGATCTCGACAGCGGCAAGCCGCTGTTCACGGTCGAGCACGAGGTGCGCAGCGCCACCCACCCGATGTTCATGCGACCGATGGTCAATCGCAATCCGGCGCTGAACAATCGCAATTACGCGTCCGGCCACGATCAATCGCTTTGGGCGATGGGGCCGGACCAGTACGAGGGATAAGCAAACCTTGCACCTGGCAGCGGCAACGTCGGAAGTCCCGGTTGCAGCAGGGCGGCCCCGCTCGGGGCAGGGCCGCCCGCATGCTCCGTGTGCTCCTCAGCCGGGTTAGCGTCCCTCCCGCCGTTCAGGCTTTGCTTGCTTTGCCTCGCGTCCCCGCCCAAAGCCCTCGAGCCTGAAACGCGCCCCTCCCCAGCGGTCGCCGGCCAGGCAGCCTTGTGTCAACTGGGGCGTGGATCCGTCATGCCAGATCACCCGTTCTCGCCGGCAACGCATCCGCGGCGCGCGGTGCCGCGCCTTGGACTTGCTCCGGCGATGTCGATTTCGGCGCGGCGCGGGCGAGGCCGGCAAGCGCCAGCTTGCGGCGCCGTCGTGCCTGCAATTGCTGATCCGCCAACACGCCGATCAGAATGACCGTGCCCATCACCGCGAAATTCAGTGAGTTGGGAATGCCCAGGATGTTCACGAGGTTCTGCAACACCTGCAGCAACGCCGTGCCCAGCACGATACCGAGAATTGAACCCTCGCCGCCGCGCAGGCTGCACCCGCCCAGCACGGCAGCCGCGATCGCGTAGAGCTCATAGAAATTGCCAAAGGAACTCGGAGACACCGAGTTCGTGTAGAACACGAACAAGACCGTCGCAACTCCGGCGAGCCCACCACTGATGATATAGGCAGTGGCGATCACCATATTCGTGTTGATGCCGGAGAAGCGCGCCGCCTCCTCGTTCTTGCCGACGGCATAAAGCCAGCGTCCGTAGACCGTGCGGTGCAGCACCACGCCGAGGACCAGCGCAAGAATGATCAGGAGAATGAAGGTGTTCGGGATGCCCGCCACATGGCCGGAGGCAATGCTGCTCAGGGTCGCGGCCTCGTCGCCGTAACCGAAGCCGCGGGTCGAATCGCTCGTGTAGTAGCGGGCGGCGCCGCGATAGATCAGCAACCCACATAGCGTCACGATGAAGGGCTGCATCTTCAGCCGGGTGATCAGAAGCCCCTGGATGCCGCCGAGCACCAGCCCGCCCAACAGCACGGCCGCCAGCGCCAGGGGCCACGGCACCTGGTAGGTCGTCAGAAGGTCGACGAACACGACGCCGAGCAGCGCAAACATCGAGCCGAGCGAAAGGTCTATGCCGCCGGTGATGATCACGAGCCCTTCGCCAAGCGCAAACACGCCGAACAGGCCGATCAGATTGGCCATATTCAGCAGGTTCACCAGCGACAGGAAGGCCGGATTGATCATGCCCGTGATGACGGAAATCACCACGAGCAGCAGGCCGAGGCCGAGTTCTTTTTTGTTCATGGGGCAGCGGCTTCCACGGTTTCCAGCGCCTGGCCCATCGCAAGCCGCAGCACGTTGTATTCACTGAATTGCCGTCGCTCCAACACGCCGCTGACACTGCCTTCGTGCATCACCGCCACGCGATCGGAGACACCGATGACCTCCTCCATGTCCGAGGAGATCATCACGATCGCGACGCCCTGGTCGGCGAGTTGGCGCATCAACGCGTAGATCTCGCTCTTGGCACCGACATCGATGCCGCGGGTGGGCTCGTCGAAGAACATCACGCGCGGCTGCATGGACAGCCATTTGCCGAGCACGACCTTCTGCTGGTTGCCGCCGGAGAGCGTCACCACCTCCATGTCGATGCTCGGCGCCTTGATGGAGAGGCGCCTGACCTGCTCTTTCGCGACCTTGCGCTCGGCTGCGCCGCTGACCAGCCACATCCGCGCATAATTCAGCAGACCGGCCAGCGTCACGTTCTCCCGGATCGGCAGCTCCAGCACGAGCCCGGATTTCTTGCGGTCCTCCGGCACCAGATAGATGCCTTGCCTGATCGCGTCCCGCGGCGACGCGATTGCGATCGGCGCGTTATCGATCCTGATCTCGCCGCCCAGCAGCGGGTCGACGCCGAAGGCCGCGCGGGCAAGAGAAGTGCGGCCAGCGCCCACGAGCCCCGCCAGGCCCAGGATCTCGCCATGCCGCACGGAAAGATCAACCTGCCGGTCGGGAAAGGCTGATGTCACGACGCCGACGATGTCGCAGCCGCCCGGCTGCGGCGGTCGTTTCGGCGGGGTATACAGCGCCTTCAGGTCGCGGCCGATCATCAGCCTGATCATTGCGGCGTGGCTGAGTTGATCTCGCGCCAGCTCTCCCACCGTGCGCCCATCGCGCAGCACCACGACGCGGTCGGCGCAGGTCATGATCTCGCCGAGCCGGTGGGAGATATAGATCACCGAGATGCCGTGCGCCTTCAGATCGGCAATCACCTCCAGCAGACGCTCGGTCTCCGAAATCGTCAGGCTCGAGGTCGGCTCGTCCATGATGATCACGCGGGCGTCGATTGAGAGCGCCTTGGCGATCTCAACCATCTGGCGTTCGGCGATCGACAAATTGTCGACCAGCGTGTCAGGGGTGAAATCGGCGCCCAGACGCTCCAGCAGCGGCGTCACGCGAGCGCGCATCTGCGCGCTGTCCACCAGCTTTAGCGGGCCGCCGACGAGCTTCTCGCGTCCGATGAAGACGTTGGCGGCGACGTCGAGATTCTCGAACAGGTTCAGTTCTTGGTGCACGAAGGCGATGCCGGTCTGCGTCGCCTCGCTCACCGTCATTTCTGCATGGTCAGTTCCGCCGATGCGGATCACGCCCGCGCTTGGCGCGATCACGCCGCCCAACACCCGCATCAAAGTCGACTTGCCGGCGCCGTTCTCGCCAATCAGGCCCAACACCTCGCCACGGTACACGCGCAGACTGACATCGTTGAGGGCCATGACCCCGGGATAGGACTTGCTGATCCCGGCGAGTTCGAACAGGATTTCCGCCATTCACTTCCTCCCAACCGACGCCCGACGGCATTCTCGCCGGGCGTCGAAAGGTACAGAGGGTCACTTCTTCAGCAGCTCCTTCATGTGAGCGGTGAACTCCGCGACATTGGTCTTGCTGATCACTTGGGTCGGCACGATCAGCTTGCTGTCGGCGGGAATCCAGGACTTGTCGCCCTTCAGCGTCTTGATGATGTTGGTGGCGGAGAGATAGCCGAATTCGAACGGCTGCTGCACCACCGTCGACTCGATCGTGCCGTCGGAAATTCCCCGCAACGTGCGCTGGTCCTCGTCGAAGCCGACGATCTTCACCTTGCCGGCCTTGCCCGCCGCCTTGACCGCGTCATAGATCAGCGGTGTCTCGTAGCTCCAAAGTCCGGACAGCAGCGCGATGTCGGGATATTTGACGAGCACGTTCTCCATGTTCGCCTTGGCCTTGGCGGAGTCCACCTGGTCCGTGAACACGTCGACCAGCTCGATCTTGGTGCCGGCGATCGAATCCTTGATACCCTGCACTCGCTCGCGGGCGTTGTCCGCGTCCATCGTGCCGACGAACAGCGCAAGCTTGCCACCGTTCGGCAATGCCTTCTTGAACTCCTCGCCTGCTTGCCGCCCGGCCGCGACGTTGTCGGTGCCGATATAGGCGAGACGCTTGCTCTGCGGCGCGTCGCTGTCCGTCGTAATCAACACGGTCTGGGACGCGACCTTGTTGAGTTCTTCGGTTGCGTGCGGTGCATCGTCGACCGAGATGGAGATGCCGGCAACGCCGCGAACCAGCAGGTCGTCCAGCAAGCGCCGCTGGCCCGCCGCGGTCGCATCGTTGGTGACGATCAACTGGATATCGTATTCGGGGTGCTCCTTTTGAGCCTTCTCGAGCCCGCGGCCGGCAATGGTCCAGAAATCGGCCGCGGCATTGGTGACCAGCGCGATGGTCTTTTTCTGCTGGGCCTGCGCCGCCCCCGTAGCAACCGCCAGCGCAGCTGCGGTTGCAAACAGCGACACCATCAGTTTCTTCATCGATCCGTTCATGTACACCTCCCTTGGTCACCCCCGTTGAGGGGTTTCACAGCGCTTATGCGCCATCTTTTATTTACGTCGCGAACAAATGCAGCAGGGCAAACCAGCCGGATCAGGATGTATGCGCCCCTTCTTCCAGTCTAAATAGTACATGCGGTACGATATTAGTAAACATGGCTGCTGCAAACCGTATTCCGATTGTGCTTTTCCGGTCGCACCGGCATCTCATTTCTGCATTAAATTTACCTGATGAATTAAAGAGGCAGCATGGTTGACCAAATTGAGCCGTCCAGACGCGCGTCGAACACGGCCCGTGAATCCAACCGCGGCCGTCTCGTCGACGTCTTGCGACGCCAGGGGCCGCTGCCCCGCGTGGCGCTGGCCCGAAGCACTGGCCTGAGCTTCCCGGCGGTTTCCGGCCTGACGTCGCGACTGATCGCGGAAGAGCTGCTCTGCGAGACAGAGACGGCGGCAAGCCCCTGGTCCGAGGACGGCGAGGAAGAGGATGCGGACGGGCTGAATGGCCGCCGCCGTGGCCGGCCGGCCGTGTTGCTGACCCTGAATCCGGAGTTCGGGCGCATCGCCGCGGTCTCCGTGCGCATGAACCTGATCGAGACGCTGATCGCGGATTTCCGGGGCTCCGGCGTGGCGCAGTCGCGACTTGCACTATCGACGCGCGCGCTCGATGCAGGCGCGCTGCGCGATCTCGTGATCGCGCAGATCAATGCGCTGCTCGATGCGACGGCGACGCCGCGCCATCGGCTGCTGGGAATCGGCATTGCGCTGCAAGGCATCGTGAACGTCGACACCGGCTCGACGCTGTGGAGTCCCGCGCTGTCGATCACCGAGGTCGATCTCGCGACGCCGATACGTCAGGCGTTCGGGGTCGAGGTCGTGATGGCGAACGACGCTGTCGCGGTCGCGCTCGCCATCACGGCCGCCGAACCGGCATTGGCGCAAGGCCTCTCGGCCACTATCATGGTCGGTCACGGCATCGGGATGGGCGTCGTTGCCGATGGTGAAGCACGCTGGGGCGCCGGCAGCGAGATCGGCCATGTCAAGCTGGCGCCGGATGGCCCGCAATGCCGCTGCGGCCAGCGCGGCTGTATCGAGGCTTACCTTGCCGATTATGCGCTCTACCGCGATGCCCGCACCTTTCTCGATCTGCCGCCGGCGGACTCGCAGCAACCATCCGAGGGACAGATGGCCCTGCTGCGCGAGCGCGCACTGGGCGGCGATCCACGTCTCGAGCACCTTTTCCTGCAGGCAGGTCGCGCGCTCGCCGAGGCGGTCGCGGCAACGATATCCGTATTGCGCCCACACCATGTCATCCTGGCGGGTCCAGGCCTGATGGCATTCGACATGATGCGCCACGCCTATGAAGAGCGGCTTGAGCAGGCGGTGTTGCCATGGCTGCTCAGGTCCACGGCGATCCATCTGCGTCCAAGCGAGTCGGCGGTCATTGTCGAGGGCATGGTGCGGCGGACGCTGCGGGTCGTCGACCAAAACCACATGGAAGCGACCGAGTAAGCGCCGAGAGCTGCGGCGCGCTGGCTGGGGCGGGAGGGTACTCAGCCAGTTTTCGACCTGTGGCCGCTGAAGCTACGCACCTGAAAAGACTGGAGAAAATCCGGGCGACACTGGCAATGTGTAGCATCTTGGTGTCGCACTATCAAGAAACACCAAAACCGAAACGGCGGCGGCATATCTGAACCAACTGGCATCACACTGTCGTCTCACGTGCGGAGCGACCGCAACGCAGGATGAGCGACCATACCGCCCCAAGCTGGAAATCGAACAGGTGGCACCGTTCCTCTCGATAACGCTGCGCATAGCCGCAGGCGCACCATCGAGAGTCGCTTCGCCCGCAGGAATTCGATTGGGCCTGGTCCGAGGACCTCGTCGAAGGCACGGTACAAGCTCCTGCGCCCCCCCCCCTCGAGACTGCTGCAGAGCTCGGATACGTGCACGGCAGATGGCCATTGTGTGCGATGTAGTGCTCCGCCTCCCGCACGACTTGACCGAAGATGGCGCATTGCGTTCGGCCTCGGCCGCAGGATCGAGGGCGGCCGGTGCGAGGAATATCGAGCAACGACCTCCAAGCCTTCCGATGCCACTAGACGGCTGCCCGCCTACAAGGAGGGCCGACCGTTTCCAGGCGGCCTTGCAACGGCAGCTGCCTTCGTCGGCGGAAACGGACCCTCCATTCAGTGCGGGGCGTTGGTAGTAGTCAGGATCGGCGGAGCGGTCGCAGCTTGCAACACATGCGGGTCCGGCTCACGTCCACCTCGTCGCGCGACTTCCCTGCCTTGTAAGGACCAGGTGCACAACCCGGCCCCCACACGGCCGAAACGCGGTCGGTCGTTCGGAGCGGCATCACCGCAAACAAGGTAACGGCGGTACGGATTGGGCTGGGAGGCGCTCGACACTCGGGGACATCAAGCCGCCGGGCCCACGCCGCTTCTTTGCTTGATCACGTTGCGTGTCGCTGGCCTACTGGTCCTCATGCTCTAACTGTTCGGCAAGTCCCTTGTATTCTTCAGTCAGATCCTTGATCTTTTCAGCGAATTCCGGGTGAGCCGCCCCTTCGGCTAGTTGACGCAACCACACGGCCCTTTTGCGCGACCTTTCGGCGTCAAGATCGATAGGAGCTTTCAGATGCATTTGCTTTTCCTCCTATGCTCACAGAAAAGCCGCCCCGAAGAGCGGCCTTTCCATCCTTGGACGTAATTGTGTGCGGCGTTCGAGCGCCGTCTTTGGCAGACGTTGAAGCATACTCCCACTCCTCGGGCGATTACTATCGTGCAGCGAACCGAGCCACACTCACGACTGAACCTTCCTCGCCCGAGCGGAGGTCATGATAGTCAGGATTTTCCTGACGGGCGACAAGCGATCTCCCGACTGCCCGGCGAGCTGCCAATCGCTACATTTCGTTGGGCCTGAAGTGATTGTTCGTGCAGAGTCCCGTGAGGAACGCATTTTTTGAGGGCGCCCCGGCCGACATCTTTTTGCGCAGCATCAAAAACTACTCGCCGTAGAGCCGAAAAACTCGCGTGCAGGTGCCAGCAAGGCTCGGGCTGCAGGCACCGGCCTTGCGTGCGCACACTCATCTGCCCGCTTCTGTCCGCATGTGCAATTGCTCGATCGACAACTCCCCTCTATCCGCGATCTCGGCGCCGCACGTTGTCGAACCACTGGCTGCTCACAGGAGCAGCTGGGTAGGAGTCATCTAAATGTACGGCACCCTGCTGCTACTCGTCATTCTAATCGCTCTCTCCGTCTTCGGCCTCGTGGCCTTGGAGGTCGCGGCGCGTCGATCGCCTGAAGGTAAACCTCAAGCGGCCAGGCCGAAGCGGCGGCTGAGATAATCCACGTTTCTCGGTCCATTCGCTGGAGATTGCTCAATCGATAGCCGCCGTGCAACGGCGGCTATCGCGGCGCTCTGTCCGTGTCCTTATTTACTCGGTGCTGGGAGGCGAGCCGGCGAGTGATCGCTTGAGCCGCCCGTCGCATTCGGAGACGAACCCGGTGCGCCACTCGTTGCATACAGGTAGAGGGCCACGACGAACATCAGAATGGATACGATGCTGACGATCCAGCCAACGGGGCCTTTCGCGCGGGAGCCCCACAAGCTTGATCCGTCACCGTTTGGTTGAGGCATTTTGTTCTCCCAAGCCAACGATACTGGACCGCGGCCTTTCAGCACATGAGGCTTCTTAGCGCAGTCCGGTTCGGGCATGATCGGCCCGAAATTCGGATTCGGAGGTTCGTTTTGCTGGTCGCACTCGTCGTCGTTTTCGTCGTGGTTTATGCCGCTATAGCGCTTGAGCACCCGATCCAAATAGAGAAATCCGCTTCCGCCCTTTTTGGGGCCGGCCTGCTCTGGACGATCTATGCCGTGGGAGCAACTGACCACGAAGCGATCGTCGATCAGCTCCGCGAGACCATCGGTTCGACGGCGGGGATCATATTTTTCCTGATGGGCGCCATGACCATCGTCGAGGTCATCGACGCCCACGACGGATTCGAGATCATCACCTCGCAAATCAACACGAAGAAATTGACGACCCTGCTGTGGCTCATCTGCTCCGTGACGTTTTTTCTGAGCGCCGTGTTGGATAATCTCACCACCACCATCGTCATGGTTTCGCTGATCAGGAAGCTGCTGGACAAGCAAAGTGATCGGCTGTTGTTCGTCGCGATGATCGTGATCGCTGCCAACGCAGGCGGCGCGTGGTCCCCCATCGGGGACGTCACCACGACCATGCTGTGGATCGGCGGCCAGATCACCGCTCTCGCCATAGTCAAGACGCTATTCCTCGCGTCCCTCACGAACATGCTGATCCCGCTGCTCATCGTGAATTACCGGTTGCGCGGGCGAACCTTCGCGGCTCCCAAGGTCGATGGCAGCGACGATGCCTTTACGCCCGCCTTCGAACGAAACGTCATGTTCACCCTCGGGGTTGCCATCCTCGTCCTGGTGCCAGCGTTCAAAACCGTTACGCACCTGCCGCCTTTCATGGGCATCCTCTTCGGCTTGGGAACATTGTGGCTCGTCGGAGAGGTCATTCATCGCCGGAAGCAACTGCTGGAGAGAAGGCCGTTGACTGTGGCGCACGCTCTTACCCAGATCGACCTCAGCTCAATCGTCTTCTTCCTGGGCATTCTGCTGGCCGTTGCCACGCTGGAGCACACCCATATTCTGGCCGCCCTTGCAGCCTGGCTGGATCAAAGCATCGGCCGCACCGACGCAATCGTGCTTGCGTTGGGGCTGCTCAGCGCCATCGTCGACAACGTTCCATTGGTCGCAGCATCGATGGGCATGTATGGAATGGGCCAGTATCCACCGGACAGTTTCCTCTGGGAATTCATCGCCTACTGCGCCGGCACGGGCGGATCGATACTGATCATCGGCTCCGCTGCGGGCGTTGCCGCGATGGGAATCGAGAAGATCCAGTTCATTTGGTACATGCGAAAAATCAGCGTACTCGCGATTCTCGGATACTTCGCCGGAGCGGCGGTCTACATTGTGCAGTTCCGGTACTTTCACTGAACGCAGATTCTTTTCAGTGTGTCTGTCCAAGGATTCAACCCCTCGGCAGAGCGGCTAGTCGCACCGCCCGCACGCGCGGCGTTCAGGACGGAGCACCGCTCAATTTCCAACCACAACAAACAGAAGCGCGGAAGCAGACATGTTCGACGAGCGACGGTTCGACATCTTGTCCCCGGAGTTTCACGCGAACCCTTTTACGACGCTCGACCGCATGCGAACCGAAGGCCCGGTGGTGCGCTTGAGGTTGCCGATCGTCGGCCGCACCTGGCTCGCGGCGAGCCATGAGAGCTGCGCAGACCTGTTGAAAAACAGCCAGGACTTCGCGCGCGATCCCGCCAACGCCGGAAGCAGAACGCAGGAGCGGATATTGAAAGTTCTCCCGAGGACGCTCGGGCTTCTTGCGTCGAACATGCTCGGCCACGACGATCCGGAGCACCGTCGCCTGCGTGCCCTCGTCGACCACGCCTTCCAGAGGCGCACGATCGCAGCTCTCAAGCCGACGATCGTTGAGACGGCCGATCGGCTGCTCGACAAGCTGGACGCCAAGCCCGAGGCCGATCTCATGGCAGAGTTCTGCCGCGATCTGCCCCTTTCGGTAATCTGCGCGATGCTAGGGTTGCCGGAGAAGGATCACGACCGGTTCAAGAACTGGTTGGGCCGGTTGAAGGATACTGCGAATGTCTTTGCGGTGATACGCGCCATCCCCGGTGTGATCAGCGTCGTGCGGTACCTTCGGCGCGTTTCGAGACCCGACGGCGGGGCGCGGCCGGAGGGGCTGATCGCTGCGCTGCGCGAGGCGGAGATCGAAGGCCAGAGGCTCAGCGAGGACGAAATCGTCTCCATGATCTTCCTCCTCTTCGGTGCGGGACAGGAAACCACCACGCATCTGATATCGGGCGGTCTCTACGCGCTGCTCACGAATAGGGACCAGTTGAGCCGGTTGCGCCAAGACCCGGGCCTGATGCCGACATGCATCGAGGAATGTCTTCGCTACGTCTCCCCCGTGCAGATGACCAAGCCCCGTTTCGCGACCCGGGATTTGATCTGGCAAGGACGCCAGGTCCGGCGCGGCGAGATGTTTGCGGCATTTCTTGCCGCGGCGAACTGCGACCCGACACGGTTCGAGCAACCCCACACATTCGACATCGGCCGCCATCCCAATCCGCACCTCTCGTTCGGCACCGGCGTACACTTTTGCCTCGGATTCCAGCTCGCGCGCGCAGAAGCGTCGATAGGCATTCAGCGCATCCTGGATCGCTTTCCCGGGTTGCGGCTTGCCCGGCAGCCCGAAGACATCAGGTGGCACAAGCGGCTTGGCATCCGCGCGTTGGCGAGATTGCCGGTGCGACTGGCGGCCTAAGGGCCGGTCCGAGAACTGGGCCATCGGCTGCTCGCGCCTTGCCGCCTCTTTCGATTACCGAAGGATGTTGCGGATATGCCAGACCATGGTGGCGGCATAGACGAGGAGAGCAATGCAAATGCCAGCCGCTAGTTGAGGCGTTGAAAGCGACGCTCTCGTCAGGAAGAACACGATGCAAAACAGGGCGATGACGCCCAGCAACGACGGCACATGTTTCATAGTCGCCTACCAACCCTTCCGGGCGGCCGGAGCGATACTACCCCTTCCGCGCTCAGATACCTCGCCTCGCTCATCCCGCCTCCGGTTCACGAGTCCGTACCAGCACCGCGGCTGATGATACCGTTAGATTTCCCCGTTGCGGGTGGAAATGAGCCGAATGGAAGAAGGACCTTCCACATTGGCGCTCGTGTACGCCTCTGACGCTGCAATCAGTTGTGTGACGGCCAAGCGGTCGTAGGCGGGATGCCGCGGATTCAGGTGCAGGTCCGTCTCGACGAGCATCACCTGTGTCACTCCGGAGGATTGGACCTCGACGGCAAATGACACGAACGAGACATGCGGGGCTCTAAAGGGCATCGGTTGGACTTTCACAAGCGCCGGACTTGGCTGAATCCCCAGCCGAGGCCGAGCATGGCCGCGATGAGCGAGCCGAGAAGGACGCCCAGTTTGGCCGCCGTCAGCAGTCCTTCATCAGAGAAGGCGAGCATCGAGATGAAGATCGACATCGTAAAACCGATGCCGGCCAGCAGCCCGACAAGGCAGACCCCAGCCCACGAAACGCCCGGGGCCAACCGACACCAGCCGAGTCGTACGGCCGCCCAAGTCGCGCCGACGACGCCAAGCGGCTTGCCGGCGACCAGGGCGAGCGCAGTGCCCAGCATCACCAAATGCCCGCCCGCGGGCAGATCGACGCCCGTCAGCGCGACGCCGGCGTTCGCCAGCGCGAAGATCGGCATGATGAGGTATGCCACCCACGGATGCAGCGCCGTCTGCACCCGAGAGACCGGCGGCAGTAGCTCCCGTTGGGCCACGCGCAGGTCCCGCAGTGGTTGCGCCAACCTGTGCGGATCCTTCGCCCTAACCGCATCGCTGCTTCGCAATTGCTTGAGAGCGCGAGAGACCATCTCCAGGGGTGGCTCACGCATGGGGATGGCGCGCGCGGGAGTCATCAGCCCGAGCAGCACACCCGCTAGGGTGGGATGGATCCCAGCCGCCATGAACCCGATCCAAACCAGAGAACCAGGCAGGAGGTAGAAAAGCGCAGAGCCGACTCCGATCCGGCGAAAGCCCAGGACGGCGACAACGCCGATCATCGACACGACGAAACCGCCAGGCTGAAGGCCTGCGGTGTAGAAGAGCGCGATGATCAGCACTGCAATGATGTCGTCGATGATAGCCAGAGCAAGGAGGAAGACCCGCAAATTGACCGGGATTCTTCGTCCGAGCAGGGCGAGCACTCCGACTGCGAAGGCGATGTCCGTCGCCGTAGGCACGGCCCAGCCCTGCCCTCGATCCGGACCGGCGTTGAGGCTCAGATAGATCAGTGCCGGGAGGACGACGCCACCAATCGCCGCGACCAGCGGCAGCATGGCCTGGTCCAGCCTGCTCAGCGCCCCTTCGTGGACTTCCCGCCGAATCTCCATGCCCACGACGAGGAAGAACACGGTCATCAGCACGTCGTTGACCCAGAAATGCAGCGAGCGTGAAAAGACGAATTCTCCCAGGGCGATCGTCACCGGAAGGTGCCAGAAATCGTGATAACTGTGAGCCACCGGGGAATTCGCCCAGATCAGTGCAGCGGCGGCGGCAGCGAGCAGGACCGCACCGCTGACGGCCTCGACATGCAGGAACCGCTGAAGGGTGTTGAGGGCCTGTTCCGCCAGCTGCTGGGCTTTCGGCAGACCGTCAAACGGAGGATTGTGGTTCACGGGCGCAGGATCTCCGCGTGGCGGCCCGACCATCGCTTTCCTGTCGCTGCCGATACAGCGAACACCCGAGCCCCGGTTATACATCGCATGGGCGTCATTTCAACCTTCCACGACGGAACACGGCGTCCGGGGAGTCGGCCGTGGAGAGGATCAGGCGGCAGCAGCTGCATCCGCCCTCTCGGGCGGCACTCATTCCGGGTGTGTGTGCTCGCAGGCGCTCGGAATCCTTTCAGACTCAGGAGCGGTACCGGCGCGCTACAACGCCTGGCAGGTTCCGCCCTTGCGCTTGGCGGCACGTCCCCGGCGGACTGAAATCCGCCTCTGGTTGGTGTTGCGGGGAGTTCTACAGGGGCTCGGCGCAGCGCTGAACAACACGACACCATAGGTTGCCGCCAGGATCGGAGTTTTGGTCGGGCTGCCCGGCAGCGAGAGAGGAAGCGCCGCGGATGTGCCGCCGCGCACGCCCGCCCGTTACGTACTCCAAGAGGAGCGCACCTGCGGGTGCGCTCCTGTTATGCGACCACGCGGTCGGAACACGACTATCAGTGTGTAACCAGCGGACACGCCGAGTCGGACAACTTTCCGAATGCTTCTTCGCCCGACATAGTGTGAACCAGTTTGTAATAGTCCCAAGGTTGTTTGGACTCATCGGGTTTCTTGACCTGCATGATATACATCTCATGCTCCATCAGGCCGTCGGCACGGATCTTGCCGTTGCTGGTGAACATGTCGTCGATCTTCATCTTCTTGAGCTCCGCCATGACCTTCTCTGAATTGGCGGATCCGGCAGCCTTGACCGCGTTGAGGTAGCTCATGGTCGCCGAATAGTAGCCCGCCTGATTCATGGTGGGCTCGCGCTTCGTCTTCTCATAGTAGCGTTTGGCGAAAGCGCGGGTCTTCTCGTTGAGATCCCAATACCAGCCGGTGGTGAGATACAGGCCCTGTGCGGTCTTGAGGCCGAGGCTGTGAATGTCGCTGATGAAGGCGAGCAATGCGGCCGGCTTCATCGTCTTGGCGATGCCGAACTCGTCGGCAGCCTTGATCGAGTTAGTGAAGTCGTTGCCGGCATTGGCGAGTCCAAGCACCTGCGCACCTGCGTTTTGCGCCTGGAGCAGATAGCTCGAGAAGTCCGACGTGGAGAGCGGAACGCGCACGGCGCCGATCACCTTGCCGCCATTGGCCTCAACCACCTTCGAGGCGGATTCCTGCAACTGGGTGCCGAAGGCGTAGTCGGCGGTGAGGAAGAACCAGCTTTTACCGCCCTGCTTCACCATGGTCTTGGCGGTACCGTTGCCGAGAGCCGTCGTGTCGTAGACGTAGTGCACCGTATAGGGTGTGCAGTCCTTGCCGGTCAGCGATGCGCCGGCTGCGCCGATGGCGATGAACGGAATTTTCTTCTCCTTGGCGACATTGTTCATCGCCAGGCTGACTCCCGTGTTCGAGCCGCCGAGAATCATCGTAACGCCGTCGCGATCGGCCCATTCGCGGAATTTTTGCGCTCCAACGTCGGGCTTGTTCTGGTGATCGGACACCATGAACTCGATCTTGTTCCCGAGCACGCTGCCGCCAAAATCCTCGATCGCCATCTTGGCCGCCTCGACGCCGCCGGGGCCGATCACGTCGGCATACAGGCCGGACATGTCGTCGATATCGCCGATCACGACCTTGTTTTCGGCCGCGTGTGCAGTCGTCACCGCCATCGACGCTGCCAGCAACAGTTGAACCGCTCTTACCGCAATGTATTTCATTTGACGTGTTCCTCCTTTTCGATTTCAGCGCGAAGTCGTCAAGACTTCGCGTCGTCACGTCGCGCTCGGTGAAATCAACTAGACGCCGAGATAGCGCTGGAGCAGCTCCGGTTGTGCCTTGAGCTCCCGAGCTGGCCCGTCGTGCACGATGTGTCCGTTGTTGATGATGTAGATCCGGCTCGCCAGCGCCAGCGTCGCCGCCAAATTCTGCTCGACCAGCACGATGGTCTGGCCGGCGGCGGCGAGCTCGCGGCAGGCCTTGACGAGATCGTGGACGATGACGGGCGCGAGCCCCTCGAACGGCTCGTCCAGCAGCACGATCTTGGGATCGCGCACCAGCGCCCGCGCGATAGCGAGCATCTGCTGTTCGCCGCCCGACAGCTCGGTGCCGCGGTTGCTACGCCGCTCCTTCAGTCGCGGAAACATCTCGTAGATGCGGTCGAGAGGCCAGCGTTTGGGCGCCGTGATCCCGGCGAGCAGGATATTCTCTTCCACCGACAGGCTGCCGAAAATGCGGCGCTCCTCGTGCACGAGCTGCATGCCGGCCTGCGCGATTCTGTGGCTCTTTCGGCCGGCGATATCGATGCCGTCGAACTTCACGCTGCCGCTACGCGGCGTCACGACGCCCATCAGGCTCTTCAGCGTCGTGCTCTTGCCGGCGCCGTTGCGGCCGAGCAGCGCCACCACCTCGTGACGCTCGACGTGCATGGCGACGTCGAACAAGATGTGGGAGTCCCCGTAATAGCTGTTCAGGCCGTTGACCTCGATCAGGCTCATGCCGCGATTTCTCCGTGCACCCCGCCGAGATAGGCTTCCTGGACGGCGGCGTTGGCCTTGATTTCCTCCGGCGTGCCGGAGACCAGCACCCGGCCTTCCTGGAGCACGGTGACGCGCTCGACCAGCTCGAACAGGGAATCCATGTCGTGGTCGATGATGATCATGGTACGGCCGCGCGCGATCGACTTGAGCAGCTTGACGGTCTCGACACGCTCTCGCGGGCTCATGCCGGCGAGCGGCTCGTCAAGCAGCAGCAGGCGCGGCGACGTGGCGAGCGCAAGCCCGATTTCCAGCCTGCGCTTCTCGCCATACGCAAGCTCGGACACCGGCGTGTCGGCACGACGAGTCAGGTTCACCAAAGCGAGCGTGTGCGCCACCTGCTCCGTCAGGCCCTTGACGCCGGCGAGCGTGCGGAACAGGTCGAGCCGGAATTTTCCGCGCAGCTCTGCGAGTGCGGCGATCGTCAGGTTCTCCCGCACCGTCAGCCCGGTGAAGAGCTGGTTGACCTGATAGCTTTTGGTCAGTCCGAGCTGGCAAACCTCGGTGACCTTCAAGCCCGTGATGTCGCGCCCCTCGAACACGATCTGGCCGGAGGTCGGCGCGATCTCGCAGGTCAGCATCTTGAAGAAGGTCGACTTGCCGGCACCATTGGGGCCGATGATGCCGCGCAATTCGCCCTGGTTGACGCTGAAATCGATGTCGCTGTTGGCGATGAGCCCGCCATAGCGCTTGGTAAGGCCGGTGGCTTTGAGAATCGGCCCGGAATAGACGGGATGCGCGACCTCCTTCGCCTGCATCGGCGCGGGCGGGAGATGCTGCGCGGCCTCGCCGTCAGCGGCCTCTTGCCCCACTTCCGCTTCCCTCCGCTTCCGCCCGTCCGAGACAAGGCGATATAGATCGGCAAGACCGCCGATGATGCCGCCGCGCAGGAAGCAGACCAGCAGCACGAACACGACGCCCAGCACCAGCTTCCAGGCCGCTCCCAGGCCGAGCGCGGACTGCAGGAAATCCTGCAGGAACAGCCACACGGTTGCGCCGACCAGCGGTCCGAACAACGTGCCCCTGCCGCCGATGGCCGTCTGCATCACGAGCTGGCCCGAGGTGTCGAAAGTGAAGGCATCAGGCGGCATGAAGGCCTGGAGCACGCCGAGCAGGCCGCCGGCGAAACCGGCGTAAGCCGCCGCGATCACGAAGGCCGTCAGCTTGTAGCCGTGGATGTTGTGCCCGACCGCGGTGGCGCGCAGCGGATTGTCCCGGATCGCGCTGAAAATAGCGCCGACCGGCGAGCGCACGATCCTGAGCGCGATGATGACGCCGACGAAGTAGCAAAGCGCGATGAACTGGTAGAGCGACCAGCCATTGGTGAAGTGGAGCGTGGTGAAGCCGAGATTGAAGCTCGGCGTCGGCACCCCCGGCAGCCCGTTCTCGCCGCCGGTGAAATCCGACAAAGGATTGAACTCGACGAAGAAGAAGACCTGCGCGATCGCCACGGTGATCATGGCGAAATAGATGCCAGTCCGGCGCAGCGCAATCAGGCCGACAAGGTATCCGGTCGCCGCGGCCGCGATCATGCCGATGATCAGCGCACCCAGCACGTTGCCGAAGCCGGCGCGCGTCAGGAGGTAGGCGGCGACGAAGCCGCCGGTGCCGTAGAAGGCGGATTGGCCGAACGACAATAGCCCGGTGAAGCCGAACAGGATGTCGAAGCCGAGGCCGAACAGGCCCCAGACCAGGATCCGGTTGACGGTGTTCGGCGCGAAGCCGAGATGCGGCAGCACGAAGGGAGCCACGATCAGGCCGATGGCCGTCAGTGTCTCGATCAGGAATGGGCGTTGCTTGAGCATGGGAAAATCGCTTACTCGCGGCCCTGGACGCCGAGCAAGCCATGCGGTCGCACCACGAGCACGAGCGTCATCACCGCAAACAGCATCACATAGGCATAGCCGGGGTTGAACATGGAGGTGACGCTGATGATCTCGCCGGCGATCAGACCGCCGAGGATCGCGCCTGGAAACGAGCCGACGCCGCCGATCACCACCACCACGAAGGTCTGGACCAGGATGTCGTCTCCGATGCCCGGCGTCAGCGACACCACCGGCGCGTTGACGATGCCGGCAAAGCCGGCGGCCATCGCGCCGATGCCGAACACCACCATGAAGACGCGATAGACGTTGATGCCGAGCGAATCCACCATCACCGAATCCTCGATGCCGGCCCGCACGATCAGGCCGAGCCGGGTCCGGTAAAGGATGATGAACAGCGCGCCGAGGGCGATCGCGACGATGCCGACCACGGCGAGGCGGTAGGTCGGATAGAACATGAAGCCGAGGTTGGTGATGCCCTGGAATAGCGCCGGCGGCGGCACCAGCTGCGACTGGCTCGAGAAGATCAGGCGCACCAGCTCGACGAAGCAGATGCCGAGCCCGAAGGTCACGAGCAGTTGATCCTCGTGCGGGCGATCATAGAAGTGGCGGATAATGACGCGTTCCATGACAACGCCGAGCAGCATCACGAACAGCGAGCCTGCGATCACGGCGAGGATGAACGATTCCGTGTACTGGTAGGCCACGAAGCCGGCATAGCCGCCGATCATGAACATCGCGCCGTGCGCGAGGTTCAGCACGCCGAGCGTGCCGTAGATGATGGTCAGGCCGGAGCTGATCAGCGCGAGCAAGGCACCCAATGCGAGCCCGTTGAAAAGCTGTGAAACGAGGTTAGGCCAACTTATCATGCGACAATCGCTGTTGTGGCGCGCGAGGGTGCGCGTCAGAAAAAGGTGACGCCGCGGGACCGGAGTGCAGTCCGCGGCGTCACAGGGGTTTGCGAGATCTCAGCTGTAGTCGCCGAGATGGCAGCCGAAGGCGTCGGGCTTCTGCATCAGGGCTTCGCCCGGGACGATCTCGACGACGTCGTACCAGTCTTCCTTGTTCTTCATGTCCTTCTGCTGCTTGCCCTTGACGATGATCACCGGGCGAACGCACTGATGATCCTCGGGGCGGTAATGCACGTCGCCGACCAGCGACGGGATTGTTTCGCCCTTCTCGTAGGCCTTGATCACGTCGGGCGGACTGAAGCTGCCGGCCTGCTCGCACATGTGCGCCCAATGCGCGAAGCTGACATAGGCGTTCTCGGCGCCCCATTCGGGCTTGTAACCGTACTTCTTCTCGAAGGCTTCGTTGAACATCTTGGCCAGCGGGAACTTGTCCTCGATCGTCCACCAATAGTCGGTGGCGGCATAGACGCCCTGCATCAGGCCGCCGGTCTCGCGCGCGATGAAAGGCACCTGGTAGGGGACGACCAGCTTCATCTTGTCGAGCACGCCGAACTGCTTTGCCTGCTGGGTCGACAGCACCGCATCATGGCCCCAGTTCACGTTGATGAGCACGTCGGCGCCAGAGTTCGCGACGTTCAGCAGGTAAGAGGAATAGTCCGGCGCGCCGAGCGGGGCGACCTGGTTGGTCACGGTGGTCCAGCCAGCGGTCGCCAGGAAGTCCTGCATCGACTTCGTGACGGTGTGGCCGTAGGTGTAGTCCGGCGTGAGATACGCGGCTTTCTTGCCCTTGCCGAACTCCCGCACCATCACCGGGCCGATCGCTGCAGCCGCAGTCTGCCCGTAGAAGTTCTGGCGGAAGCCGTAGCGAACGCAGTCCTTGCCGGTCGTGTCGTTCGAGCCGGAAATGCCGCACACGAAGATCACATGCTCGCGCTGGGCGAGCTTGTTCAGCGCCACCGCAACGGCGCTCGACGTGCCGCCGGTGATCATGATCGCCTTGTTCTCGCTGATGAAGCGCTGCTGCGCCTGCACCGCCTCGTTCGGCTTGGCCGCCGAATCGGCGACGCCGAACTTCAGCTCCTTGCCGAGCACGCCCTTGCTGGTCTTGGGCGAGATCTTCTTGATCAGCTGGTGGCCTTCGTTGATGTGCTCGATCGCGAGCTGGTAGCCCTTGAGCTCGTCCTCGCCCTGCACCGCGTACGTGCCGGTGCGCGGCACCGAGATGCCGATGAAGGCGGTGGAACCCGACACGCCAACCGGATAAGTGCCAATCGCCGGCTTGTCGTCGGCAAAGGCCGGCATCGCCGGCAGCATGGAGCCGCCGATGAGGCCGGCGGTGGTCTGGAGCAGACCACGGCGCGAGATGCCGCGGCGAATGAGATCGTCAGTCATGATCGTTTCCTCCGAATATCACTCTTGTTTGCAGGCGCCAGCACGACCTGTCCGGCGCCAGCCGACCGCAAAGGCCTGCTGCGCCGGGCACGTCACATCCGCGTGTAGCTCTTGGCGCTTAGCATTGCTTGTAAAGCCCCGCTGTCAATTTCGCCTTTGGTCGAACGACAAAAATTATCACGTGAAAACATATCGGATCACGATATATATTAGCCTTTGTGAGTACGAGGCTGGCGAGCTTGGCGAGAGAAATGGCGCGGCGAACGACAGTGGCGGGTACCCGGAAGCGACGGTCGTGGCCGCAAGTTGCGGAGCGGCAGGAGGCGGCGTGGTCGGTGGAAGAGGTGAACGGACAGGGGGCGACACCACAGTCCGGCGATGCCTCGCGCATGCCCGACCCTCGCAATCGAACGACCGGTGAGCGGGGACCGGCAGTCGGCTCTGTTCAGGCGAAGCGTGTGCCCGGGCCGATGAAGCGGCTGAGCGTGCGTGCCCAGAACGTCCTGAAGGAGCTCGCAGTCGAGCTCAACGGCGAGCAACCGCCGAAAGGGAATTGGTCGCCGTCGCGCGAATTGCTGCGGGCGCTCACGGCCGAACGTCTCGCGACGGCGCGCAATTGCGGGCCGCATACGATGCGGGAGATCGTGGAATGGGCGCAGGGCTGCGGCGTGACCATCAAGCCGGTAATCCCGCCCGGCGGTTCGCTGTCGCAGATGTGGAGCGAGCTGATCGCCAATGCCTCGGCAGGCAGCCTGACCAGCGCCGAGATCGCCGGTGCGCTGCAGCGCTCGATCAGGCGGAAGAGCGCCCGGATCCCGATCGCGTTTCAGGTCATCCTGGTGAAGATCCTACTCTCGAGCTTCGAGTAGAGCGCCGGATAGCTGTGTATCCGGAGTTCCCGCTGCTTGGTGCGGGCGCTCCTGCTTGCTACTTTTGGCTAACGGCCCGCGTCGCCGGGTGGGAAGCACGGAGACGGCATGGCATGGTTCAGGTGAAGAAGGCGCAACGGGCGACTGCGGTCAGGTCTGCGCCATCCGCAGCCACCCACACGATGCATGACTCCGACTATGCTGCGCTGGCGCAGTTCCGGTACCAAATCCGGAGCTTTCTGGCCTTCAGCGAGGCAGCCGCAGCAAAGCAGGGATTGACGCCTACGCAGCATCAGGCGCTGCTTGGCATCAAGGGCTTCGTGCGCCCGGGTCCTGCGACAGTCGGTGATGTTGCGCGCTTTCTGCTGATCCGACCTCACTCGGCGGTCGAATTGATCAATCGTTTGGCCAAGCTTGGGCTAGTAAGCCGGGTTGCCGACCCGCAGGATGCCAGACGTGTGCACCTCAAACTGACCAGGAAAGGTGAACAAAAGCTGCGGGCACTTTCGCAGAGAAATCTTCAGGAGCTCCGCCGTGCCGCGAGCCCGGCGCTGGATCGCCTGCTGAGGTCGTTTCGGGAATCTGGCGGGCCGAAACCAGCGCGCTAAGCCCCAAGGAGGCCACGTCTACTCAGGCTTGCGTTATCGGCACCGGCTACGCATCAGCCTCCTGGACGATTGGTTTCCACCTCCGCGGCTGACGGATCGCATTTTCCGCCGGATTTTGAGAGCCGTCTCATGGCTCGAAAGGCGACTATCTGGTGAGCAGGCCTGAAATCAGCGCCGCGGCGCCAAGGCCCAGAAACGACAGAATGACTGGAGGGTACAGAACCAGAGCGGCTTCGAAGCGCAGGAATTTTGGATGATCGCCAGCGCGACTCGGGAGCCCAATGAAAATCAGGAGGCCTGCAGCTGCGATCATGACAGCTCCGATCAGTATGTCCATTTCCGCCTTCCTTTCCACATGCCCAAGTCCACATGCCCAAGGCAACAGCTCGCGGACGACAAGAGTGCCAGCGAGCTATTCGCCGTGGAAAGAGGGAACGGTACGCTTCAGTACGGTGTTTGTTGAAAAATCGGCATTTGGAGAGCTCGCTCAGATCTGCTTCACGCCATTACCGGCCTTGGTGGCCAGGCCAAGAACCCGCTCGCGGGTGCGACTTCTCGCTGCGTCCACCAGCATCGTGCCTGCCCAGCGATAGACGTTATGCTCCTTGACCTGCTGTCGCATGAGCTTCATGCGCTCGGCCTGCTCCTCGATTGGCATTGTAAGTGCAAGCTCGATAGCCGATGCCATTTCTTCGGTGTCATAGGGATTGACGATGAGAGCCTCGGATAATTCTCGTGACGCCCCGGTGAAGCTCGACAAGATAAGGACCCCAGCGTTGTCTTCTCGCGAGCTAACGAACTCCTTCGCGACGAGGTTCATTCCGTCATGCAGGCTGCTGACGACGCAGGCATCGGCCGCTCTGAACAGCCGGAACACGTCTGACGGCTCGTAGTGCCGCGCGACCAAATGCATCAAGGGTTGGCGACCGCGGTGCCGCTCGTTTATTTCGGCAGCGAGCGCCTCCGCTTCAGCCTGGAGCTTCGAGTACGCGTTGAGTTTGCTGCGCGTCGGTGCTGCGACCTGGATGAAGGCAAGCCGATCTGTCCAGGCCGGATTTCGCGACAAAAGCGCGTCTACGGCCCGCATGCGATCAAGAACGCCTTTGGTGTAATCGAATCGCTCAACGCCTACGATCAGCCTCGTATCCTCCGCCAATCCGAACTGGGCGAGGATGCTAGATCGGCATTCCGCGGGAGGTGGTAGCTTTTCCAGTTCCCTTGGCGGCCATTCGATCGAGATTGGATAAGGACGTATTCTGGTCTCATGTCCTCCAAGGCTGACTGCCTGCACTTCGCGATCGATCCTGCTTTCCAAGAAGCGATCCACACCCTCGATGAAGTTGTTGCAGTGAAATTGGGTATGAAATCCAACAATGGTGCTGCCGAGCAATCCTTCGATAATCTCCGCCTTCCATGGGCAGATGCTGAAGGTTTCCGCATTCGGCCACGGAATGTGCCAGAAGGTTATGATCGTCGCCCTGGGCAGGCGCTCACGGATCATTCTTGGAGCAAGCGCGAAGTGATAGTCCTGGACCAGCACAATGGGGTCCTCGGCGCGCGCCTCGGCAACGACTGCATCGGCAAAGCGCTGGTTGATCTGCCGATACATTTGCCAGTCGCTGGACCTGAACGTAGGGCGCACGAAAGCGATATGGCACAATGGCCAGAGCCCTTCATTGGCAAAACCGTAGTAATATCCGTCCTGTTCTTTCTCAGAGATCCAGATGCGCCGAAGCGTGTAGGCCGGGGCTGCCTCGGGGACGCGGAGCCTATCGTGGTCGTCGACGGTCTCCCGATCGGCGCTGCCGCTGCCGTGTGCGATCCAAGTGCCACCGCAGGCACGCATGATCGGCTCCAGGGCCGAGACCAATCCACTCGCCGGCCGCTGCACCACAGTCCCCGCTTCCGAAGTGTTGTGAATGTAGGGCTCCCGATTGGAAAGGACGAGAACTTCGGCCCCCGGGAGGACGCTTTGCAGCACCTCCTGAAGCGATTTCGGCGTCCAATCGATCTGGCTTGTAAACGTAACTTGTTCGGCGCTACGCAAGAGCTTGTGAATTTCTCGATCAATAGACGAGCCACCGAGTTGGAGTGGCACTCCCTGAGCACCTCGACGGACCTCCTCGACCGCGCGTCGCAATGCCTTCATCCAGCCGCGCATCATGAGGACGGCGAAAATGATCGTGCCAACGGTCAGGACCAGAACGACGCCGGCAAGCGCGGCAAGCAGATACGCCAGCACCTGGCTGGACCTGGCCGCCGCGAAGCTGAGGTCGGTTAGAATGACGAGGTAGGAACGACCTCGGCTACTCGAGATCGGAAACGCAGCTACGAGAATTCGTCGCCCGCCGCTGGCGATGCTTGCGAAACTCTCGTTCTCGGATTTGGCCGACTTTTCGCAGGAGAAGCTCGCCGGCATCTCCGGTGTTGGCGCGAGCAACGAGCCTTCCGGATCACAAAATCCAACCGCGAGAATCTTCTTGTCGAGCGCCACTCTCTTGAAAAGGTCCGAGAGCCGGTCCCAGGCCTGGTCTTCCACATCACGACTAAGCAACGGCTGGATGGCGTTGAAGACCAGCTTGGATCTGGCTTCAACATCGCTTCGCGACCACTGCTGTACGATTCCTCCGGTAAATGGCGAGATACCGAACGCCACGACTGCGGCTACCGCCAGGCCGAAAATGCCATAGCGGAAGAACTCCTTGTACGATATCGGGGTCACTCCGGAGCTACCCCGACCGTCCGCAGGCATTTGCTCGAGCCGTTTAGCAGGCGCAGCTCTCGCGGCGCATTGGCCACTGTCGATTGCGCTAAGCGGTAGTGAGCGAACATATACCAGACCAAAGGACGGCTGCTGTTAGCTCGGATTGGCGAGCCGCTTCCCCTCCTCAAAGCCCGTACGCTCGTTGTTGCAGGTGAGACAAGTCGCACGTGCCATTTGCGTACCGTGGATTGCCAGCCGTTCATGCCGATGCGGCGTCTTTTCCTCGCAAGACAGGCAGTACGCTTGCGGAAAGACATTGAGTGCCGTTTGATTCGATTTGCTGATCATGAAAGCCCCCTGCGCAATATCCTTCGGAGGTCGCCCGCGGGCAAGCGGCAGCGGGGCAGATCGGCTGCTATTGTACAGAACTGTACCGTGTTTCGTCACGTAGCAAGCTGTGCGCGCTCTGCCGAAGATCACTCCTGTCCCACACAGCAGCCCGCCAACGTGCGGGTGAATTAGCGCGCGGCGGGAGTTGGAATCCCAGCGTTCCTCGGCTGGGGTCCGCCTCTCCTGACGGCATGACCTGTCCATCCGTCCCGGGCAAGGTCGGTGGTCGATTCCCCTGCCCGTCGTTCAAGGCGCGAAACCGGGTGTACGGTTGCACCCCGAGTAATCTTGCAAGTCAGCGCCTCTTGAATTCGCGCTTCACTTGCGCTTCTTCGGCAGCGCGTTCTTCCCGACGATCGAAAGCGCAATCAGACCGAATGTGATCAGGCGCGGGATGAAGTACACCGGCTCGCTCGCATTCGTCACTTGCACCACAGCCAGGACAAATCTTGCGACGGCGTCGATCACAAACGCAGCCGCAAAGAGCAGGAAAAAGGTGTCGCCCGTCTTACGCCAAAACTTCAGGAAATATATGCTCGCCAGGAGCGATGCGAATGCCGTCGCACCGGAAAGAACGGGATTCAAATGGTCCATCAGTCGGCCTCCCAGATCATGCCGATAAGCAGGACCGTCATGGCGAACAGGCCGATCGATAGTCGCACGGCGGAAAGATCAACTTGAGGAAATACGATCTTATCGATCCAGAGAGCAGCATTTTCGAAAGTCAGACCCGCGAAGCAGACGGCGCTCCATAGGAGCAACTTCGACCTGTTACCGATATATGCCCGAATGAGCAGCCATGCACAAAAGCCGCTCGTGATCGCGCAAAGTGTGTAAATCACCGCAGCCATGACTAATCCTTTCGAATCCTGAAGGCATCTGAAAATGCCTGGATGCGGTGTGGGCTGTTGTGGATGATATGTGTGATCGGGATCAAATGCCGCGAATACGCCAAGGCCAAGCTATCGACCACTGGCCGCAATTCGGGCCGCGGCGCAAACGCATAGATCCCCGCCTCGCCGTCGAGGAAGCCATCCTTCCTCAGGGACGCTAGAGCATCGGCCATCTCGATCTTGCCCGCGTAAAGGCGTGCAGCGAGCGACTCCACGTCGAAGCGCTCGCCGGGCCGCTTGTGGAAGAACAAAAGGGCTTCGAGCTGCGCCACAGAGCGAATGTAGCGTCGGACAAGCTCCTCTACCTCTTCCGGCAGTGCTTCATCAGACATCGTCGACCTCAGCCAGCGGCACGCAAGCTGATCGATTCAATGCAGAAATTCAAGACTGCTTTTCCTCTGCCACAAATCTAAGCCGACCGGATCAAATGCAACTGGAAAAGGCGGCGTCATCTCAGATGACACCGCCGATAAGCATGCTGGAAATAGGGACCGAAATCGGCTCAGTACTTGAATTCGGGCATCTTCTTCAGCTGATCCTTGTTGGCGTTCAGCACCACGTGATCCGGATACCAATTATCGCTTCGCTGGGCCGACGTTGATGCGCTTCCCGTCGTGCTCGTCGAACCGGCATTGCCGGTCTTTCCAGCGCCATCGTTGGACACGGTCTTCACCGGTTCTTTGGCGAATTTGAGCTGATCGAACGTTACGGCGACGTTGTGCTCGCCCATTCCAAGGAATCCTCCCACTCCGATCACCACGTTGGCAACCCGCCCGCTGGAATCCAGGATCAGATCATTGATGTCGCCGATCTTCTCGTTGCTGTTGTTATAGACGTTCACGCCAACGAGTTTCGATGCACGCCATTCACCTTCCTTGTGCATGGAGGCGGTCGAGGCAGCCGGCTGCACGTTGGGCGCCGCGGTCGTCGCGTTGTTCTGGGACGACTGCGCCATGACCGGCGTAGCCAGCAGCATCGCGGAGGCAAGAATGCAAAGTGATATCTTCATGACGATTGCTCCTACTTCTGTTGGATCATCGTCAACTCATCGCACGCTCGCAAGTTTCGTTTTCCTGAATGCGAATGTACGCTCCCGCACGAGACTTATCCGACCAGCTTGAGGCGGCTGCGCATCTTTTGATGAAGCATTGCACGTGTCACGGAAGGGTTGCATATGATGAACTCGACCATAGCGATAATGTCGTCCCTGGTGCGATTGCAGCAAGGGTTCTCGTAAGCGGCAAGAAGCCTTTGCGCCTCCTCCAAGGCCCCCACCAGAACTTCGGTATCGGTTCGGATCCGGCCTTCTTGCGATGACATCTCCGCCTCTATCGCTTCAAGAATATCTGGACTCTGTTGGCTGCCGTACAGCCGACTTAACGGCAGTAGGGAATCGCGTTCACGAATAGGCAATTCGGAGGGGCGGCACCGCACAAGGACGGTTGTGCGCCGACAGGATGATCCCCTGACAATCGCAAGCCATCGCTTTCAGCCTGGCCTCGTCCATGACGACGATCCCCGCCCTGCGACATCCAATCACTCCGTCGCGCATCATACTCCCGAGAGCGACCGTAACGCCGGCGCGCCGGACCGCGAGAGCATTGGCTATGTAACTATGCGTGAAAGGTATCTCGCGAGACCCGAGCCTGTCGCTGGCAACCAGGAGCCACCGGGCGAGGCGCTGGTGCAGCGTGTGCCTGGAATTGCAGGCTGATAGCTGCGAACTGTGAATCAGGATCGCCTGAACATAGCCTAAAAGCATCTTTTCAAGCTCGACGTCCCTCTTGATCAAAGAAATCAGCTGATCGGACTGGATCCGAAGCGCTTGGCCCGGCACTCTCACGCTGCAGCGGTGCGGCGAAACGTGCATGCCCAGGACCAACGGCACGCCGACAAAATCCTTCATCCCGAGCGTATGGATCTCGACCGGCAGGCAGTCGCCCGCACGGGTCGTGACAGAACACCCACCGGACTCGATGAAGTAGGCATGGCGAAGAGGAGTGCCGCGATCGTAGAGAATTTGTCCTTTGTTCAGAGGCACCGTCTCGCAGCTTTCGAGCAAACGGCACTGCGATGAAGCCGACAGTCGGGAGACGAGTTCGTTGCGGCTAGTCCCGCAGAAGGGCTCGTCCAAACCAAGCCGCTTCGGGTTGAATTCGTTTTCGATCAACCGCAGTGGCGATGAAGAATGTTCCATGTCAAGCCCAATTCTAGACCGCTACAATGATTGCCTGTACGATGGGATGGATCGAGCGATCCTGGGAGTCAGGGTGACCGATAGAAGTGTCGGGAAAAACCTGACAAGAACCAGAAACATCGAGGAAGTGCCAGCACGTGGGCGTTTTGCTGTCTCATTTGATACCCACCCGCATGGAGGCGCCCACCTCAATCTCCCGGCGCGCAGCCCGCCGCCCCTTGATCCTCGTCTTCATCGCGGCAGCGATGCCTCTTGCGCTTTTTGCGGGTTGGGTCGTTTTCCTGAACGCGCAGCAGCAGCGCAGGGGCTCTCAGGCTGCCGCCGTGGAGACGCTCGATAGCGTCGTCAACCGGCTTGCCTCCGAGATCAGTCTCCAGCTCGAGATCGCCGAGACCATCGCGGCTTCCGCAACACTCGACAAGCCGGACCTCGACGCGTTCTATCGCGAAGCGACGCGTGTCAACGAAGCACGTCCTCTTTGGCAGACGATTCAGCTCGTCGATCCTGACGGGAATCAGGTGCTTGATGTCAGCCGTCCACTCGGGGATGGGATGCGCGCCACCGCCGACCGAGAGAACTTCGAACAGATCCTGAAAACGAGAAAGCCGGCGATCGGCGGAATTGGGCCGCGTGGTCCCATCACCGGCAAACGCGTGGTGGCGGTCAGGGCCCCCGTTGAGCGCGATGGACAATTGAAGTTTGTACTCACGGTGGCCCTGGTGCCCGATGCAATAAGCCAGATTTTGAAGAGCGCAGGAGCCCCGGCCGGCTGGGTGGGTTTCGTGGTCGATGCCAAGGGGAACATCGTCGCCCGCACCTTCGGTGAACAATCCGAACTCGGACAATCTGCCAGCGCTACGGTCCGCCAGGCGATAGCCTCAGCGCCAGAAGGAAGCTACGTCAAAACCACGCCTGCCGGCGAACAAGTCGACTCGATCTACAAAGTCATCCCCGGAACCAGCGGATGGTCGGTCCATTTCGGAATACCGACGCAGGAACTGAATGGTCCCGTCCAGCGCTCAGCCATTTTCCTTGCCGGGGGTGGGGTATTGAGCTTCGTCTTGGCTCTGACTTTGGCCTGGTACACCATACGCGACATTTCGCTTCGCCGGCGCGAGCAAGAGGCGCAGGCAGCATTGGCACTCAGCGCAAGTGAAGAGCGACGGAGGCTGACGATCGATGCCGCAGATCTCGGCGTGTTCAGCTGTGATTTTGCGAGCAGAGAAGCGATCGTGTCGCCCCGCGCCCGGGAGATGCTCCGGATAGACGGTTCGCGCTCCGAAGGAGATACGATCCTTCCGATGGATCGGATACTGAGCTGTATTGATCCCGCCGACCAGCGGAACTTTGAGGCTTCCTTGCTGAGTTGCCGTTCGGGAAACGTGGCGATTGCAGATTTCCGGACCGCTCCCCCTCACAGCCGGTGGCTGCGGGCCAGCGGACGGCTGTCTCGCATCGATGATAAGAACTTGGACGTCGTATATGGAGTCATTCTGGATATCGACGAGACCAAGCGAGCTGAGCTGGAGCGACAGCAACTGCTTCGACGTCTTTCCGAAGCGGAAGAAAATGAACGCCGTAGAATCGCAAGAGAGCTTCACGATCAGATCGGCCAGACGGTCACAGGTCTCCTTCTCGGTCTAAAGAACCTGGAGCCGCTTCTTGGCACGAGCCCGAAACGCAAGCTCGGATTGGAGAGGCTCAATTGGCTGCAAGGACTCGCGAGAGGGATTGGGCGCGATATCCATCAAATCGCCTCTGACCTGCGCCCGACTGCCCTTGACGACCTGGGCCTTTACAAGGCGCTAGAGGCATTCTGCGCAGAGATCCAGCGCAGGTTCGGGATCAGCGTCGATTTTCAGCCTCTGGGCAGAAGAGACCGTCTCGGCCAGGACGTCGAAATCGCGGTTTACCGCGCCGTCCAGGAGGCCGTGAACAACGTGGTCAAACACGCGCAAGCTCGAAACGTCAGCGTGGTCATCGACCGACGCACAGCTGAGCTTAGGATCGTCGTCGAAGACGACGGGAACGGCTTCGACTTTCAGGAATTCTCGCAGGGTGAGAGCCGCCACGCAAAATTGGGCCTGTCCGTCATCGAGGAGCGCCTCACGCTGCTCGGTGGATCTTTGGCGATCGAATCTGAACCCGGCCACGGCACCTCTCTTTTCATGAGAATACCGGTGCCAATAGAGGAGATGGGCTATGTGCCCGATCCGGATCACGTTGACTGACGATCATCCGCTTGTTCTGGCCGGAATGAAGGCGTTGCTTCAGGATGTGCAGGACATTGAGATCGTCGGGGAAGCAACGGATGGACAGGCCGCCCTTGATGTCATTCGCAAGGCCACGCCGGATATTGCCATCCTGGACATTTCACTGCCCGGCATCAGTGGCCTTGAAGTTGCTCGCACCCTGGCGACGCAGCTTCCTCAAGTTCGTCTTCTGGCGCTGACCGTGCACGAGGATCACGCCTACGTTCAACCGATGCTGCAAGCGGGAGCTCGCGGCTATCTGCTGAAGCGCTCTGCGGCCGACGAGCTCGAGCGCGCAGTTCGCGCGATCGCTGGAGGTGGTTTGTATCTGGATCCCGCAATTGCGGAGAAAGCACTTCCATCCGCGCAGGGCGCCCACTCGTCTTCCGGCGCTTCCACAGCCGGCGAGCTGACACCGCGCGAGAGTGAGGTTCTCAGATTCATCGCACAAGGCTTCAGCAACAAGGAAATTGCCAATCAGCTAAGCATCAGCATCAAGACCGTCGAAACTTACAAGGCCAGGGCGGTCGAAAAGCTCGGACTCTTCACGCGTGCCGACATCGTGCGCTACGGCGTGGCCCTTGGCTGGTTGAGCCATTCGGGAAAGAGTGCGGATCAAGTTTGAGCGGGAAGTAGGTGGGCCAAACGGCCCTGCGTGGCATGCGGACGTCAGGATTATCCCGACAAGCCCCGCTCATCTCCTGACTGCCCGATGGGACGCCGTCCATTATCTTCCATGAAGCGGACGAGAGAACCAACGCGAATCGCCGGCCGGAACACCGTTCTTTCCGGCTTCTGCATTCCGCACGTATTGGACGGATCATGGTTGTTTGGAGGCATACATGAGAAATGTACTTTTCCGAGGACGTCCCGGTCGCCAGCTCTTTGCACAGTATGAGAAACTGCCCGGGCTCGCCACTCGGACGAGCTCGCGGCTAGATGCCCGCACGGCGAGAACCGCGGGCATTTGCCTCGCTTGCATCTACCTCACCTGTCTCCTGTTCTCGGCATACGCGATTGCTTGACGGCTATAGGCGTGTGGCAACCGACATCGAGGAATGACGGGGTCGGATTCATCGTCCCGATCCTTTGCAGGAACTCGTTTGATCATGGATACAGTCGTGGTGCTCCTGATCCTCGGTATGTTGTTCACGGCTCTTTGTGTCGCAGCGCTGGAGATCGCGGCACGTCGATTTTCCCGCGACTCTTAAGCGTCAGCTTCCGATGTAGTGTGCCGCGCACCCATCTCACCGCGCGATGAGGATTGCTGCTATGCAAGGTGAGGGCCGCCTCGATCGACGGCCCTCCAAGTTCGCGTTTATCGGCAGACGCGCACGTGCTTGACGATACGCCGACCATGATAGCCGCGCTTGACTACGGTCCGCACGGTGCAGACCCTCCGATGATGATGATAGTGATAGCCAGCCTGCATCGTCTCGGATGTTGCCGCGGCGCCGACCGGTGGCGCCATCATCGCATTGGCAGGAACCAAGAACTGAGTGCCCGCAAGCAAAGCAGCGGCCGCAAATCCATAGGCGATTTTCTTCATAGTTTTTCCTTGTCGTACGCCCCCTCCGCACTTCTATGTCGGTCCAATGAATGCGGAGTGAACGACGATACTGACAATCGTCGTCGCGATCTTTCGCCGCAGATGCAGAAAATGGATAGCTGCCCCCGCCGCTGAGAGGTGCTTGGAATTGAGGCTTATCCCAATCCGCTTAGATGTCCCGCAGGAACTGCCGAAGTTGTTTTTTGCTTATTCACGTCTCAAAAGTCGCTATCTCGAACGCACTACCCTCACCGGCTAGAGCGAACAGCGGCCTTAACGGAAGGGAGTGAACAGGCACTCTCGCCAGAGCACATGGGAGCCTGCCGTGCTTTCGCTGATGGATATTGCTGCCGTTCTGCTCACATTGTCTGCCGCCTTCGGCTGGCTCAATCACAAGTTCCTGCCGCTCTCCCGCAGCGTAGGTCTTCTTTTGATGAGTGTCCTGACGTCGCTGCTGATGATCGGTCTGGATGCAGCGGTTCCGACGGCTCATCTGCTAAACCAACTTGCCGACGGACTCCGACAGATCGACTTTACCGAAGTCGTCGTCAACGGAATGCTTGCATTTCTGCTGTTCGCCGGCGCGTTGCACGTAGATCTGGACACACTCAGAAGCCGCGCCATTCCGGTATTTATTCTGGCCGTTCTCGGCACCTCGATCTCAACCGTCCTCGTAGGCCTGATGTTCTGGTTCGTCTGCGGCCTTGTGAACCTACCCGTATCGTTGGCTTGGGCATTCGTGTTCGGCGCATTGATCAGCCCGACTGACCCCGTTGCTGTCCTGAGTACGCTTCGCAACACCAAAGTGCCGAAAGAGCTGCAGATCGAGACGGAAGGCGAGGCATTGTTCAACGACGGCGTCGGGATTGTTCTGTTCACGATCATGCTTCGCTTTGCGAGCACCGGAGACGGCGCTCCGGTTTCGGCTGCCGATGTCGCTGAGTTACTTGTTCGCGAAGCTGGTGGCGGAATAGTGCTGGGCTTGTTGACTGGCTATGTTGCGTATCGCGCGATGCGGCTCATCGACGACTACGCCATAGAGGTACTGATCTCTCTCGCGCTCGTCACCGGAACATACGCACTTGCGTTACATCTGCACGTCAGCGGGCCGCTCTCCATGGTCGCCGCAGGCCTCCTCATCGGCGACCGAGGACCGCGATATGCGATGAGCGAGCGGACACAAGGATATCTCTTCGCGCTCTGGACCCTCATCGACGAAATCCTCAATTCCGTCCTTTTTCTGCTTATCGGGCTCGAGACCTTGATACTGCGCTTTGATCTTCGCAGCCTTGGCCTGGCGGCAGCGTCAATTCCAGTCGTTCTCTTCGCCCGGTTTGTCTCCGTTTCAGTCCAACCGTTTTTGTTCGGATGGACTCAGCTGCTTTCCCTGCGCAACGCGCCCTTTCTCACCTGGGCGGGCGTTCGAGGCGGGATTTCAGTTGCACTCGCCCTATCAATCCCGGATAGCCCGGCCAAGGCCGCCATGCTCGCCTCAACCTATGCGGTCGTCCTGTTCAGCATCATCATTCAAGGCTCGACTCTAGGCTGGGTGGCAAAGCGGACTGTCGGACAATAGGTCTCGTCTCCAATGACCCTTCAAGCGCAGGCGACAAGCGCCTCATTTTTGAACGGATCAATCCTCATAGCTGTCGATGACGGCATCGGCGATCACCCGTTTGGTGAGGACGCCAACGATATCGTTCACGCGCGGGCGCGAGGCAGAGCGGACAACAATTGCCGCGCCGGCCCGATGGCGCTTCAACCTGGCAAACACCAAGCTCAAAAGGTCCTGATCGCGGCAAATGACCATTCGCCGCTCGACAAATTGCTCGACCATGAGAGCTGGGTTCGATTGCGACTCCGCCCATAAGCCGGAACGTGGTGGGATCAGCCCGACAATCCGGCCTTCGCGCTCAACCACGATAGGAAGTGCATCATCGATATCTTCCGCAGCCATAGCCTGTTTTAGTGTCGTTCCTACTCCGGCGACGATAAAGCGCCTCTCCATGATGTCCTGGGCCTGCTTCACCAGATAGAGGTTGATATGCCGCTCCTTCGGAATGCGGTGCCCGCGGTGGCGCAGCTTGATCGTGTAGATCGTCTCGTTGACGAGTGCACGCCTGACGCCTGCAGCCAACGCCACCGCAACGATCACCGGAACGATGATTGCGTAATCGCGGGTCATCTCGAAGACCATCACGATCGCCGTCATGACGCCGCCCGTACCTGCACCGACGATGGCCGCCATTCCAATGATCGCGGCCGAAGATGGCGTTAGCCCTGAATGAGGCAGGATTGGATTGGTTGCAGCGGCAAAGGCGGCCCCCAGCGTGGCGCCAAGGTAAAGCGATGGCGAGAAGATCCCGCCCGACGCCCCGCAGCCGAGGCTGACCGTCGTTGCCAACAGCTTCAGCACGAACAGCAGCGCCAGTAACCCCGCCGCCGTCATCTTGTGGTCCAGTATCTCCTGAATGACGGAGTAGCCGACGCCGTCGACGTAGGAGTGGCCAAAGGCATGGGTGAGCACCACCATCATCAGGCCGATTGACGACATGCCGATGATATTTTGAACATACTCGTTGCCAGACAGCTTCGGAAACCCGTCTTCCATGAAGACGAGCAGACGGATAAACGCCCAGGCTGCCGCTCCAGACAACAAGCCAAGCAGGACAAATGCGAGAGCTTCCTGCGCATTGAAGGATGCGACCATGCTGAATTGCACATCCGGAACCGAAAAGGCCGGGTCCGGACCGATCAGGATGCGCCCGATCGTCGTCGCAGCCCCCGTGGCCACGACGACTGGGAGGAATGTCCGGTTTGAAACTTCCGGCAGAAGAATTTCCAGAGCAAACAGCACGCCGCCCAGCGGAGTATTGAAGGTTGCGGCAATGCCCGCGCCCGCGCCCGCGGACAGCAGCGTGATCCTCTGCCGGGTCGAGAGCCCGATAAATTGAGCAAAGGCTGAGCCAAGAGCTGAGCCTATCTGAATGATAGGGCCTTCGCGCCCGACGGCGGCGCCGCTTCCGATCGATATTGCGGACGCCAGCGCCTTTATCAAAGCTACCGAACCCCGAATTTTGCCGCGCTTGTAGAATATGGCGTCCATCACTTCGGGTACGCCATGTCCCTTTGCTTCTGGAGCGAACCGCCGGACGAGAAAGACGACGATGAGGCCGCCGATCACAGGCGCAAGAAGAACAAAGTCGCCGAAAGGACTGGGGCCCTCACTGACGTTTGCGTCGTAAACGACGCTCAGCCTGCCATTGTAAGACAAGTTGTGCACGAGGCCGATCAGCGCGCGAAAGCCGACGGCGCCAAGTCCGGTCATGACGCCAATCACCAAGGCGAGCGCGCAAAGCACGAGAAGGCTGACCTTCCGCTCTTCAGCAAACGGCTTGATGCTGCTGCCGATCAGGGCTTTTCGCGTGCCGTAAGTCAGGACCGAGGGCATTTGACCACTATTGCGCACAGACACCGATATGAACTCTGGTTCCGAAAGGCGGTTCCTGCCAAGAGGCATGGCGACAATCCGCGCCCACCGAGCCTCCACGTCACCGCCATTGGACGCCCTTATTGGTTGCCCGTCGATTCATGGTCCCGCCCAACGGTAGTCAGGAAGCTTCAGTTCGTCGGCGATGTCCCGCCCAATTGCGAGCCTCGCCAGCCCCGGTATCGAGAAACTTCTGACCACGAAGTTGCGGAAGAGCATTCCCACACGCGTTCTCGGCGCCAGGGCTCCGGCAAAGCGCTCCGCACCCCGCTGTTTCCGGCCTATATAGCTCTTCAGCCGCGCCTCGTATCCGGCAAATGCCTCCAAATATCGTCCACCGGACATGGCGAGTTCACCGGCCAAGACATAAGCTGAAATCATCGCCAGCGCCGATCCCTGCCCTGCCAGGAGCGAGACGCAGAAGGCGGCATCACCAATGAGCGCCACCCGACCTCGTGACCAGTTCGGCATCCTGATCTGACTGACGGCGTCGAAATAGAGTTCACCGGCGCGCTCCAGTTCGGCGAGCATCTGATCGCATTCCCAGCCATCTCCGCCATAGATTTCACGAAGGAGCGCCTTTTGCGAGGCCGGCGTTTCCGGCAAAACTGAGTGATGCTCGGCAAATACCAAGAGAAACAAGGTGCGATCATCACGCAGCGTGAAGCGGCCTACCATGCGGCCCGGTTGACCGTAGATCAGGTACACATCCTCGTCGCGCGGTCGATAGCCGTGAGCTTCGAAGGCAGCCACGATATACCCCAGACGCCGCTCGAAGTGAGCCTGTGGTCCAAAGACCAGATTGCGCACGGCTGAATGCAGGCCGTCTGCCCCGACGAGAAGGTCGAACCTCCGCCTGCCGCCGTGCTTCAGTTGGACTTCGACGCAATCTGGTTTCTCTTCGACGAGAATGATCTCGTCTCCGAAAATGGTTTCGACGCCGCTGGCCCGTTCGAACAGCATGCGCGAGAGGTCACTGCGCTGAAGAGTAACGTATCGTCCATTCGTTAACTCGGAGAAGACGTCGGTACCGAAGCCGGCCAGCCGACGGCCAGCTTCATCTACGATCCGAAACTCTCGGGCGTAGTAGCCGTCGCGACTGATCTCCGGCATCAATCCCATCCGTTCAGCGATGGTGTAGCCGAGCCCCCAAAAATCGATGACATAGCCTCCGCTCCGTAGAGCGGAGGCGCGCTCGAGGAGCGTCGGCTGGAAGCCGGCTGCTTTCAACCAATAGGCAAGCGCGGGTCCGGCAATTCCAACCCCGGAGATTAGAACGCTGTTCATGCCATCTCCTCAGAAACGAACGACGATCAGCAACACGATGCCCGACTCGCTCTGGTGCTTCGGCGGTCTTCGGACGAGAATTAGTCGCTTGCGTACAAGAACATTTGAGGCCGCAACAGAGTATTACATACATGCGACGCGATCGCCGCGATGATTTTCCGAGTAGTCTCGCCTGCGCAACTTCAATGTCGAGCTTCGGAATCTGGACTGTTCCGACAAAGGAGACGAATTGGAAGACAAGTTGACTGTTCATGTGAGGCACATCGAGCGCACCCTTCGTGTAAGCGCAATCGCTCTATTTCTCGCGCTCTCGGTCTGGCTGCTTCGCGACATACTGTTGCTCTTGTTCAGCGCCGTGGTCATCGCTTGCGTTTTGCGGGGCGCCAGCAACGCGGTCCGTCGGGTAACGCGCCTCGGGCCATACACGTCCTTGATTTCCGTCATTCTTGTGACAGGGCTCGCACTCGGTGCGCTGCTGTGGTGGCGCGGCAGCGCCATTTTCATCCAGGCCGACGAGATCAGCCAGCAACTGAGAACCCAACTGGCACGGATCTGGAGCGAACTGCAAAACAGCTCGTGGGGTTCGATTTTGGCTCAACAGTTGCAGATCGCCGGAAAGTCTCTGCGCACTGGCCTGACAGGCTACGTCACCGGCGTCGTTGGCTCCGTTCTCGGCATAGGTGGCACTCTCGTCGTGACGGCGGCGACAGCGATATTCCTCGCTGCGTCGCCCCAATTGTATCTCGAAGGCTCGCTTCGTTTGCTTCCAATGGCCTGGCGACCTCGCGGCCGAGAAGTTGCCGGAGAGCTCGGTGCTACGCTTAGGCTCTGGTTTCTTGGTCAACTCGTCGACATGCTGATCGTTGGTCTGCTCCTCGGACTGGGCCTTCTCCTCATCGGTTCGCCCTTGCCACTATCACTGGCCCTGCTGGCGGCCCTTCTGAACTTCGTGCCATACATCGGGGCACTTGCAGGCGCAGTGCCGGCGATCCTCGTGGCTCTGGCACAGTCTCCTGCTCTTGCCGCTTGGGTCACTCTCTTGTTTTTGACGATCCAGCTGTTGGAGGGAAATGTCATCGCACCATGGATTCAGAAACGAACTGTCTCGCTGCCACCCGCACTGACGATACTTTCCCAAACGATCCTTGGCACTCTCTTCGGTTTGATCGGACTGATCGTTGCCACGCCCTTGATCGCCGTTCTGCTCGTTGCTGTCCGCATGATCTATGTCGAAGGCTTCCTGGAGCGGGAGAGTAAACAGGCTGCCTAGTTCAGGAACACTGCTGAAAAGGTGCGGAGGCCACGGAGTTGGTACGGTGTCGTACACTCGCGTGTCTGACCGGCAATCGGCGCGACATAGTGTCCCGAACCCTTGACCCGAGAAACCAAGATTGCAGGCTGATGTTGAGACCGCATTCTGAAATTACAGGAGCCACAGATGCGGAGACTCACACTTGCCCTTTCTCTCACCGGCCTGATCGCAATTTCTCCTGTCAGCAGTAGCCAGGCTGCGCCTCTGACACCGCTCTCGGCAGCCGCGAGCTCCACGCAGCACACGTCGGCAGTGCGGGATAATCTGACCCAGGTTCGATGGCGTGGCGGCTGGGGAATCGGCGCCGGCCTGCTGGCAGGAGCCTTGATCGGCTCAGCCTTTGCGACCCCGTATTATGAGGAATATCCGCCATACTATGGTTACAGATACCCCTACGGCTACGGTGGGTACTATCCGGCTTACTCCTATACACCTTACTGGGGCGGCTATGGCTGGAGACCGCGGCCATACGCCTGGGGCCCGCGCCCCTGGCGCTATAGCTACGGTTGGTCCGCGCCGAGACCGTGGGGATATACGGTCCGGCGCGCGCAACCTTGGCGTCATAGCTACGGCTGGGCGCCGCGGCACTATCGGCACCACCATCACGGCGTGATCCGTGCGCACCATCGGTGGTGACGCGCTGCGCGTGTAGCAAAGTGCCCGGCGCATTCAGTCATTGGAGAACCGCGCCGGGCGACGACGAATATTTCGTTGGAGAAGCCGCTAGATGGCGGAATTTCTGCAGGACGTACGTCAGCCATTCGAAAGACTTCGAGAGGCGATCACGGCGCAAGATTGGCTGTGTTGACGTCCTGCTTCCGAGTGAAGGTTGCACCTACGGCTCGTTTCGCCGGGTGTCGAAGCTCGTGCTTCCACAATGCGGGCATTTCGGAATCTTGTGTCCTTTTGTGACGTGAGTGGCCTGATGACATCGCTCACACCTGAAGTCTCCAGTCTCTTGGGCTGTCTCACCTGCATGCGCCGCCATGATACTTCTCCCTGTTAAGCGCGGGCGCCCCATTTGGTCCAAGCGTCGCGAGCGAAGAGAGTTGCTAATTGTGTTCGGGGTCGCCAAAGCAGCACCCTCTTGCCCTACATGCGTTCTTTCACGCCGGCCTCTATAAGCCACCAATTCACTGGGTAGCTCGTGAAAAAGCCCGCAAGCATTGCGATCTGCATCATGAACCAAAACTCCGGCATCGACGGCTCGAGCCTCACCCCGAACAGATTCCTGAAGATCGCGAACTGCGCGATCGCCATAAATCCGTACATACCGATTTGCCACGCAGTCAGCGAGAGAGTGTCTGCCTTCACGGCTTGAACGACGCCCGCGCCTGGCGACAAGTCGCGCATCGGCTTGATCGTGAAGTACTGAAATGCAACGCCGAGCGCAAAAGCGAACAGATAGTCCACGACCCAGATCGCGAACATTTTCTCTGAGAAGAGGCTTTTCCATCCCGCCCAGATCGCGATCACCGGAAACGCGAGCACAAGGCTCTCGGCGATGATGTCCCCGAGTGTACATCCGGCGCCACAGTGCATGGCACCTTTCGCGACCATGACGGGAAACGGTGTCTCCCTCTTGCTGTCGGAGTGCTTGTTCTGCTCAGTCGCATCCCGGGCCGCAAGCCGGCCGAACCGGTAGTACAGCCACAACGTCAGTACGGTGCCGAACAGACCGTTCACTGGCCAGACGACATTCATGATCCACATACGCTGTGGATGGCGGGTGAGGTCGATCGCGATGATGACCGCGCAGACAAATCCGACACCCAGACAAGCCAGCGCGATATCTCTTAGCCAAATTGGTATCATGGCTCCTCCGTTTTCTCGGAGAAGAAACGTTGTGAAGATCGCCTTCGTTCAAATCGAGCTTTGTGGTTTCCCACGATCATCTCGGGGCGGAGCGCTTGGAGAATTGGCTATTCCACATTCAATTCTCACGCACGCAAGCGACGGCCGATCTGCCGATCGTACTCGCGCTGTATCAATCCAGAGCACGAACAGGCGGAATGCTCCAGCTGGGCCCGGTCGACCAGAGTTATCGCTGCTCGGGTGTTGCGGATGATGCCGGCCTGTTCGAACGCCTCGAGACATTCGCTGACACTGGCCCGACGAATCCCGAGTAATTGAGCTAAAACAGCATGCGTGATCGGCAGTTCTCCAGAGTCCATTGCGTTTGCCGCGACCAGAAGCCAGCGGGCAAGTCGCTGCTTGACGGAATGGAGCGAGTTGCAGGCTCCCACCTGTGACGTTTGAAACAAGACAAGATTGATGTAGGAGAGGATCACTTCACGGAGGGCCCTAAGATCGTCAAGCGCGGCGAGAAAGGCCGGCGTCGGAATTCGCAGTGCCGTTCCGCCCACCTGAACGACCCGACGGTGCGGCGGCATCGGATCCTCCGGCGCCAAAACGCAGGGCGCGCCGATCATTCCCTCGGAGCCCACCAGCCAAGCCTCCACGAAGCGCCCGGCCTCGACCTTGGCTGAGACCGATACGAGACCACTGCCAAGAAAGTAGACATATTCCATCGGCAAGCGCCAATGATGAAGGACCTGACGCGGCTTGAGCTCGACATGCGTCCCGATCGACTGGAGTACTGTGAGCTCGGTTTTTGGGATGCAACGCAGCAGCTTGTTCCGTGCAGCCAAGGGGCCAACGCGGCCTCCAGGCGCAATTGGTGTCGGAACTAGGCCTGTCGCCCGGCCGTCCTGCATTGCTGCGCTCCCCGCAATCTCCGAGGATCGATCGGAACGGTCCGCGGGTCTGCGGAGAGTACGCACTCGGGCCATCGGCGGTTCCTTTTTCAGGACTACTCCTATTCTCCGTTCCAACATCCTGATTTGAGGCCTTCTCTTCGAACCGAAGGGCGGCTCGGACCGACGCGCTGGAGGGCTTCGGACGTTCCGACCCAAACAGTTGAGTGATGCGATGTCGGTACGAGACCGAACGAAGGCACACGACGTTCTCTGGGACAGAGCTGGGTTGCCAAGGTCTTGCGGAAAGCAAGTCAGAGCCGGCCCAGCGCAGCGGAACCCAACTCCTCTCCAAAGATCAGTCGGCCGGCGTGGCTAAATATTTCGTAGCCATCGTCGCGCGCGACCGCGACGAGCGTTACGCCGGCATGCTCAGCAGTCTCGATCGCCAGCGAAGTCGGTGCGGAGACGGCGATGAGCAACGGCACACCCATTCGTGCCGTCTTCTGAACCAGTTCGACGGAGACCCGACTGGTTATGAGGACAGCCCCCCGTGACATTTCGAGCCCGACTCTGGCCGCCGCACCAGCGAGTTTGTCCAGCGCATTGTGGCGTCCGACATCTTCCCTTACCAATCGGATGTCATGGCCGTCCCAGAAGGCCGCAGCGTGCATCGCGCCCGTCGCCTGGTTATGAGGCTGGAGCGGTCGCAAGGAGCGCATCGCCTCCAGAATGTCGACCGGGCGAAACCCGCCCTCGCTGACTACGCGCGTCGGCCGCGGGCAAGCCTGTTCCAGGCTCTCAATTCCGCACAGGCCGCAGCCGACCGGCCCGACCATCGCCCTCCGCCTGTTGGCGAGGAGATCACCATAGGAGTCGTCGAGCCAGATCCGTACTTCGCAACCGAGCTCGAGCTCGACGACTTCGATGCTGATGATGTCCTCGCCATGCTCCACAATGCCCTCGCTCAAGCTGAAGCCTACGCCGAAGTCCAGGAGGTCAACGGGAGAGGCCATCATCACCGCGTAAGTCGAGCCGTTGTACGTGAGCGCGATCGGCCGTTCCTCTGCGACCTTGCGTGAGGACGGAATCGGGCGACTCCCCCGCCACACCAGCTCCGGCTTGTCGCGCGTACAACGATCCTGCATATCCGGCTCCGAGGTTGGCTTCTGGCAACCTCAACCATTGGACCGCGTTCCCTGGCCATCATCCATTGTCGGGCCCCGCTCCCGCTGTTCAACATCGCGCGATCAAAACCATTCCCTTGGTACGGCACCGCGCACAGATTTCCTGAGCGGAGAATGCGTGCGTCGCCCGTCCGTCGATGGTCTTGCAGGTGCTGGGTTTTTTCACGCGCTTGCCGCTCAAGCCGCCGTCCCGCCGAGAAGCGGCTGCTCAGGAACCCGCGCGGGGAACATACGTTGCCGATGCACAGGCTGGCCGGTTCCCGAAGAGAAGCAAGATCATGGCGCGACCCAACAAAGCTGGTGACCACACTCCCGACACGGTTGAATACGACGGCCCAGCTGGCGGATGGGGGTCCCTGAAAGGAATAGCGCGGATCTTCGGCAAGGAGTGGGATTCGCCCGCGGCCTTGAACACCCTTCGTCGGCAGAACAAGCCGAAAGGCTTCATGTGCGTTTCCTGCTCATGGGCCAAACCTGCGGATTATCATGCCTTCGAATTCTGCGAGAACGGCGCCAAGGCAACGCTCTGGGAGCTAACGTCGCGCCGCTGTACGCCGGAGTTCTTTGCCGAGCATACCCTAACCGAGTTGTTGTCATGGAGCGACTATGACCTCGAGCAGCAGGGGCGCCTGACGCATCCACTGCGTTATGACGGCACCACTGACAAGTACGTGCCGTGCTCCTGGGACGAGGCATTTCATGCCATCGGCTCGCGATTGAGGGCCCTCGATCCGAAATCGGTCGTGTTCTATGCGTCCGGACGCGCCAGCCTCGAGACCTCCTATCTGTATGCCCTCTTTGCACGGGTGTACGGCAACAACAACCTGCCCGACAGCTCCAACATGTGCCACGAAACGACCTCCGTCGCTCTCAAGAAGCTGATCGGCGCGGGCGTGGGGACGGTGGTCTTCGACGATCTCAGCAACTGTGACGCCATGTTCTTTTTCGGGCAGAACACCGGGTCGAACAGTCCGCGCTTTCTGCATCCCCTACAGGACGCTGCCAAGCGCGGCGTCCAGATCATTACGTTCAACCCCGTCCGCGAAAAGGGTCTCGAAGTCTTCATCAATCCGCAGAATCCGACGGAGATGCTGACCGGCAAGACCACACAAATCAGCAGCCAGTACCATCAAGTGAAGGTGGGTGGCGACATCGCGGTCATTGTCGGAATCTGCAAGCACGTCTTCGCGGCGGACGATGCCGCCAAGCAGGAGGGCAAACGTGTGATCGACGCTCCCTTCGTCGAGCAGCACACACATGGCTTCGAAGAGTTCGAAGCCAAGGTCCGGGCGACGTCCTGGGACGAGATCGAGATCGCATCCGGTCTGAGCCGTTCGGTTATCGAGGGCGCCGCGCAGGTCTACGTCGAGGCTGATCGCGTGATCGGGATCTACGGCATGGGGCTGACCCAGCACGTACACGGCTTTCAAAACGTGGCGATGCTCGTCAACATGCTGCTCCTTAAGGGCAACATCGGGCGAGATGGCACCGGCATTTCACCCGTGCGTGGACACTCGAACGTCCAGGGTCAGCGCACCGTCGGCATCTCCGAGAAGCCTGAATTGGTCCCGCTCGATAAATACGCCAAGCAATTCGGATTCGAGCCGCCACGCGACAAAGGCATGAACACCGTTGAGACCTGCGAAGGCGTCCTCGCCGGCAAGGTCAAGGCGTTCGTCGGCCTCGGCGGAAATTTTGTCCGCGCCATTCCGGAGCGATCGAAGATGGAAGCGGCCTGGCGCGGGCTGGAGCTGACGGTCCAGATTGCCACCAAGCTCAACCGCAGCCACCTCGTGCACGGCAAGGCCGCCTATTTGCTGCCGTGCCTCGGCCGAACCGAAGAAGATGTGCAGGCGAGCGGCCAGCAGGCCGTTACCATGGAGGATACGTTCAGCTGTATCCAGGGTTCGATCGGGTTGCGCAAGCCCGCCAGCGAGCACTTGAGATCCGAGGTGGCGATCGTCGCGGGTCTGGCCAAAGCAACCCTGAACCCCAATCCCAAACTGAAATGGGATGAATGGGTCGGCAACTACGATCTCATCCGTGACGAGATCGCCGAGACCTATCCGGACGAATTCCACGACTTCAATGCGCGGATGTTCACGCCGGGCGGGTTCTATCGTGGCAATTCAGCCCGCGAACGGATTTGGAAGACCGAGAGCGGCAAGGCAGAGTTTACAGCGCCCGAAACCCTCACCTCGACCGGCTTTTCCGATGCGCCCGGCCGCTTCCGGCTGCTCACGATGCGCAGCAACGACCAGTTCAATACGACGATCTACGGCTACAGCGATCGGATGCGAGGCATTGAGGGTACACGGGACGTATTGCTGATGAATCCCGACGAAATCGCACGCGCCGGACTTCAGGAAGGTCAAATGGTTTCCCTCGTCAGCGACGCAGAGGATGGCATCCTGCGCGAGGTGGGTCCTCTCAAGGTGACCCCGTTCAAACTGCCGGATGGCTGCGTCGGGGCCTACTATCCGGAAATGAACCCCCTGATCCCGCTGTCGCACCACGACATCCATTCGAAGACGCCGGCCGCTAAATCGGTGCCGGTTCGAATCCGCGCGTGAGCGATGGCGCGGAAGGGGGGCCGATGAATGCAGCTTTTCCGCCCCGGCGCGAACACGATTGCGACGGTGATGATCGCGGCAATTGGAGCAGCGCCGGTGCTTGCAGTTGGGTTGTCCTATGAGGTGATGCGATCCCCTTACGTGACCAACCAGAACATCACGCGGAATCAGCCGGTGCCGTTCAGTCATGAGCATCACGTGTCGGGCCTCGGTCTCGACTGCCGCTACTGCCACACCTCTGTAGAGAAGGCGCGCTTTGCCGGCATCCCGCCGACCGAGACCTGCATGACCTGCCACTCCCAAATCTGGACCAACGCGCAGATGCTGGCGCCGGTGCGCGAGAGTCTGGTCAAAAACAAGCCGCTGGCATGGCAGCGCGTCCACCGCCTCCCCGACTACGTTTATTTCGATCACTCGGTCCACGTCGCAAAAGGTGTCGGATGCACCACCTGTCATGGCGACGTCGGAGGCATGCCGCTGATGCGCCAGGCCGCGCCGCTGACGATGCAATGGTGTCTCGATTGCCACCGCTCTCCTGAACGTTACCTGCGTCCTCGCGAGGCGGTTTTCGATCCGAACTGGCAGACCCCGAAGAACCAGGCCGAGGTCGGGCCCAAGCTTGCCGCAGGCTATCACATCAACACAGGTCATTTGACGGACTGCACGATATGCCACCGCTGAAGGAATTGCCGACGCGGCCCGATCCTGCCGGGCGCAGCAAGCTCAATCGCCGTCAGGCGCTCAGCTTGCTGGCGACCGGCATGGCCGGTGGACTCGCGGCCTGCAGCAAACCCGACGAGCAGATCCTGCCTTATGTCAGGATGCCGGAGCGCATCGTTCCCGGCGAACCGCTGAAATTTGCGACGACGCTCGCGTTGGCGGGGATCGGTCGCGGCGTGATCGTGACTTCGATCGACGGCAGGCCGATCAAGGTGGAGGGCAACCCGCGTCATCCGGGCAGCCTGGGTGCCACCGACGTTTTCGCTGAAGCAGCCGTTCTTTCGCTTTACGATCCCGACCGCTCGCGCACGATCCTGCACGATGGCGCGATTGCGCCGCGCGAAGCGTTGAACCGAGCGCTGGTGACCGAACTCTCCGAGGCCCGCAGCAGCCAGGGTAAAGGCCTGCGCTTGTTGACCGGGCGCACCACCTCCCCGACTCTGCTGCGCCAGATCGACGAATTGCTTGAGGCGTTCCCGGCCGCATCGTGGCACGCTTACGATCCAACGGACGACGAGAACGCGCGACAAGGCGCGCAGCTCGCTTATGGCCAGCCTGTGAGCAGCATTGCCGATTTCGCAAAGGCCCGCGTGATCGTCGCGCTCGATGCCGATCCGCTCGGGCATGGCCCCGATCAGATTCGGATTGGCCGCGGTTACGCAACCGGCCGCGGCGACGCGAATGCCTTCTCGCGTCTCTATTGTCTTGAGAGCGCACTCACGCTCACCGGAGCAAAGGCGGACGAACGTCTGGCGCTTCGTCCCGAGGCAATCGAGCGGTTCGCAGCGATCCTCGCGCGGGAGTTCGGCGCGACGACCGGCGCAACCGAACTTCCGGAGCGCGAGCGCCTGCTGCTTCAGCAGATCATGGCCGACTTGAACTCGCACAAGGGAGAGGCGCTCGTCATCGCGGGCCCGGCAGTGTCCAGGGAAGTCCACGCATTGGTGCATTGGATCAATGCCAAGCTCAATGCGCCCATTCGGCTCATCGATCCCATCGATCGTACGCCGTCCGGCAAGCAGGCGGGATCGCTCGAACAGCTCGCAAGCGATCTCGACGCCGGACGCGTGCGTCAGCTCGTGATGATCGGCGCCAATCCCGCTTACGACGCACCAGCCGATTTGCGGTTCGAGGCGCGGGCGCAAAAAGCGACATTCCGCCTGCATATGGGCGAGTACGCGGACGAAACCGCGGCTGTCGCGAACTGGCATGTCCCGCAGAGACATCGTCTCGAAACGTGGTCGGATCTGCGAGCCAGCGACGGGACGGCCAGCATCGTCCAGCCTCTGATCAAGCCGCTCTACGAGAGCTTCAGCGAGCACGAGCTTCTCGCCTGGCTGAGCGGGGAAGAGGACGCAAGTTCTCACGAGCTGGTGCGGCAGACCTGGCAAGGCATGGCTTCTGCCGATTTCGAGGCGTGGTGGCGGCGCGTGCTGCACGACGGCCTCATTGCAGGAAGCGGTGCCACTGCACTTTCGACGGCTGCTCCGCTTCTGCCGCCGCTCCCGGACGCCGAGCCCCACGATCTGCAGGATGACGAGATCCGTCTAGTCCTGCGCCCTGATCCTTGCCTGTGGGACGGCTCATACGCCAATAACGCATGGCTGCAGGAGTGTCCGAAACCGCTCAGCAAGCAAGTCTGGGGCAATGCGCTGGCGCTGCATCCGGATCAGGCAACCCGCCTCGGTCTCACATCCGGGGACGTCGTTACGGTCGCCGCGAACGGCCGATCGATCGAGGTGCCCGTGCTGACTGATCCCGGGATGGCCATGGGCGTCGGCGCGCTCGCGCTTGGTGGGGGGCGGCAAAAGGCCGGCGCGATCGGCAACGGCGTCGGCGCCAGTGCCTACACGATCCGAACCTCCGACAATAGTTGGCGCCTTCCGCAAGTTGCGATCAAGCGGACAGGACGCCGGGAGCCGATTCTCACGACGCAGAACGTCGTTCGCACGCCAGAGGACGTCCGCGAGCTCTATCCACAATACCGGCTCGGGCAATCCCTGCCCCCGTCGGCAAATCCCGATCCTCCAAGCCTAATGCCCCCGGCCGTGAAGCCGGGCGACGGCCATGCCTGGGCGATGGTGATCGACACATCGGTTTGTATCGGTTGCAATGCTTGCGTGCTCTCTTGCCAGGCCGAGAACAGCATTCCCGTGGTGGGGCCGGAGCAGGTGGCCATGGGACGCGACATGCACTGGATGCGCGTCGATGCCTATGATCATGGCACGCCGGATAGCCCGCAACTCGGCTTTCAGCCCGTGCCGTGCATGCATTGCGAGCACGCGCCTTGCGAGCCTGTCTGCCCTGTCGCCGCATCCGTTCACGACAGTGAGGGCCTCAACGCGCAGGTCTATAATCGCTGCATCGGCACCCGCTTCTGCGAGGCGAACTGCCCTTACAAGGTTCGGCGCTTCAACTTCTTCGGTTATGCCGACGGTGAGGAATACGGCAATCTGGGCGCGGAATCCTATCGCGGCCAGAAGAACCCGGAGGTGACCGTACGCGCCCGCGGCGTCATGGAAAAATGCACCTACTGTGTCCAGCGCATCAGCGGCGCACGTCGCGCCTCGGAACGCGAGAACCGGCCGCTCGGTCCACACGAGGTGCAGACTGCCTGTCAGAACGCATGCCCGACCCGCGCCATCAGCTTCGGAGACCTGAACCAGGCTGACGCAGAGATCAACCACAGGAAAGCCGACCCGCGCCACTATGCCTTGCTCGGCCACCTCGGCACGCGGCCGCGCACCACCTATCTTGCCGACGTGCGCAATCCCGCACCTTCGGAGCCGGAGAGGCGGACATGAGCGAAGTTCTTCTTCCCCAGCATCCCCCGGCGCACCGCTGGATCTCGGCAGCGCGGGCAGGAGACGCCGCAGTCACCCAGGCCGTAACTGATCCGCTCTTCACCGGCTTCGGGAAAGCATGGTGGCTGGCCCTGCTAATCACCCTGCCGTTCGTGCTCTGGCTGTTCGTTGCAATCGCCTGGCTGTTCTACGAGGGCATCGGCATATGGGGCATCAACTCCACCATCGTCTGGGGAGTCGCGATCGCCAACTACGTCTGGTGGATCGGAATCGGCAATGCCGGCACGTTGATTTCGGCGATGCTGCTGTTGACTCGACAAAGATGGCGCGCCTCGATCAATCGCTTCGCGGAAGCCATGACGCTGCTTGCGGTCGCGATCGCCGGGCTGATGCCCATCGTTCACCTCGGTCGACCAATCTACGCCTATTGGCTCGCCCCATATCCGAACACCATGGCGCTTTGGCCGCAATGGCGCAGCGCCCTGGTGTGGGACTTCTGGGCCATCGTCAGCTACCTGCTGTTCTCCATTCTGTTCTGGTATGTCAGCCTGATCCCCGACCTTGCGACCATGCGCGACCGCACGCCCCGCCGTGCCGGCCAACTGCTCTACGGCGCATTTGCGCTGGGATGGCGCGGCTCGTCGCGTGAGTGGTCGCGGTTGCAGACACTGCATACCACGATGGCCGCCCTTGGCGTGCCTTTGGTCTGCTCGGTGCACTCGATTGTCGGTCTCGACTTCGCGGCGAGCCTGATGCCGGGTTGGCAGGAGAGCATCTTCCCACCCTACTTCGTCGTCGGCGCAATGTACTCCGGGTTCGCGATGGTCGTGGTGCTGGCGGCGGCGATCCGCTGGGGCCTCAGCCTTCAGGCTATTATCACCCGCCGCCATTTCGACGTGATGGCCCGCATCCTGCTGATGGCCTCCATCGTCATGTTCTATTCCTATGCGACAGAGTGGTTCATGGGCTGGTACGGCGGTGAGCATGCCGACCGTGAGGTGGTTCGCTTCGAGTTCACTGGCACCTACGCGCCGCTGTACTGGGCCTTGCTGGCCTGCAACTGCCTCATCCCGCAGTTGCTATGGTGGCCGTTCGCCCGACGGTCGCTCTTCATTCTGATTCCTGTTGCCATCGCGATCAACATAGGCATGTGGCTCGAGCGCATCCTCATCGTCTGGAACACGCTTTCGCACGGTTACATGCCATCCCTGTGGCGGACGTTTCACTTCACGTTCTGGGACTGGAGCTTTCTTGTCGCGCCGCTCGGCCTTTTCGCCTTCCTGTTCCTGATCTTCGTGAGGCTCGTCCCGAGCATATCAATGTTCGACGTGCGCGAGCTCGCCCATCAGGAGGCCGCGGCATGACGGCCAAGCTTGTGGCGGAATTCCTCGACGGTGAAGCGCTGAAGGCGGCCCTGCAGCGCGTGCGTACCGCGGGACACGCCGCACTCGAAGCATTCACGCCGTATCCGATCGAGGGGCTCGCCGAACAGCTTGGGCAGGACCGATCCGCAATTCGCGGCGTGATGCTCGCCGGCGGCCTCGGAATTGCAGCATTCGCCTTCGCACTGCAATGGTACAGCGCCGTGATCGACTATCCCATCAACAGCGGCGGCCGGCCGCTGAACTCCTGGCAGGTGTTCCTGCTGGTGCCGTTTGAGGTCGGTATCCTCGCGGCGGCGCTCGCCGGCGTCATCACCTTTCTTTGGTCGTGCCGCCTGCCTCGTCTGCACGATGCAATGTTCGAGATTCCGGGCTTCGAACGCGCAACGCAGGACCGCTACTTCCTGCTGGCCGCTTCTGACGGCGACCCGAACGAGCTGAGGACAGTCCTCCGCGACGCCGGCGCCGTGGCGGTCACGGAGCTGAGCACGCCATGACCGCCCGCGCGCTGCCATGGCTGTTGTTGCTATCATCGGCGCTCGCCGGCTGTGGCGATCATTCCATGTCTCAGCAGAATCGCTATGGGACGTTCTCGAAGGCTGGGCTGTTCAAGGATGGCACCGAAGCCCAGGCCTTACCGCAAGGGGTCGTTGCACAGGGCGATCTCCACCGTTTGCAGCAGATCGCCAAGCCGCCCGCGGTTGACATGGCGCTGCTGGCCCGCGGCCGCGAGCGCTACAACATCTATTGCTCCCCGTGTCACGGGTTCTCCGGCCACGGCGATGGCATGATCGTGCAGCGTGGCTTTCCCGCGCCCCCCTCCTACCATTCCGCGCGCCTCCGCTCGGCCGGTGCTCAACACTTCTTCGACGTGATCACCCATGGCTACGGCGTGATGTATTCCTACGCCGCGCGCGTCGAGCCGCGCGACCGCTGGGCCATCATCGCCTATATCCGCGCGCTGCAGCAGTCGCAACGAACCGACGTCGCCGACTTCCCGGAGCTGAGGAGCAAGCTACCGTGACCGCCGTGCTCCGCAGCCCTGCCCTTAGAGCAATCGGGACGCCGCGAACCGCAGCGGGCCTCGTGTTGATCTTGCTCGCATCTGGCCTCATGCTCGCGGCCGGGAGACTCCGCCCTTATCCGAGCCTGCTCCAGGGCTGGCTCTTGGGATTTGCGATCTGGAGCTGCGCACCCATCGGCAGCATGACGCTCCTGCTGATTCATCGCTTGACCGGCGGCCGCTGGGGCTTTGCGGCCGGACCGGTGCTGCGACCCCTGGCAGTCATGGTGCCCCTCGTCGCCATCGCCTTCATCCCCGTTCTCGCCGGACTGACTGACATCTACCCCTGGGCCGCGGGCGCCAGCCAGATCAAGCCCGACATCGCGCGCTGGTACCTCGACCAGCCATGGTTTGTCCTGCGTGCCGTGATTGCATTGATCGGATGGTCCGTGCTCGGAGTGACTTTCGCTCTCGGACTGGGTGGGCGGCTACTGGCCGGGCTGGGACTTGCGTTCTTCGGCTTCACCATCAGCATGGTTGCGGTCGATTGGTTCCTCTCCGTCGAACCGCATTACGTCTCCACCGCCTTCGCCTCCATGATAACGATACAGCAGCTGCTCGCCGCGCTGGCCGTTGTCGCCGTGCTTGCAACGTCGAATGCCGATGGCAAAGCGCTGAGCGATATCGGCGGCCTTTTGATCGCAACGCTGCTGGGCGTCGTCTACCTCGAATACATGACATATGTGGTGGCCTGGTACGGCGATCTGCCTCACAAGGCCGAGTGGTTCCTGAGGCGCAGCACGGACGCATGGACGGGCATTCTGTTCGTGACATTCGTCACCGGAGCCGTTCTTCCATTCGCGTTGTTGCTGTTCGAGGGCGTGCGCGTCAGCCCTGCAGGCTTGCGCATCGTCGGCCTTTTGCTGCTCTTCGGGACCGTCATGCATTTCGCTTGGCTGCTAGTGCCCGCATTTTCGGCGCAAGCTCCTGTTGCACTCACGGCTCTGGGCGCTCTCCTTACCTTGACGATAGGTTCTGTCCTCTTTGGGCAGGGCATCGCATCCGCGGAGGTGCGCCATGCCGAATAAGGAGATGGGCAGCCGCGCGCTCCCGCAACCGGCCGGCATTCACAACCGTGCCGTTCTCGTCGTCGTGGGTAGCTTCCTGCTCTTCGTGGGTGCCGCGATTGCGGGAATGCTGCTGTTCCTGAATACGCAAGCGCCGGGCGCATTCACCCCGCGCGCAGAGCGCCGGTTTCCCTCGCCCGAGCTCCAGACCTTTCCGGAGGCCGACCTGACCCGGTTCGAGGCCGCGCAGCGTGCCAGGCTCACCGCTTATGCCTGGGTCGATCGCGACCACAACATCGCCAGCATCCCGATCGATGAGGCGATGCAGCTCGTCGCCGGACGGGGCGATCAAGCTTATGACGCCCTTCAACCTGCGCCTGCCCCTCCGCACGGTGCAAGTGGGGGCAATCCATGAGGCAGGCCATCGTTGTGTTGGCGCTTGCGCTCTGGCCGGGGCTCGCGCATGCCGGTTTGACCGAGCAGCAGATCGGGCGCGTCGGCTTCGATCCTCCTCAGGGCGCGCGCGTTCCGTTATCGCTGCAGTTCAGCGCAGTCGGCGGCCACACCGTCACCCTTCGCGATGCGATCGACGGACGTCCGACCCTGCTCCTTCCAGCGGACTTCACCTGCAGGCAGATTTGCGGGCCGGCGCTGACAATCGCAAGCTCAGCGCTGCAGCAAACCGGGCTTGTCGCAGGACGCGACTACAGCCTTGTCGTTGTCGGAATCGATCCGCGCGACACCATTGACGACGCCCGCCGCTTTACCCAGGGGCAGATCGGGGGCGCGGGAACATCGGTCCTGTCAGGACCGAAGGAGACCGTTGCCGCGCTGCTCGGTGCAATCGGCTACCATACCGAAATCGACGACAAGCATGACGCGATTGCGCATCCGGCAGCCTTCGTCACGCTCGCGCCCGACGGACGGGTCGTCCGCGCGCTGTCCAGCCTCGCGCTGCAGCCCGTTGATATTCGCCTCGCTCTGTTGGAAGCCGGTGACGGTCGGATCGGCGGACTTTCCGGCCGCGTCGCGCTGCTCTGCTACGGATTTGACGCGGTGCACGGCATCTACACCGGCAGGATCACCGTCATTCTGCAGATTGTCGGGGCCTCCACGGTTGCCATCATGGCCGCCTTCATCGGACTGATGCTGGTCCGCAGCAGAGGTCGCGGAGCGTCGGCATGAACTCGCTGTTCAGGCTGCCGGAAGCGAGCACGCACGCCGTCACGGTGGACCACATCTTCTATCTGTTGCTCGTCCTGTCCGGCGCGACCGTGGTCCTCGTGTTCGGCCTCATCCTACTGTTTGCTGTCCGGTACCGCCGCGGATCAGCTGCCAAGCGCGGCCCGATGCCTGAGATTCTCAGCCGCGAGTTCGAAATCGGTTGGACGGTCGCGACGTTGCTGACGTTCGCCTTCCTATTCTGGTGGGCATCTTCTGCTGACCTCAGCAGCCTTGCCGCGCCCACGGGAGCACTTGAAATTCACGTCGTCGCCAAGCAGTGGATGTGGAAGACGCAGCATTCAAACGGCGCGCGTGAGATCAATGCCCTGCACGTGCCGCTGGATAAACCAGTCCATCTCCTGATGAGCTCGCAGGACGTGATCCATTCCTTCTTCGTCCCCGCGTTCCGGGTCAAGAAGGACGTGCTGCCCGGACGGGACACCGATCTCTGGTTCCAGGCCAGCAAAACCGGCACCTTTCCACTGCTCTGCGCTGAATATTGCGGCACCAACCATTCCATGATGCGCGGCAAGATCGTGGTCATGCGGCAGGATGACTATGCCAAATGGCTGGTGCAGCAGCCGGAGGGCGACGACCTTGCTCATGAGGGCGCCAGGCTGTTCGTATCGCGGGGATGCTCGGGCTGCCATGCCGGCTCCTCGAACGTCCACGCGCCGCGCCTGGCGGGTCTTTACGGCCGCGCCGTGCAGCTGGCGGATGGACGCACCGTTTCCGCGGACGATGCCTACATCCGCGATTCGATCCTGCAGCCGAAACGCGACGTCGTGGCCGGGTTCGAGCCGATCATGCCGAGCTTCAAAGGGCTGCTCGACGACGGAGAGATCCAGAGCCTGACCGCCTATATCCGCTCGCTCGGGGAGGGACAGCAAAATGACTGACGCCCTGCTCGCCGGAGATCTGCCGCTGCCGCCGCACCCCGATTATCTGCGCCACGGCTCGACGATCTCGTCTTGGCTTGCCACGACAGACCACAAGCGCATTGCAATCCTTTACGCGATCACCATCACGTTCTTCTTTTTTCTGGGAGGCGCCGCAATCACCGCTGTTCGGCTCGAGCTGTTCCAGCCGAACGGATGGCTGTTGACGTCGGACACCTACAACAAGCTGTTCTCGTTCCACGGGATCATCATGGTCTGGTTCTTCCTGGTGCCGTCGATCCCGAATACGTTCGGCAATTTCCTGCTGCCGCTGATGATCGGGGCGCCTGACGTCGCCTTTCCGCGCCTCAATCTTTTCAGCTGGTATTTGACCGTCGCTGCCGGCGCTTTCACCGTTTATGCCCTTGTCGCCGGTGGCGTCGACACCGGCTGGACGTTCTATACGCCTTATTCGTCGATGTTCTCCAACTCCCACGTCTTCGCGGCCGCCGCCGGCGTGTTCGTCGTCGGCTTCGCCAGCATCGCCACCGGCGTGAACTTCATCGCGACCACCCACATGCTGCGCGCTCCCGGCATGACCTGGTTCCGGCTGCCGCTGTTCGTCTGGGCGATCTACGCGACGTCGCTGATCATGGTGCTTGCCACCCCGGTGCTCGCCATCTCGCTCCTGCTCGTGATCGCGGAGCGCGTGCTGGGCTTGCCGATCTTCGATCCGGCTCGCGGCGGCGATCCGATCCTGTTCCAGCACCTGTTCTGGTTCTACTCGCACCCGGCGGTTTACATCATGGTGCTGCCGGCAATGGGCGTCGTGTCCGAAATCATCCCATGCTTCGCGAGGCGGCGGATTTTCGGATACGATTTCATGGTCTATGCCATGCTTGCGATTGCGGGCGTCGGGTTCTTCGTCTGGGGCCACCACATGTTCGTCTCCGGACAGTCGGCCCTGGCCAGCCTGGTGTTCTCCTTCCTGTCCTTCATCATCGCCGTGCCGTCGGCAATCAAAGTTTTCAACTGGACCGCTTCGCTGTATCGCGGCCAGATCAGCTTCGAATCGCCGATGCTGTATGCGCTTGGCTTCGTCGGTCTGTTTACGACCGGCGGGCTCTCCGGACTGTTCCTCGCGTCGATCCCGGTGGATATCCATGTCACCGACACCTACTTCGTCGTCGCGCACTTCCACTACATCATGGTGGGCGGCTCGGTATCCGCCTTCTTTGCCGGGCTCCACTTCTGGTGGCCCAAGGTTACGGGCAAGCTCTACCCGGAGAGCTGGGCGAAGTTCGCGGCCATCCTGATGTATGCCGGATTCAACATGACATTCCTGCCGCAATTCTTTGCAGGCTATCTCGGCATGCCGCGCCGGTATCATACCTATCCGGCGGAGTTTCAGATCTACAATGTCATGTCGTCTGCCGGAGCAGCGGTCCTCGCCATCGCCTACTTGTTGCCTCTCGGATATCTCACCTGGTCCCTGTTCTACGGCGGAAACGCCGCGAAGAATCCTTGGGGCGCGACAGGCCTGGAGTGGACCACGGGTTCTCCGCCTCCCCCGAAGAATTTTGACAGGCAGCCCCGCGTAGATCGCGGACCCTATGATTACCACGCCGAAGGTATGTCGGCCGGAACCGATCCTCCCGAAATGCAAAACGCAAGAGAAACGCGATGAGCGACGAAAGCGCACTGCTGAGAGAACCCTGGTCGAATTTCGGCCAGCAGCGCGAGGCAGGTAAGTTCGGCATCTGGGTCTTCCTCGCCAGCGAAACGCTGTTCTTTGGAGCCTTGATGCTGACCTACACGGTTTGTCGAGTCGAGCATCCGGAGGCGTTCGCTGTAGCCGGGAGGGAGACAAATATCTGGTACGGCACGATCAACACCGCCGTGCTGTTGACCAGCAGCCTCACCATGGCGATCGCCGCGCAGGCGGCGGAGGAGTCGGCACCACTGCGGCGGCTCGTCCTCGCGTGCCTCATGCTCACCGCGATGCTCGGGCTCGCGTTCATCGTCATCAAGGGCTTCGAGTACAAGGAGGACATTGACAAGCAGCTCGTGCCGGGAGCCGGGTTTGCATTGTCTCAGCCCGGAGCGCAGCTGTTTTACGGATTTTATTGGCTGGTCACGGGCGTCCACGCGATCCACCTTTCCATCGGGATTGCTCTCGTGAGCCGCTTGTTCTGGGTGCTGCTCCGGCGCCAACTTCCGGCCAAAGACAATCCCGAAATCGAGGTCACAGCCCTCTACTGGCATCTAGTCGATATCGTATGGATCTTCCTCTATCCGCTGATCTATTTGCCGGGGCGCGCATCATGAGCAGGCAGGGCGAATCAGGTGGTATTGTGCGCCGCCTATGGGCGAGGAACCTCTTGATCTGGGCAGCGCTCCTCGCACTCCTCGTGCTCAGCCTCGTCGCCGCCTATGTTCCCATGGGCCGAATGACAACAGCCAGCGGCATCATCATTGCGGGGGTGAAATCGACCCTCGTCGTCTTGCTCTTCATGGAACTCGCCTCAGCGAAGCCGCTGGTCCGGATCGCGGCGATCTCGGGGCTTGTTTTCGTGATCGCGATGTTCGTATTGACCTTCGCTGATGTTCTCGCACGCATCTGACGCACGGGAGCAAAGCGCTCTGATGCAGCCACGTTCGAACGCAAGCCTCGGAGAGGAGAACTTTCGCTGCGCTCAAAGGCGTGACTGCACCAGTTCGCTCGTGAAGCCGCGCGCCTCTCTCATGAGGCACACCGCCGCGGACCATTAGGCGGACGTTGGTGGCTCACGAGTTCTGAAACCCCTTCATATTGAGCCGCAGACCGGCTTTGTTTGCTTGCTCCGGTGTGACGTAAGGCAGACCATAATAGCTTAGCTTCGGGCTCCACCGCCCCGTTTGACCCGGGTACGGAAAGGCATACGTCCCTCCGCCAACGGACGCCCCGCGGGATATCACAACGGCCGCGAGCTTTCCCCCGCTGTCGAAAACGAGATCGGAGACATAGCCATAGCCTTGTCCTGCCTGCAGCCGCGCATAGTCTCCGATGACCTTGGAGACCGAGAATTCGTGCGGCTCTGCTTGCGCCTGATCAGGGTCAACGAAGAGGCCGTATTCTCGCGACCTCAAATCGGAAAAGTTGGCCACGATAGCTCCTTCATGAAGCGGGCGCAGCACCCGGTTGAAGGGAATCCGGGAGATGAACTCCGGCTCATCCTTCGTCCTGAAGCCTTCGACGAGCAAAGAATCAATCTGCCCGTCGTCTGCCAAGGTCACGTTCCGGACGGCTCCCAAATACTCACCTTTCAGCGAGAACACCGCGCTCCCAAGCAGTCGCGACGCACGGTATCCATTATAGACCGTGTTGACGAACTGCTGTGACTGCGCCGACTGTTCCGTCGTAGCCCGCGTCGCCGTCTCTGCCCATGCGGGACCCAACAGCACGGAGGTCGAGATTGTACCTGCGACAATTGCAAGGGTGATCCTGCTCTTTAGGCCCATACAGTGCTCCTGCGATCCTTCGTGCCAACGTCATGATTGATCGTATAATCGTTTCCGATGTGCGAAGTTCTGGCCGCCCGTCAAGCGAACGGTCCGCTGCCGTGCCAAGAAGAAAGTGCAGCGACCAATCGGGTACCCGGCCCGCCCTTGGGAAACGCACCGCAGATCCACGCGTGCACATTCAGGCAAGGCTATTACATGCCTAGGCCGACGTACTTCATTAATTGCTCGCGATCAGAGGCAAGCTCACGATCCAGGCCTTGAGGACCAGGTCAGGTTTCTCCTGACGAGTCTTCACCTTCAGCCCGACTGTGAGGAGGCCGGCGCACGCCCCACATCTTGGTGGATAGCCGTTCCAAGGAGCCGCGAAATGCTGAGCAACGAACTCGAAAACGTCCTGCCAACGCACGGTCGGACACCATCTCTCGCGCCGTCACGAGAGCGCGATCAAGCGCCGCACGCGAACCACACCACGAACGATCTGGTGCGCCGCCTTCCACACTCATCACGCAGCCGGCTAGTCGAACTCTGCGACGAAGTAACGCTGCGGCCGAGACAAATGCTGCAGGAACGTAATGTGCTGTTGCAAAATGCTTATTTTCTTGAAAATGGCGCGGCCTCGCTGACGGCCAGAGCCGGAGACTGCCTCCCGGTCGAGATACAGACTGTCGGAGCAAAGGATTTCATCGGCATTCCCCTGATCCTTGGCATGCGCGTTTCCCCTCACCGTTGCATGGTTCAGGTTCCCGGTAGAGCCTTGCGCATCGAGGCAGATGCTTTGATTGAGCTGGTGAGGGGCGATGTCGAGATCCAGAAGCTGTTGCTGCGGTACGTGCAGGCCACCCTGATCCAAAGCTCGCAGCTCGCTGCATGTAACTCGCGTCACAGTCTGCAGCAACGACTGGCTCGGTGGCTTCTCGTTGCAGCGGACAAATTGTTCTCCCGTGAAATCCCGCTCACGCATCGATGCATTGCACAGGCCCTTGGAGTTCGGCGCGCAGGTATCACGTCGACAATGGGCGAAATGGAAGCGCGAGGCATCATCAAGCAAGGCCGCGCTCAAGTCGAGATTCTGGATCAATCGCAACTCGAGCAATTGTCCTGCAACTGCTCTCGCGTGATTTTATCTGCACATGAGAACTCTCTCAATGCAGCCAATGCTCGACAAGCAAGCAACTCATGATTGATGGCGCGAAGAAATGAGGGCTTGGGCGTCGCAATGCGTTTGCCTTGTCCGGTTGCGTACCGAGTTCAGGCCGGCGCAGCGAACGCTGGGTATCTTACCGCGTTAGTCGTCACGAGCTGCCCGGGAATCGAATGCGGAGAGCTTTGTGGGTGCAGAAGCCACGCTCCGTCGGCGGCGGAATGGCCCGATGTGCCGGCTAAGATCGAAGTAGCGAGCCTTGCGGGATCGCCAGGAGCCAGTCGCCAGCTTGCCGAAGTCCAACGTCTCCAGAGCAACGACTATCTTTGGGCAGTACGGTACCGTCGCGCGCGTTGTGCCGCTGGTGTTCGTTCTGCTCACCCCGATGGGCGAGTACATTTTTCATCTTTCTCCGATCTGGATATTCGGATCCGGCGTTCTCGCAATAGCTGTACTCGCTGAATGGATTCGCGTAGCAACCGACCAGCTATCCTCCCACACCGGTCCTGCCATAGGCGGTCTCCTGACCGTCAGTCTTGGAAGCTTGGCCGAGCTCATTCTTGCGCTATTTGTTCTCGCGCGCGGCCATGTCGAGGTGGTCCATGCCCAGATCACCGGGTCCATAGCGGCGACCTGCTTGCTGGGGTTGGGTCTGGCCATCGTCGCCGGCGGTTTCAATCGCGAGCGCCAAAGCTTCACCCAGGCGCGCGCTGGGTTGTTGTCGAGCATGCTCGTTCTGTCGGTGATCGCTCTCATTCTGCCGGCAGTGTTCGACTACACGGGTCGCAGCATCCGTCATGTCAATAACGTGAATGCCTCCGATGAGCTACTTAGCCTGGCTGTGTCCGTGGTGCTGCTAATTCTCTACTCCGGAAATCTTGTCTTCACCCTCGTTACCCACCGGAATGTCTTCGCGACCAATGAGGAGGCTTCGGCTAAATCGGCGTGGTCGGCAACCACATGCCTGATCGTGTTACTGGCGTGCACCGGCGCGGCGGCCCTGCAGAGCGAATTTGTGTCCGGCGCTCTGACGGAAGCGGCCAAATCAACGGGTGTGACACCACTCTTTCTTGGCGTCGTCGTGCTTGCTCTTGTGGGCACCAGCTCGGACATTTTTGCGGCTGTTTGGTTCGCTCGGCGCGACAGGATGGGACTCGTGATGACGCTCTGCATTGGATCCGCCATTCAGATTGCGCTGGTTGTTGCTCCGCTTCTCGTCATTTTCTCCTGGGTGATCGGCAAGCCGATGACCCTTGTCTTCCAAAATCCCGTCGACCTCTTTTCAATCGCCGGCACTGCGTTCATCGTGAATGCCATCACCAGAGACGCCGAGACCACCTGGTTCGAGGGCGTACTGCTCATTGGAGTTTACGTCGTGCTGGCCCTTGCATACTTTTTTTCCTGAAGTGCAAAGCCGAGATGAGCTCAACAGCGGCAGCCGTTGGAGCTCCAAAGTAGTTGCGTGTTGACAGATCGGAGGCGCCGCCGGCCATCGCCCCGGCGCCTCTCCAAGATCTAAGTGGGACCGCCTTCGGAGCAGACCCTCGCGATTGCTGGACGTGCCGAGCGCCCGTTGATCAGCGCTAAAGAATCACCTCTCCCGCAAAGAAAGCGAGGAGCACGAACACCAGAAAAATCGCAACGGCCGCGAAAAACAGCCACTTGGCGATGGTGGATGCACCAGCGGCGATTCCGCTGAACCCGAGCAATCCGGCTACGATCGATATCACAAAGAAGATCAACGCCCACTTCAGCATGCCAAGCTCCTACGGCCCTCTTTACAGTCGAGGTATGCACAAGTCCGGTTCGGAAGCACACCCACTTCGAAGGTGCTCCCGGGCTTGCCTAGCGACAATCGTTCTGGGCATTCGGCGTTCCGATCAGAACGTTTTATGCCCGGCAGAAGGTCGGCGCGGCTGCGTACGCGCTACGTCAGACGCCAAGCCACAACGCTATGGCCCCCTGTCGCGGCAATTACGGACCAACGCCATACCAGTCCCGCGGCGAGCCGTGCACAAGCGCATGGCGACACAAGCGATCAACCACGTCACGAATTGGAACCGGCTTTTCAACCATGTACCGGGCAAATCGGCTGGGTATGACTTCGCGACTGTATCCCGTGTAGATCAGGAAGGGGATGCTTCTGTTCAAGAGGAAATCTGCGAATTCGAACGAGGCCCGCCCGTGCAGGTCGACGTCAAGAAGCGCCGCATCGATAGCTGCGCTCGCAGCTGCATGGAAAGCTGGGCTTAGCTCTGCAAACGGGCCGATTGGTTGATGACCGCTGCGCCGGATCTCCACCGCGAGATCGTCGGCGATGAAATATTCGTCTTCGATTATGACTATTCGCATTGGGACTCCAATGACCTTGCGGCAAGCCCTACGAGTCTTCGCCTATCGTATGGATGATGCCGCGGTGATCAACCCGGAGCCGGATTGCAGACCGCATAAGTTGGTCCGCTGCCGCACGGGGCCAGTGGTGCTTTGACCGGAGCCTTGCTGCTGCAGGAAGCAGGTGCTCCCGGCGGGGGTACACATATGTACCAACTGTCTCTGCAACGGCACCGCAGCTCGCGCATTTTCTTCAGGTAACGAAAACCGCGGAGATGAGTTTATGAAAGCAAACAGATGGTACGTTGCCGTCGCCGTATTGGCGCTCGCGATTCCGGTCGGAACTACTGCGCAAGCCGCACCGTTGTTGGCTGCGAGCGGGATGGCCAAGAACCACGCAAGCCTGGTGGAAGTTCAATGGAGGCATGGCCGCCACCACGGTTGGCATCGTCATCACTGGCGTGACGGCTACCGGCACCGCTATAGCCGCGGCTGGGGTCCAGCGTTAGGTGGCTTCGTGGCAGGTGCGGCGATTGGAAGCGCCGTCGCCAACAGCCGGGCGCAAGCTGCCGAGAACAACGCCTACTGCTCCCAGCGATACAAGTCGTACGACCCGAGCTCCGGGACCTACATGGGATACGACGGCATCCGGCATCCATGTCCCTGAGCAAGACGGCGTTCTGCCGGCGCGGGCCGTTACGAACGCCATCAACTTTTGAACTCGAGCAAGGAGAACCATGCATGAAAGCGACCTCATTCCTGGCGGCGGCAGCTCTTGTCGGCGCATCATCGCTTGCGATGGCGCAAAGCGCCCCGCAAGCTACCGGTCCCGTGGACCATAGCGCCGTGCAGAGCTCGAGCCGCAATCAGTCGGCCGACCAACGCGCTGAAAACAGCATGACAAACAAGGGGGGCAACAAGGCAGACGCGGTCCAGTCCGACCCTGGTCAGGCGAGCACTCGGCAACAGATGGTCAACGACCTGCAACAGGCAGGTTTCACCGACGTCAAGGTACGGCCGCAGTCGTTCCTGGTGGAGGCCAGGGATCGATCAGGAAATCCGGTGACAATGTTCGTTGGTCCAAATACGTTTGCCGAGGTGAAAACGGTCGGCGCTAACGCGCAGAAGTCGTCTACGAATTCAAACTCATCCAGCAACAGCGCTAACGCAACTTCGGATCGCCTGGGCGGAGCCTTCACATCGGTGCCGCCGAAGGACGGCCTGAGCTCGCAGTTGATGGGTCTGCAGGTGTACAACAACGCCAAACAGGACATTGGCACGATCAAGGACGTCGCGCTGAACGAGAACGGCATCGACGGCTATGTCCTCTCGGTGGGAGGGTTCCTGGGCCTTGGCGACCACTACGTCGCAGTGCGGCCTTCGGCAATCAATCTGAAGTTCGATCATGCGGCCAACAAGTGGACCGCGACCATGGACACGACGGCCGACCAGTTGAAGTCGGCGCCTGAATTCAAGTACCCCAGCAACGGGTAATCTTCTGAGGTGGAGCGGTTGGGCGGAACCGCTCCACCTCCCGGATGTTGGTTCCAGGTTCGATGTGGTTATGCGGCTCAAAATATGCTCGCCCGCGCTGAAAAACTGCTGGCTGACCTTGGCGAGACATTCTGGCTGGTGCCTATGGTCATGGTGCTTTGCAGCCTGATCGGCGCCTTCACCCTCGTTCATATCGACCAGAGCAACACGGTCTACCTCTCCAATCTACAGAGTTGGATGTACGACGGCGGCGCGACCGGCGCTCGCACCCTTCTCGGCACCGTAGCCGGCGCGACGATCGGTGTCGCGGGAACCGTGTTCTCGATCACCATTGCCGCGTTGTCTCTCGCTGCAGGTCAGATGGGGCCGAGACTGCTGCGCAATTTCACTCGCGATCGCGGCAATCAACTCACACTGGGGATGCTGCTCGGCACCTTCTGTTACGCTCTCGTCGTGCTGAGAAGCATCCGGACAGAGCCCGAGGGGGGCTTCGTCCCTCATCTATCATTAAGCGTTGGAATTCTGCTCGCATTGGCTTGCGTGGCGACGCTCGTCTACTTCGTCGGTCACGTCGCCGGCCGGATCAACGTTGAAACTGTCGTCGAACTCGTCAGTGAAGACCTCCGCAGCGCTACACGCCAGCTAACGGTCCAGGATCCGCAGCCGAAGCCTCCGCCGGGCGAGTACTGGATCGGCTCCCTGCCTCTGAAGGACTCGCGGCGCGGTTATCTGCAGCATCTGGACGAAGAGGGCCTGGCCACCTGGGCGGCCAAGCATAGAGCCACCATTCGGCTGTTGATCGGCCCCGGCGACTATGTTTTTCCGGGGGCGACCGTCGCTCTGGTTAATCCTCCCGTCGACGGTGCCGAAGCGGCTATCCGGAATGCGACGGCGCTGGGCGCAACAAGCAGCATCGCTTCCGATCTGCGCTTTGCCGTTCGCCAACTCGTCGAAGTCGCGGTGAGGGCACTTTCGCCCGGCATCAACGATCCACACACCGCGCTCTCGGTCCTGGATCGACTGGGTGCGGCGCTCTGCGATCTCGTACCCCTGCATCTGCCATCAGGAGTGTCGATCAGAGGAAGTCAGCCGGTGCTGGTGGTGCCGCATGTGCAATACGATCAACTGCTCGGGACGATGTTTCATATGATCCGGCAAAGCGCAGGCGCCCAGCCTGCAATTTCGATCCGAATGATTGAGGTGATGACACAAGTCGCAAGCTCCGAGCGCGACCCCACCCGGCTCGCGGCGCTCTCCCACCACGCCGACCTCGTCCTTGCAGACGCTCGTCGCCTGATTGCCGCTCGCAGCGACAGGGAGGATGTCGAACGCCGACATCAGCTGTTTACTCTGATGGTCCGGGCAGGTCCGATGGGGCAATTCACCGAACAGGTCTTGCCTCTAGCGGGCGACGATGATCCGCCAAAGGCAATCGCTGAGACAGTCGCCTTCCGATCTCAGCCTTGAGTTCGGCGCCCGCCAGGACGGAATAGGCGGCGACGCAGAGCCATGTCATCAACACGGCAACTGCGCCGAGCGATCGGCAGGTCTTTATGATAGGCAGCGAACACATACGTTGAGAATGCGTATGACCCCGAAATCAAGATAGCCGAGCAGAAACGAATTGCCCATCTGTTCGGGCTGCTGAGGGTCGCTTGAGCTCATCGCCTCCCCGAGCCAACGGCGCTCCGTGGTCCGGAAGCGTACGTGCAAATGCAGGAACCAAAGCGGCGGACGCACTCTTGGATCTGGAGCAAAGTAATCAACAGATGACGAGTAACCGGCATGGCTCAGAGATATCGCGCAGCAGATTGGGCGGCATTCACTCTCGGAGGAGTCATGGCTCTCATCGGCCTCGTGCTCGGAGCCGGCGGAGCATGGCTGCTTTGGTTGGGAGGCTCCTTCTATTATCTGCCCAGCGGAATCGTCCTGATCCTCTCGGGTCTCCTGTTGGCCCGCCGGCGCGTTGAAGGCGCATGGCTTTACCTTGTTCTCTTCCTGCTCACCCTCGCTTGGGCGTTCTGGGAAGTTGGCGCTAACGGTTGGGCCTTGGTGCCGCGGACCGTCGGACCGGCCATTTTGCTGATCGCCGTCCTGGCGCTCACGCCGCGGCTTCGGCCCATTCGCCACCAGTATGAAGCTGCGGCGACAATCGCTGCGGGGCTTGTACTGCTGGTAGCCACAACTGTGTTGATGTCCGGGGCTTTTCGGCCGGCAAGCGCCGCTCCTCGCGTCATGCCATCTCCGACCGTCGCGATGGCCGACCCTTCCTCTCTCAAGGCAGGCGCAGATTGGCCTGCGTATGGCGGCAGCTACAGCGCGCGCCGCTATTCGCCGCTCGACGAGATCAACTCGACGAGCGTCGCCAAGCTCACCAAAGTTTGGACCTATCACACGGGCGACTTGCCTACCAAGAATACAAAGGGCACATACGGCGCAGAGAACACGCCGCTGAAGGTGGGGGATAACCTCTACGTCTGCACGCCCAAGAACATCGTTATCGCCGTCGACGCCAAGACCGGCAAGCAGATCTGGCGATTTGACCCGCGCGTTCCGGACGAGTTCATTCCGTATACCGCAGCTTGCAGAGGCCTTGCATATTACGAACTCTCCAATGCCGATCAGGGCGCGGCCTGTGCCAGCCGCATCATCGAAGGTACGCTTGACGCACGCCTGATCGCAATCGATGCGATGACCGGCAAGCGCTGCGAGGCATTCGGACATGATGGACAGGTCGACACCGCGAGGGGCATCGGCCGGCACGATCCCGGCATGTTCGCGATTACCTCGGCGCCCACGATCGTTCGCGGCGTCGTTGTTATCGGGCATGAAGTGCTCGATGGGCAAAAGCGGGACGCGCCCTCGGGTGTGATTCAGGGATACGACGCGCAGACGGGGGCGTTGCGTTGGGCCTGGGACATGGTCAAGCCGGATGCAAGCGCGCCGCCGGCGGTTGGACAAACCTATACCAGGGGCACGCCCAACATGTGGACGACCGCCTCCGGCGACGAGGAGCTGGGACTCGTCTATCTGCCGCTTGGGGTTTCGGCCGTGGACTACTGGAGCAGCAGCCGCTCGGACCGCGAGAAGGAGTTCGCGACATCGCTGGTCGCGCTCGATGTCACGACCGGCAAGCCCGCCTGGCACTTCCAGACCGTGCACAATGATGTCTGGGACTACGATCTCGGCTCTCAAGCGACGCTGATCGACTTCCCGACGGACAATGGCGCGCCGGTGCCGGCGCTGGTGTTGCCGAGCAAGCGCGGCGACATTTTCGTGCTCGACCGCCGTACGGGCAAGCCGCTCGTCGGCGTCGAAGAGAGGCCGGTGCCGCAAGGCGGCGTTGAGCCGGCGCAGCGCGCCAAGACCCAGCCATTCTCGCTTTACCACACGCTGCGAAAGGCCGATCTCACCGAGCGCGACATGTGGGGCATGTCGCCCATCGACCAGATGATCTGCCGTATCCAGTTTCGTCAGGCGAGCTATAAGGGCATCTTCACGCCACCCACGGCCAGCCCGCACTGGATTGAATATCCAGGCTATAATGGCGGCTCCGATTGGGGCGGCATCGCCATCGATCCCGTTCGCGACGTCATCGTTGCCAATTACAACGACATGCCGAATTACAATCGGCTGGTGCCGCGCGACGAGGCCAATCGTCTCGGTTGGGCGCCGCGAGACCAGGCGCGCGGCGAAATCGGCGGGCAGGAAGGCGCGGGCGATCCGCAGCTCGGTTCCCCATATGCGATCAACGTCAATGCCGGCTGGCGGCTGCCGGGCACCGGATTATTGTGCAAGCAGCCGCCCTATGGCGGAATTCGCGCTATCGATCTGAAGACCGGAAGGACGCTGTGGGATCGTCCGTTGGGTGAAGCCCGCACGAACGGCCCGTTCGGGATCCCTTCGATGCTGCCGATCAGGATCGGGACGCCAAATAATGGCGGTGCCGTCGTGACCGCCGGCGGGCTTATCTTCGTCGCAGCGACGACCGACAATCTGATCCGTGCCATCGACATCAAGACCGGAAAAACCGTCTGGAAGGACGTGCTTCCTGCCGGCGGCCAGGCCACGCCGATCACCTATGAGGCTGGCGGCCGCCAGTACCTGGTCATCATGGCCGGCGGTCATCATTTCATGGAGACGCCGATCGGTGATTCCCTGGTGGCGTACGCCTTACCGGCTAAGTAGTGCTACCCTAGTTCACAATCGGCGGCGCTGCAGGGAGGCAGGATTGCGTTTGTTGTGAGCTTTCAGAAAAACGTGGGGACACGCAGCGGCGTTCCGAGCGTGAGAGCCGGCACTTGGAAACGAAAGCGCGCTCTTGGTAGCAACATCCGATTTGTTCGCCGGGGTACTCTATCCTACGATGACGACGTAGTGGACCTGCGCCGGCCCGTCTCCCGAGTAATATGTTGGGATGAAAGCGACGGAGGGCATCGTGCAGTACGACGCGATCTCGTTCGGACCGGACCGAGCTCAGAATCTGTATTTCCAAACGGCCCTGAAAACCTTGGCGGAAATAGGCTGCTTATGAAGCGAACTCAACAGCTTACGTGCTGGCTGGGGCGGGAGGGATCGAACCTCCGAATGGCGGAATCAAAATCCGCTGCCTTACCGCTTGGCTACGCCCCATCAGGCCCTCGGGAACGGCGGCGACAGGAGCGTCCGCGGATTCCCTCGATTGGTGCCGGTCTATAGGGAGAGACGCGGTATTTCAACCGCCCGGAGGAGCAAAATACCACAGGCGCCGGTGGCGACGCGCCATGCCTGATAGGGCGCTACGCCCGCCGCTTCCGACGGGCGTTCCGCCACCCCTCCCGACAGTTGAGACCGCCCCCATTTCATGGGAATACGGCGGCAAGAACTGTTTCCCCGGGAGTGAGCCATGACCTACCGCGCGCCGATCTCTGACATGCTGCTGTCGCTGAACCACGGCGCCGGCCTGAAGGCTGCCATGGAGGCCGGCCACTACGGCGATTTCGACGGCGATATCGTGAGCGCCGTGCTGGAGGAAGCCGGCAAGTTCGCGACCGACGTGCTGGCGCCGCTGAACAAGGTCGGCGACGAGCACGGCATCAAGCTCAGCGACGGCAAGGTCACGACCGCGCCGGGCTGGCCGGATGCCTACAAGCGCTGGACCGAGGGCGGCTGGAACGCGGTGTCCGGCCCCGAGGATTTTGGCGGTCAAGGCCTGCCGCTCGCGATCAATGCCGCCTGCACCGAGATCTGGAGCGCCGCCAACGTCGCCTTCGGCCTCTGCCCGTTGCTGACGGCATCGGCGATGGAGGCGCTGGACGCGCATGGCAGCGACGCGTTGAAGAAGATCTATCTCGAGAAGCTCGTCTCCGGCGAATGGACCGGCACGATGCAGCTGACCGAGCCGCAGGCCGGCTCCGATGTCGGCGCACTGCGCACCCGCGCCGAGAAGCAGGCCGACGGCACCTATCGCATCAAGGGGACGAAGATCTTCATCACCTATGGCGAGCACGACATGACCGATAACATCGTGCATTTCGTGCTGGCGCGCGTGCCGGACGCGCCCGCCGGCACCAAGGGGATATCGCTGTTCCTGGTGCCCAAATTCATGGTCAACGAAGACGGCTCGCTGGGTGCGCGCAACGACATCTTCGCCTCCGGCGTCGAGCACAAGCTCGGTATGCATGCCTCCCCCACCTGCACCATGACCATGGGGGATCATGGCGGCGCGATCGGCTTCCTGGTCGGCGAAGAGAACCAGGGCATGCGCTGCATGTTCACGATGATGAACCAGGCCCGCCTCGGCGTCGGCCTCGAAGGCGTCGGTGTTGCCGACCGCGCCTATCAGCAGGCCTTGTCGTACGCACAAGAGCGCAAGCAGGGCCGCGCCCTCGGCAAGAAGGGTGACGGCTCCGATGCGATCTTCGTGCATCCCGACGTCAAGCGCATGCTGATGCGGATGCGGGCGCAGACCGCGGCGGCGCGCACCATCTGCTATGCGACCGCGGTGGCGATCGACATCTCGACACGCGCCAGAGATCCGAAGGTCCGCGCCGATGCTGCCGCGCGCGCGGCGCTGTTGACGCCGATGGCCAAGGGCTATTCCACCGATATCGGCAACGAGGTCGCCTATCTCGGCGTGCAGGTGCATGGCGGCATGGGCTTCATCGAGGAGACCGGCGCGGCGCAGCACTATCGCGATGCCCGCATCACTGCGATCTACGAGGGCACCAACGGCATCCAGGCCATCGACCTCGTCACGCGAAAGCTCGCGGCCAACGGCGGCGCGTCGGTGTGGGCGCTGCTCGACGAGCTCTCCGCAATCGTGAAGCAGGTCGAAGCCTCCAACGATCCCGCTTTCGGCACCACCGGCGTGAAACTGCGCGAGGCACTGGAGGCGCTGACGCGCACCAGCAAATGGCTGCTGGAGCGGGTTGCGTCCGCGCCGAACGAGGCGCTTGCCGGCGCAACGCCGTATCTGCAACAGTTCGGCGCCACGCTCGGCGGCTGCATGCTGGCATCCGAAGCGCTCGCCGCGAAATCCGATGGCATCACGGATGCCGCGCGCTACGTCTCGCTGGCGCGCTTCTTCGCCGAGAACATCGCCGTGCAGGCCGGCGCGCTCGAGCGCACCGTGACGGAGAGCGCGGAGTCGGTCGCTGCTGCGGATGCGGTGCTGTTGGGGTAAGGCCGCATATGCGCGCCACACATTCAGTGTCGTGGCCGCGGAGGGCCGGGCGAAACCACAATTTTTTAAAACCCCCCCCCCCCCGCCGATAGGATGGGGGGACGGGCGGACCCCGTAGGGAGGGGGGCACCCAGGGGGA
>NZ_JBVVPL010000009.1:0-89505 GCF_055807615.1 Bradyrhizobium sp. MV1.5 | reverse complement strand
GGGGCCCCCCCCGCCCGGGGGCGGCGGGGGGGGGGGGGGTGGGGGGGGGGGCGGGGGGGGTGTGGGTGTACCCCATATTTGCCCCCCAACACCCCCCCCGCCCCCCCGGCCCGGGCCCCCACTACACCAGATTTTTTACTCGCGCCTCCCCGCTCGCAGATCGTAGCGGGAACGGCGATCCCGGATTGCGCTGCGCTCCATCCGGGCTACGAAGCCGCGAGCTTCGTACGTTTCCCCGGCCGCCATAGTACGACGCTCGCCGCCACTAGGTCGAGCATCACGCACATCGCAAACGCGCTCGTGTAGTCGCCGGTCACGCTGCGCACGAGACCGACGATGCCGGGGCCGAAGGCGCTGACGATGCCGCTGATCGACGTGCCCAGTCCCATCGCGGCGGCGAAGGCGCTCGCGCCGATCTCGCGCTGGATGATCAAGGGCGGAAACGTGATCATGTTGCCGATCGAGAAGCCGTAGACGGCGCAGCACACGAGCAGCACGGTCGGGTTCGTGCTTTGCAGAAGCACGAACAGCGCCGCCGCCTGGCTGGTCATCGATGCCGCGCAGGCGAGCCGCGGATCGAGCCGGTCCACGAACAGGCCGAGCGACAGGCGCCCGACCACCGCCATCGCCGCCATGATGGTGACGGCAAGACCCGCACTGGCGCGGCCGATCAGCGGTTCGAGGAACGTCACCTGGTGGATGATGAATCCCATCTGCGCCAGCAGCGCGACCGCGATCGGCAGCACCATGGTCCAGAACGCCGAATTGGCGAGCAGCGTCTTGCGCGAGTGAACCGCAGGCACGGCGGTGCCGCCATCGAATGAATCCCCGCCCGGCGTTGGCGGCATTTCCGTCGGCCAGCCGGTGAAGATGACCACCACCGGCAGCACCAGCACCACCATCGCCAGCGTGGCCGCCAGCATCGCGGAACGAAAGCCGATGCTGCCGCTCAGCGACAGCAGCAGCGGCACGAGCACGATGCCGCCGCAGGTCGCGCCATTGTAGGCGAGGCTGAGCGCGAGCCCGCGGCGCCGTTCGAACCAGGAGTTCAGCACGGTCGCGATCACCACCGTGCCCATGCCGGTCCAGCCGACCGACATCAGCGCATAGGCGAGATAGAGCTGCCAGGGCGTCTGCAGCAGCGCCAGCAGCACCGTCGAAGCGCCGAGCGCCGAGAGGCCGCACAGGATCAGCGACCGCAGCCCGATGCGGGCGAGCAGATCGTCGGTGAAGATGACGAGCACGGCAGTCAGGAGAAAGGAGAAGGTGCTGGCCGCGGAAACCAGCGTACCCGGCCAGCCATGGGCGCGCTGGAGTTCGGCGAGATAGACGCCCTGACCGTACAGGCCGAAGCCGAACATGAAGAAGGCCATCAGGAAGCAGGCCAGCACGACGCGCCAGCCGCGATAGTGCAGCGAGGATTCGTCAACACGCGTGGCGGCAATCATCAATCGGGCAATCGGGCAATCGGCCAAATGGAACGGCGCGAGACGATCGTGCACCACAACCAGGGGTTTTTCAATCGAAAATGGGTAGCTAATTATTGCAACGCGTAACACAGCAGCGGCCGATGCGCCCGTCTCACGCGAATTCGGTCCCCAAAAGGTCGCGCGAGCGCATTGGCGCGCCTGCAAGATGATGTAGGCTGACGTTTCGCGAGTCTAGCCAATGTCAGTATCGCGGCGACCGCAGGGGCCTCTCATGTCGAATGGCAACATCATCGTCACCGAAGAGCGCGGAACGCGCGTGATCACCCTGCGCCGTCCGAGCAAGAAGAACGCGATCACGCAGGACATGTATCGGGAGATGAGCCGCGCGATCGACACCGCGCAGAACAATCCCGACATCCGCTGCATGATCATCACTGGCGGCTCCGGCGTGTTCACCGCCGGCGACGACATCGACGATTTCATGCACGCCGACACGTCGCGCCCCGAGACGCTGTCCGACGGCGCCAAGTTTCTCTATTCGCTCGCCCTCAACGCCAAGCCGGTGATCGCGGCCGTGGACGGCGCGTCGATCGGAATGGGCACCGTGATGCTGTTCCATTGCGACTATGTGCTGGCCTCGAACGCGGCAACCTTCTCCGCGCCCTACATCCATCTCGGGCTCGTGCCGGTCGGTGCGTCCAGCCTCTTGATGCCGAACACGATGGGCTACCAGCGCGCCTTCGCCATGCTGGTGATGGGACGGACTTTTACGGCCGCTGAAGCGCATGCCGCCGGCTTCGTCAACACCGTGGTCTCGCCGGGGCATACCGAGGTCGAGGCGCGCAAGGTGGCGCGCGATATCTGCAGGCTCCCCGCCGAAGCGGTCGCGATCTCGCGCAAACTGCTGCGCGTCGCATCCGAGGAGCTCACCCGCCGCATCGACCAGGAGGCCCATTTGTTCGGCGAGCGGTTGAAGTCGGAAGAAGCCACCGCCGCATTCAACGCGTTTGCGAACAGGAAGAAGAAAAAGTAGGGTGCCGTCCGGCGCATCGCCGCGGAATGACGGCGAGAACTTTCGTGAAATCTTCGCGCGGAGCGACTAGTCTGGTTCCATGCGACATGTTCTCCGCCTGACCGTCTTCGCGCTTGCGCTCGCCGCCCTGCCCGCGTCCGCCCAAACCGCCGCACCCGTCGAGCTGCGCATCCTCGCGATCAACGATTTCCACGGCAATCTGCGCCCGTCGCCGGGCGGCATCCGGATCAGCGATCCCGAGGACAGGTCCAGGAAGGTGATGGTGGCCGCCGGCGGCGCCGAATACATGGCGACGCTGGTGAAGCAGCTGCGCGAGGGCCACAAGAACACGATCTTCGTCGCCGCCGGCGACCTGATCGGCGCGAGCCCGTTCCTGTCGGCGATGTTCCACGACGAGCCTTCGATCGAGTCGCTCTCGATGATGGGGCTCGCGATCACCTCGGTCGGCAATCACGAATTCGACGAGGGCAAGACCGAGCTCCTGCGGATGCAGAACGGGGGCTGTCATCCGGTCGACGGCTGCCAGGGGCCCCATCCCTTCCAGGGCGCCAAATTCCATTATCTCGCGGCGTCCACCATCGAGACCGCGACCGGCAGGAGCGTGCTGCCGCCTTACGAGATCAGGGAATTCGAGGGCATCCCCATCGCCTTCATCGGGCTGACCTTGAAGGAGACCGCGGGCATCGTATCGCCCGCGGGCATCACCGGCCTCGAATTCCGCGACGAAGCCGAGACGGTGAACGCGCTGGTGCCGCAGCTGAAGGCGCGCGGGGTCGAGGCGATCGTGGTGCTGATCCACCAGGGCGGCGAGCCGGCCGGCGACTACAATGAATGCCCTGCCATCACGGGGCCGATCGTCGACATCGTGAAAAAATTCGATCGCGCCGTCGACGTCGTCGTCAGCGGCCACACCCATCGTGCTTATGTCTGCGATATTGACGGGCGGCTCGTCACCAGCGGCGACAAATACGGTACCCTGGTCACCGCGATCGACCTCAAGCTCGATCCGGCAACGCGCGACGTCGTCCGCGCCAGGGCCGAGAACGTCCTCGTCGCCAATGCCTCGCTGCCTAGGGATCCCGAGCAGACCGCACTGATCGATGCCTACGACAAGCTTTCGGCGCCGATCGCCAATCGCCCGGCTGGATCGGTGACGCAGACGCTGTCACGCGTGCCGAACGAGGCCGGCGAAAGCCCGCTCGGCGACGTCATTGCGGACGCGCAGCTCGCCGCGACCAGGGATGCCAAGGACGGCAGCGCCGTCATCGCGCTCACCAATCCCGGCGGCATCCGCACCGACATCGTTCCAAAGGAGAACGGCGCGATCACCTTCGGCGACGTTTTCGCCAGCCAGCCGTTCCGCAACCGGCTCGTCACCATGACGCTCACGGGCAGCCAGCTCAAGGACATGCTGGAGCAGCAATGGCTCGACCCGAAGCGGCCGCGGATTCTCCAGGTCTCGAACGGGTTCAGTTACGCCTGGGATGCGGCGAAGCCATTCGGCGAGCGCGTGATCACCGAGAAGATGACGCTCAATGGCAGACTGGTCGAAGCCGGAAGCGGCTACCGCGTCACCCTCAACGATTACCTCGCAGTCGGTGGCGACGGCTTTACGGTCGCCAAACAGGGCACGGGGCCGCAATATGGCGGCTACGACGCTGACGCGCTGTTCGCGTTCTTCAGGGCGCACGGACCGATCGGGCCGCTGCCGCTGAGCCGCATCCTGCGCGTGAATTGATCCGGATCAAACGGGCCGGCTCGGGACCACCCTTTGCCATTCCCGGGGGAACGCATAGATTGGGTTTTGTATTTGCGTTTTGGCGCCGGATGCGCCAAGCGACGTCGAGAGCCCGCATTCCATGAGGCCGAACTGATGAGTACGCTTCTCCTCTCCCACAAGGCCTGCCTCGACCACGTCACGCCGCCGGGACACCCTGAAAGGCCGGACCGCCTGCGCGCGGTGGAGGAGGCGCTGTCGCATGAGCGCTTCCAGTTCCTGGTGCGTGACCAGGCGCCGGAGGGCGATCTCGACCTCGTCACGCTCTGCCACAACGAGCACTACGTCACGGAGCTGCGCCACATCGCGCCGACCAGCGGACTGGTCTATATCGATGGCGACACCTCGATGTCGCCGGGCACATGGGAAGCGGTGATGCGCGGCGTCGGCGGCGCGGTCGCGGCGACCGAAGCGGTGATGGCGGGCGAGCATCGCAACGCCTTCGTCGCGGTGCGCCCGCCCGGCCACCACGCCGAGATCGGCAAGCCGATGGGCTTCTGTTTCTTCGACAACGTCGCCATCGCCGCGCGCCACGCGCAGCGCAAATACGGCATCAAGCGCGCGGCCATCGTCGATTTCGACGTGCATCACGGCAACGGCACGCAGGACATCTTCTGGTCGGACCCGACCGTGATGTATTGCTCGACGCACCAGATGCCGCTGTTTCCGGGCACCGGCGCCAAGAGCGAGCGCGGCGACCACGACACCATCGTCAACGCGCCGCTCGCCTCCGAGGACGGCGGGCCGGAATTCCGCATCGCGTTCGAGAATTTGATCCTGCCGCAGCTCGAAAAATTCAGCCCGGAGCTGCTCGTCATCTCTGCCGGCTTCGACGCGCATTATCGCGATCCGCTGGCGTCGCTGAATTTGCGCGCGGAGGATTATGCCTGGGTGACGCGCAAGCTGATGGACCTCGCCGACAAGACCGCCGGGGGGCGCGTTGTTTCTGTGCTCGAGGGCGGCTACGACCTGCAAGGATTGAAAGAATCTGTTACGGCGCATGTCGGCGCCCTGATGGGCGCCTGACACACCCGCCACATTGCGCCCGCAAAACTTTGCTTTCTCCGACGTGAAGCGAATCGGGCAATCGGAAACTTATATGGCCGAAAATACCCAAATCGACATCTCCAGGCTGACCTTCGAACGCGCCATCGAGGAGCTCGAAACCATCGTGAAACGGCTCGAGGACGGCAAGGTGCCGCTCGAGGAATCCGTGACAATCTACGAGCGCGGCGAGGCCCTGAAGCGCCGCTGCGAGGAGTTGCTGCGCCAGGCCGAGGCGCGCGTCGACAAGATCACCACCGATGCCAGCGGCCAGGCCACCGGCACCGCGCCGCTCGACGTCCAGTAAGGGCCGCCTCCAAAGCCGCCTATCTCACGCAGCGGGCACCGGCAATTCTTCATGATCGCATGCCGCGGTCGGCGTTGCTGCTGCTGCTGCTTGATTCCAGGGAACCGGCGCTCTGGCGATCACGGAACCTCCCTCAGAGGGGCCCCTCGCCCTCCTGAATCCGTCTAGAAATAGCCTCCCCATGCGAAAAACCTTGCCGAGGAACCGGGCAAGCTTGGAACCCTTCGGCTGGCGCCAGGATTAACCACTCTGGCCCGCGGGTTGCAGGTGCATGCCCGTAATCGGCGGAGCGGGTTGGCTTTGGCCCAAGCTTTGGTGTAAAGCTGCGCGGAGTGTGGCTTTTTGTAAGCCTTGCGTGGGCACTGATTACCGACGACAAGCGCTTCAAACTGCTGATGAATTGGCTGGGATGGACGAAGCCGATCTAAGTGACAGGGATCACAGAGACTGAACCGGAGAGCACTTAAGCTCACCTAAGCTTGAAGACGGGGCTTTGCCCCATGCAGGTGGCTCCGACGGTTTAAGGACTCGCGCTGCGCCGATATTGTGCAAACCCATCGCGCACCGGAACGATCTTCCGGCGCTGACAAATTGGAAATCGCCGTGAACGCATATAGTAAAACGCCGCTTCTCGACACCATCCGGACGCCGGACGACCTGCGCAAGCTCAAGGTCGAGCAGGTTCGCCAGGTCGCCGACGAGCTGCGTCAGGAGACCATCGATGCCGTCTCGGTGACCGGCGGTCACTTCGGCGCAGGCCTCGGCGTGGTCGAACTCACCACTGCGATCCATTACGTTTTCGACACCCCGCGCGACCGGCTGATCTGGGACGTCGGCCACCAGGCCTATCCGCACAAGATCCTCACCGGCCGGCGCGATCGCATCCGCACGCTGCGCACCGGCGGCGGCCTGTCCGGCTTCACCAAGCGCAGCGAGAGCGATTACGATCCGTTCGGCGCCGCGCATTCCTCGACCTCGATCTCCGCCGGCCTCGGCATGGCGGTCGCGCGCGACCTCTCCGGCGGCAAGAACAACGTTATCGCCGTGATCGGTGACGGCGCGATGTCGGCGGGCATGGCCTACGAGGCCATGAACAATGCGGGGGCGATGAACTCGCGCCTGATCGTCATCCTCAACGACAACGACATGTCGATCGCGCCGCCGGTCGGCGCGATGAGCGCCTATCTCTCGCGGCTCTACTCGGGCAAGACCTATCGCACGCTGCGCGATGTGGCCAAGCAGATCAACCAGCGCCTGCCCAAGATCCTCGCCAACCGCGCCAATCGCGTCGAAGAATATTCCCGCGGCTTCATGATGGACGGCGGCACGCTGTTCGAGGAGCTCGGCTTCTATTACGTGGGCCCGATCGACGGCCACAACCTCGACCATCTCCTGCCCGTGCTGAAGAACGTGCGCGACATGGAGACCGGCCCGATCCTGCTCCACGTCGTGACGCAGAAGGGCAAGGGCTACGGCCCGGCGGAAGCCTCCGCCGACAAGTACCACGCGGTGGTCAAGTTCGACGTCGCGACCGGCACCCAGGCCAAGTCCAAGCCGAACGCGCCGGCCTATCAGAACGTGTTCGGCCAGAGCCTCGTCAAGGAAGCGGAGAAGGACGACAAGATCGTCGCCATCACCGCGGCAATGCCGTCCGGCACCGGCGTCGACATCTTCAACAAGGCGTTCCCGGACCGCACCTTCGACGTCGGCATTGCCGAGCAGCACGCAGTGACGTTCGCCGCCGGCCTCGCCACCGAAGGCTACAAGCCGTTCTGCGCGATCTACTCGACCTTCCTGCAGCGCGGCTACGACCAGATCGTGCATGACGTTGCGATCCAGAGCCTGCCGGTTCGCTTCGCCATCGATCGCGCCGGCCTCGTCGGCGCCGACGGTGCAACCCATGCCGGCTCGTTCGACAACGCCTATCTCGGCTGTCTGCCGAACATGGTGATCATGGCCGCGGCTGACGAAGCCGAGCTGGTGCACATGGTCGCAACCCAGGTCGCGATCAACGATCGTCCGAGCTCGCTGCGCTATCCGCGCGGCGAAGGCCGCGGCATCGAGATGCCCGAAGTCGGCGTTCCGCTCGAGATCGGCAAGGGCCGCATCGTCCGCCAGGGCAGCAAGATCGCCCTGCTCTCCTTCGGCACGCGCCTCGCCGAATGCGAGAAGGCCGCCGACGAGCTCGCAGCCCACGGCCTTTCGACCACGATCGCGGATGCGCGCTTCATGAAGCCGCTGGACACTGAGCTCGTGCTCAAGCTCGCGCGCGACCACGAAATCCTGATCACGATCGAGGAAGGCTCGGTCGGCGGTTTCGGCTCGCATGTCGCGCAGTACCTCACCGATCAGGGCGCGCTCGACAGCGGCCTGGTGCGGTTCCGCACCATGGTGCTGCCCGACGTGTTCCAGGACCACGACACGCCGGCGGCGATGTACGGTCGTGCCGGTCTCGATGCCAAGGGCATCGTCGCCAAGGTGTTCGAAGCGCTCGGCAAGGACGTCAAGGCCGAGACGGTCAAGCTCGCCTGACAGCGAGCTTCGACCTTCCGCGAAACAGCTCGATGAAGATCTATCTGGCAGGCCCCGACGTGTTCCTGCCAGATGCAGTCGAGATCGGCCGGCGGAAGGTCGCGATCTGTGCCGCAAACGGCCTCACCGGCCTCTATCCCCTCGACAACGAGATCGACCTCGCCGCTCCCGACGCCTCGCGGCAGATCTTTTGCGGCAACGAGGCGATGATGGACACGGCCGATGCGATCATTGCCAACCTTACGCCGTTCCGCGGCGCTGGCTCCGATCCCGGCACCGTCTACGAGCTCGGCTACATGGCCGGCCGCCGCAAGTTTTGCCTGGCCTATTCCAATGACGGCGCCGCCTATGCCGACCGTGTCGGCCGCTTCATGGACGTGACGTCCGAGGATGGGCGGCTGGTCGACGCGCAGGGACTGACGGTCGAGGATTTTGGCCTCGTCGACAATCTCATGATGATCCACGCGCTGGAGCTGCATGGCTGCCCGCTGGTGACGCCGGCGCAGATGCCGATCGACGTGTGGCACGATCTGGCCGCGTTCGAGGCTTGCGTCCGGATGGCGGCCGCGCGATTGATCGCTACATAAGCGCCTCAGGCGTCTTTCGGAGAGATGATGTCCCCTGCCCGCAAGCGCGCGGATATTCTGCTGGTCGAGCGCGGCCTGTTCGAGAGCCGGGCGCGGGCGCGCGCGGCGATCGAGGCCGGGCTCGTCACGGCCGACGACAAGCAGGTGGCAAAGCCATCGGAGACCATCGCCGAGGACGCCGTGATCCAGGCCGAGCCCGCGCATCCCTACGTCTCCCGCGGCGGCGTCAAGCTCGCCGGCGCGCTGGAGCGCTACCCGATCGAGATCGAGGATCATGTCTGCCTCGATGTCGGTGCGTCCACCGGCGGATTCACCGAGGTGCTGCTGGCGAACGGCGCGAGCCTCGTTTTTGCCGTCGATGTCGGCACCAGTCAGCTGCATCCCTCGCTGCGCGGTCACTCCAAGATCGTGTCGATGGAAGAGACCGACATCCGCGCCTATGACGGCAAGCGCCTGCCAGCGCGGCCCGATGTCGTCGTAATCGACGTCAGCTTCATCTCGCTCAAGACGGTGCTGCCCGTGGCGCTGTCGCTGGCCGCCGCGCCGATGAGCCTGCTGGCGCTGATCAAGCCGCAATTCGAGGCAGACCGGAAGCACAACAAGAAGGGCATCATCCGCGACGCCGCCGTGCACCGCGAGATCTGCGACGACGTCGCCGCCTTTGCGGCCTCGCTCGGCTGCACCGATATCGAGGTGTTCCCCTCGGCGATCACCGGCGGCGACGGCAATATTGAATTCTTCCTGGGCGCGCGCCGTGGTTGAGCGCATGACAATCGATCACGTCGGCCATCGCGGCGACGGCGTCTCGCTCGACGCCGGCGATGCCATCTATGTGCCCTACACGCTCGGCGGCGAGAACGTCGAGGTCGATCATGTCGTCGGCAACCATCCCGACCGCCGCAAGCTGCTGGCGGTGGATGTCGCCAGCCCCGAGCGCGTCGCGCCGTTCTGTCCGCATTTCGGCGTCTGTGGCGGCTGCGCAATCCAGCACTGGGCGGCCGAACCGTATCACGCCTGGAAGCGCGGCATCGTGGTCGAGACCCTGGCCCAGGCCGGCATCGACTGCGAGGTGGCGTCGCTGGTCGATGCCCACGGTGCGGGACGCAGGCGCATGACGCTGCACGGCCGGTTCGGCACCCATGACATCCTCAAGGTCGGCTTCTCGGCTGCCAGCTCGCACGACGTCATCCCGATCGATCGCTGCCCGATCCTCGATCCCGGGCTCGAGGGTGCGCTCGATGCCGGCTGGGCGCTCGCCGAGCTGCTGACGTCCAAAATGCCGGTGACGAAACCGCTGGACATCCAGGTCACCGCGACCGCCAACGGTCTCGACATCGACGTGCGCGGCTCCGGCCCGCTGCCAACGTCACTCGTGACGGCGCTGTCGCGCGTCGCCGAGCAGCACCGCCTGGCCCGGCTGACACGGCACGGCGAACTGGTGCTGCAACGCCTGCCACCGACCCTGCAGATGGGCCGCGCCGAGGTGACGCTGCCGCCGGGCTCGTTCCTGCAGGCGACCGTCGCCGGTGAAGAGACGCTTGCGTCGCTCGTCGCGGAGCGCATCGGCAAGGCCAAGAACGTTCTCGATCTCTTCTGCGGTGTCGGACCGTTTGCGTTGCGGCTCGCCGAAAAGGTCCGCGTCACCGCCCATGACAACGACGCCGGCGCCATTGCAGCGCTCGCAAAGGCCGCGCGGACACCAGGGCTCAAGCCGATCAAGGCCGAGCCGCGCGACCTGTTCCGCCGTCCCCTGGTGGCGCCGGAGCTGCGCGATTTCGACGCCGTCGTGTTCGACCCGCCGCGCCAGGGCGCGCAGGCGCAGGCCTTGAAGCTCGCCGCGAGCAAGGTGCCTGTGGTGGTCGCGGTCTCCTGCAACGTCGCGACATTTGCCCGCGACGCGCGGCTGCTGATCGATGGCGGCTACAAGATGGATGCCGTGGTGCCGGTCGACCAATTCCGGCACACGCCGCATGTCGAGCTGGTGGCGCGGTTTGTGAGATAAGCGCGTCCCTCCCGACCTTGATGCCGGTCAACCGACCGGCTCTGCCGTTGCGCTAAGCTCGCGCGGGAATGGCCGCGGAGCGGATGATGGCGATCGACCGACGACAATTCATGACCAATACGTTCGGCCTTTCCGCGGCGACGCTCACGGCCAGTCCCGCGCAGGCCTCGAACGGGAGCTATGAGGACGCGGTGCAGGCGGCCCGGGCACCGCTGCGATCGTCCCCGAGAGACCGCGAGCTCGTGCGTTTTGCGACACTCGCGGCCAACAGCCACAACACCCAGCCCTGGATTTTTTCCGCCCATGATAATGTCATCGTGATCAGGCCAGACGTCGCACGCCGCTGTCCCGCAGTCGACCCGGACGATCACCACCTCTTCGTCAGCCTCGGCTGCGCCGCCGAAAATCTCGCGCTTGCGGCGGCAACGCTGGGTTGGCGCGCAAACCAGACGGTCGACGGCGGCCGGATCGTGATCGCACTCGACCAAGCTCCGCCTGCCGCATCGGCGCTGGCGGCCGCAATTCCAATCAGGCAATGCACCCGTGCGGCATTCGACGGCAAGCCGGTCGCGCCCGAGATGTTGCGCCAGCTCGAGGACGCCTGTCGCGAGCCGAACGTGTCGGCAATCCTGCTGACCGAACGCGCAGCCATCGCCAAAGTCACCGACTATGTGCTCGAAGGCAATTCCGCACAAATGCGCGACAAGGCCTTCATGAGCGAACTCGTGAGCTGGATGCGCTTCAACGAGGCGGATGCGGTCGCGTCCATGGACGGGCTATTCTCGCGCGCGTCAGGCAGCCCGTCACTGCCGGCATGGGTCGCGCGGCCGCTGCTGAAGCTCGTCTTCACCGAGCAGGGCGAGAACAGAAAGTACCGCGAGGAGCTCGACAGCTCCGCGGGGGTCCTCGTGCTTGCCGCCGACCGCAGCGACACATCGCAGTGGATCGCGGTCGGACGCGCTTGCCAGCGGTTCGGTTTGCAGGCGACCGCACTGGGGCTGAAATATTCCTTCGTCAACCAGCCGGTCGAGGTGCCGACACTGAGATCGCAATTCGCAGCCTCACTCGGACTCGGTGAGCGGCGTCCCGACATTGTGATCCGTTTCGGAGCCGGACCGAATTTGCCGAAATCGCTGAGGCGCGGCCCGGAGCTGGTGATGCGCGGATGATGCAGTCTAGCGCCGAAGGCCGCCGAGGGCCGGCGACTCGCCGGGCAATATCGACGAGTTGATGTCACTGTCCATGCGCCCGGATTGCTGTTGGGTGAAGCCGGCGCCGAACGACAGGCTGAGGTTGGAGGTCGGTTTGAACTCGACACCCGCAAATGCGCCATAGCCGGGCGAGGCGCTGGAGGTGAGCGGCGCAAGCGAGCTGCCAATGCCGCCGCCGTATTTCAGTGTGTCGAAACCGGCAAAGAACGTGACGGGCATGCCGCCCGCGGTCTTGGTGTTGTAGCCGAACTGCGTGCTGTCGTAGGAGAGCGCGCTGAAATTGCCGCTCAGTCCGGCCGGGCTGAGGCCGCTCCAATTGAGATTGCCATGCTGGCTGCCGACAAAGAAGCCGTTCGCAAAATTGCTGCGGCTGCTTGCGTCGCCGCCATTGAAGCTCGGGACATTGCCGTAGCTGTCGGCGCTCTGACCGGCAACGCCGCCGAAGCCGAAAGGTCCGCCGGGGATCCAATATTGCAGGGGTGCGGCTTGCGCATGAGCCGGCGCTTCGCCGAGGCAGAGCAGGGCAAGAAAAACCGCGAGACCGCAAGAGCGGGTAAGCCTGGACATCCAAATAACCGTCGAAAACCTTGCGAATTATACCCACCAGGCATCATGAATGCCAGCATCGCGACACCAATCTTCCCTTGAGTTCCGGGATCACGTTTTCCTGTCAATTGAACTTCCCGCATGCCCGATTGACCCACCTGAGGGGGCGCGTCAGCACGGAGGGTGTCATGGAGGTCAATTCCGACAGGTTGAATGCCTTTATGGGCAAGATGGTCACCGAATTCGGGGCGGCGATGAATGCGTCGCTGGTCCTGCTCGGGGACAAGCTCGGTCTCTACCGTACCCTTGCCGCCAAGGGACCGATGAACTCGTCCGAGCTCGCAAGCGCCACCGGGACCGCGGAGCGCTACGTCCGCGAATGGCTCGCGAGCCAGGCGGCGTCCGGCTACATCGAATACGATTCCGCTTCGGCAAAATTCTCGATGCTGCCGGAGCAGGCGATGGCGCTTGCCGACGAGAACAGTCCGGTGTTCCTCGGCGCGTTTGGCAATGTCATTGCCTCGGCTTTTCTCGACGAGCCGAAGGTCTCGGACGCATTCAAATCCGGCAAGGGCGTCGGGTGGAACCGGCGCAGCGAATGCCTGTTCTGCGGCACTGCCCGCTTTTTCCGGACCGGGTACATGCATCATCTGGTGCAGGAATGGCTGCCCTCGCTCGACGGCGTCGTAGACAAGCTGAAGCGCGGCGCCAAGGTCGCCGATGTCGGCTGCGGGCACGGCGTCTCGACACGGCTGATGGCGGAAGCCTTCCCGAACTCCCGCTTCTACGGCTTCGACTATCACGAGGGTTCGATCGAGGCCGCGCGAAAGGCGGCCACCGAAGCCAGATTGGGCGACCGGGTCAGCTTCGCTGTTCATTCCGCCAAGACCTATCCGGCTGAGGGCTATGATCTCGTCTGCTTCTTCGATTGCCTGCATGACATGGGCGACCCCGTCGGCGCCATCGGCCACGTGCGCGAGACCATGGCAAAGGACGGCACCTGCATGCTGGTCGAGCCGTTCGCAGGCGACCGCCTCGAGGACAATCTCAACCCGGTCGGGCGGGTCTATTATGCGGCGTCGACCATGATCTGCACGCCGGCCTCGCTCGACCAGGAGGTGGGCCTCGCACTGGGCGCGCAAGCGGGCGAGGCAAGGCTGCGCAACGTCGCGCGAGAGGGCGGACTGACGCGCTTCCGCCGCGCCGCTGAAACGCCCTTCAATCTGATTCTGGAGGCGCGGATCTGATCTTCCCCTTTCCGACGCGTGGCTGCGGCATATGGCCGTGCCGATGCTGCAGCCACGCCTGGCGCCGACAGCCTTGCCTCGCTCGCGCCGCAACGTAAGCTGGCCGCCGCAAATGATCGGCAATGGCGCCCTCACGCGCGCTTGCGATGTCTTGCGTGAGATCGAGCGGCAATTGAAGGCGCTGATGCAATCTGGCAGCTAGCAGCCGTGACGGTTAGGCCGTCCTGTCCACCGTGGACGACGAATCCGCCGGCGGATATTTCGTCACGGGCACCACGAAGGACTTGTTGCGGACTTGGTAGATGATCTTGCCGTTCTGCCCGTCGTCGGTCGCAATCTGCGCCTGCCCGAACATGATGACGTTCTTGTAGACGGTGCCGGTGCCCTGACGGGTGACGCCATCGGTGGTGACGCTGACCTGCGCTTCGTTGCCGTTGACAGCGAGCACCCTGAAGCTCGCGCTCTTGCCATTGTCACTGGAATAGCCGCCCCAACTTCCCATCAAGCGGCTGTCGGAGGCCGGCGGCGCCTGCTTCTCGAGAGTCGCGGTCTGCTTGCCCGCGCCCGCAGATGACAACAGCACCAGACTCTTGCCGTCCTTGGTGCCGACCGTGACCGTGCCGAAGGTAAGAAGCGAACCTGCGACCTCGCCAAAACCGCGCTCCGTGCGCCCGTTATGGGTGTACTCGACCTGCGCCCGGGCACCGCGGATGTTCACGACCTTGAAGCTGACGGGCTGGTTGTTGCCAGCCCAATTGCCTTTCCACTCACCGAGCAGGGAGCTCTGGTGATACACCCGCTCGAGAGCGGGAGAAATCTGGCTGGTGCTCGACGTGACGATGGCCATTGGATTGCTCGGCGGATTTGTCTGACAGGCCCGCTTCGTTCGCGCCCCGACAGGAACGTCAGAACAGTATCCGCAAACAACTGGAAGCAGCCGATTAGGGCCACGCAACAGTTAACGCATGGTTAAAATTCCATCGCGGGCAAATAGGGCAAAAGGTCTCGTCCGGTAGGCCGCGCTCAGCGACCCCAGCGGTCCGACCAGATCTTCTCGCCGATCATGCAGTTCACACGCGGCTCCTTGTCCTTGTCCGCAACGTGCATCACGGGGCGCTCCGGCATACGGCCCGCAACCTCCATCAAGAGCTTGGTGCGGATGGCTTCCTTGAACTTGTCGCGGTCCTTGATCGTGATGACGAAGGAACCGGGCCCGCCGATGACGCAATCTTCATAATAGAAGTCGAGATTGTCGATATCCATGGTCGAATAGGACGGCTCCTTGACCATGATCGGCAGGCCGTTGATGACGATGCCCTTCTCGATCGCCGCGTCGCGCGCGATCGTGACCGGCGTGCCATTGTTGTTGGGACCGTCGCCGGAAATGTCGATCACGCGGCGCAGCCCCCGATAGGGATCCTCATCGAACAGCGGCATCGCGAAACTGATCGCGCCGGAGATCGAGGTGCGCGAGGCGCGCCGGATCGGCGTCTTCAGGATTTCGGCGGCGACGGCATCGGCGGTCTCCGGTCCGTCGATCAGGCGCCAGGGAATGATGATCTTCTGGTCGGTCGAGGCGGCCCACTCGAAATAAGTCACCGCAATGCGGCCGTTCGGGCCCAGCTTCAGCGCCTGCAGGAATTCCTTCGACTGGATCGCCTGCGCATAGCCTTCACGCTGAACCGCGAGCTCGTCCATGTCCATGGAGTAGGAGACGTCGACGGCGAGGATCAGCTCGACATCGACCGTCTGCGCGTCCCTGTCGGCGGCTTGCCGCTCCGGCTGAATTTTAGGCGACTCAAATTTGGGTCCTGGTGCCGCGATGCCCGCGACGTCCCCTCCGGCGAAGATGCCGGTCACCAGCACAGCCCCGATCGAGAACAGCAAGCGCATCGCAGCCTCCCGTCGTATGACGCGATGGTGACATGCAATCGCCTTGCCGCAAAGTCCGAAGATCGCTCGCGCTTCACATTCCAGTTAGGCATTTGCCAGTTAGGCATTTGCGGCGGGAATTGCGAAGCACTGCGCAAAGCTGCCGGCATGTTGCCGCGCTCGCGCCGCTGACTGCGGGATCGTGGGCACCCGAATGCAATAGTGCGGTGCGCTCCCGGATTGACGGGCCACTGGACAGAGTACCTCGCCCACTTGTCCGGCGCGATTTCCATGTTAGGCTGGCGACACAGATGGGGATGGAGTCCCCCGACAACCGCCCGGCGGCCTGTGACCGTAGTGGGCTGATGACTCCTGCTAGAGGAGGGGCAATTTCGGGCCTCTGCCTTCGGCGGGAGCATGGACAACCCCGCCGCTGGCGGGTTTTTTGTTGCCTGGACGCGAAGGCAAGGAGCGGCCGAGGAGAAGCCCTGGACGTGACGACGACAACACCGAATGCTGCACGTGCGGGGCTGCCCAGGGGGATCTGGGTGCTCGGTTTCGTCTCGATGCTGATGGATGTCTCTTCCGAGATGATCCACGCGCTGTTGCCGGTCTATCTCGTCACCGTGCTCGGTGCCTCCACACTCACGGTCGGCTTCATCGAGGGCATTGCAGAGGCGACCGCCTCGATCACGAAGATCTTCTCCGGCGCATTGTCCGACTGGCTCGGCCGGCGCAAATTGCTCGCCGCGCTCGGCTACGGACTGGCCGCGCTGACAAAACCGCTGTTCCCGCTTGCCCCCAGCGTCGAATGGCTGGTTGCCGCGCGCTTCATCGATCGCGTCGGCAAGGGCATTCGCGGCGCGCCGCGCGATGCGCTGATCGCCGATATCGCACCCATCGGCCTGCGTGGCGCGAGCTTCGGCCTGCGTCAGTCGCTCGACACCATCGGTGCGTTCGTCGGGCCGCTCGTGGCGATCGGCCTGATGTGGTGGACGGCGGACAATTTTACGATCGTGTTCTGGGCGGCCGTGCTGCCGGGCTTGCTGTCGTTCGGACTGATCGCGTTCGCGGTGAGCGAGCCGGAGCCGGACCCAGGCCGGGAGCCGTCAAGGAATCCGCTGAACATCGCCGCGATGCGGCAGCTTGGATCCCTGTACTGGCGTGTGGTCGCGGTTGGCGTCGTGTTCACGCTGGCGCGTTTCAGCGAAGCCTTTCTGATCCTGCGCGCGCAGAACATCGGGCTCAATGCGATGTGGGTGCCGGCCGTGCTGGTGCTGATGAACATCGTCTATGCATTATCGGCCTATCCGGCCGGCGCGCTCTCGGACCGCATCAACCGCACCGGCCTGCTCGCGCTCGGCCTCGTCTTCCTTGCCGGCGCCGATCTCGCGCTCGCGCTGCTGCCAAGCCTTGGGGGCCTCGCCCTCGGCGTCGCGCTGTGGGGACTGCATATGGGATTGACGCAAGGCCTGCTCTCGGCCCTCGTCGCCGACGCAGCGCCACCGAGCCTGCGCGGCACCGCGTTCGGCTATTTCAACCTGTTCACCGGCCTTGCCTTGCTGGCCGCGAGCGTGATCGCCGGCGCGCTGTGGGATAGCTATGGTCCGGCCGGCACGTTCCTGGCGGGGCTCGGCTTCGCGCTGGTCGCGCTCATGGGACTATTTGCCGTCGGCGACGGGCTGGCAACGGAGGAGAAACGATGACGGGGGGCTGTTCGCCGTGCTGAGCGGAGTGCTTGCGATCATGATCGGCAGCGTGCTCGGCGGCTGCGCGCGCTATTTCATCTCCGGCGCGATCGCCCGGCGGCTGGGCGAGACGTTTCCGTGGGGCACCGTGACCATCAACGTCACCGGCGCCTTTCTGATCGGCATTTTTGGCGCATTGGCGACCCATCCCGGCTCGGCCTTCGCCGCGCCCGATCCATGGTTGTTCGCGGTCACCGGCTTTCTTGGCTGCTACACCACGGTCTCCTCGTTCAGCTTGCAAACGCTGACGCTGGCGCGCAACGGCGAGGCGATGCACGCGCTCGGAAATGTCGCGGTCTCGGTCGTGCTCTGCCTCGCGGCAGTCAGTTGCGGCTTCCTCCTCGCGGACACTCTGGGAGGCTAGAGGCAGATGAAGTCCTCCTCCTCTGCCGATCGCTGGCGCACCGCGACGCTCTATGCCTGGATTGCCGCCGGCAGCATGGTCGGCGGGCTGACGCGCTATCTGGTTGGGCTTGCGCTCGACACCGGCCCCGGCTTCCCCGTCGCGACGCTGTTCATCAACGCCACGGGCTCGCTGATCATCGGCTTCTACGCGACGCTGACCGGCCCCGACGGCCGGGTGCTGGCGCGGCCCGAGCACCGGCAGTTCGTCATGACCGGGTTCTGCGGCGGCTACACGACCTTTTCAACCTTCAGCCTGGAGACCTTCCGCCTGTTCCACGGCGGCATGAAATACACGGCGCTCGCCTATATCGCGGCCTCCGTCATTTGCTGGCTGGTGTCGGTATGGGCAGGCCATATGATGGCCAGCGGCACCAACCGCTTGCGAAGGAGCTGATACCATGCAAATCCCCAATCAGGCAGTTTCGCTCCGGATCTTCATTGGCGAGAGCGACCATTTCGACGGCAAGCCGCTCTATGAAGCGATCGTGATGACGGCGCGCGAGCGGCATCTGGCCGGCGCCACCGTGCTGCGCGGCCCGATGGGCTTCGGCAAGTCGAGCCGGCTCCACACGTCCAAAATCCTGCGGCTCTCGGAAGACCTGCCGCTGCTGATCGAGATCGTCGACAGCGAGGACCACATCAACGCATTCCTGCCCATCCTGGACGGCATGATGTCGAGCGGCCTGATCACCTTGGAGAAGGTGCAGGTCCTGCAATATGGTGAGAAGGCCGCGCGCTGAGCGCGACGGCAGGAACCCAAGCCCGCCGTATCCGGGAGGCGGAATGAACGACACCGTTGCCAAACCGAAAACCAGGACCAAGACCAAGGTCGAGCGGCCGAAGCTGCATAAGGTCATCCTGATCAACGACGACTTCACGCCCCGCGAATTCGTCACGATGATCCTCAAGGCCGAGTTCCGCATGACTGAGGATCAGGCCTACAAGGTGATGATCACCGCCCACAAGCTCGGCGCCTGCGTGGTCGCGGTGTTCACCAAGGACGTCGCCGAGACCAAGGCTACCCGCGCAACGGATGCCGGCCGCACCAAGGGCTATCCCCTGCTGTTCACCACGGAGCCGGAGGAATAGTGGCACCGGTCCGGCTTTGGAGCTTTGGCGGCCTCCTTCGATTTCGGTGCCGAATCTGCTCTGCCGAATAGTGTATCTATTGGCCGCCAACAGGCGCATGGTAACCCATCACCGGCCCGTCACGGCATCCATCGGTGACTGAGAGAGTCTTTGCGCTCCCGCCCAATGCGGAGCGTCCTGTGCAAGACACCACCAAGAGAACCATTCCGCTGAGCAATCGCCTAGCCCAATTGGCAGCCGAGGCTCGCCGTCGCGCAGAGATTGCCCCGCCCGGCGTCCAGCGGGAAGCGCTGCTCAGAGCGGCGCGATTGAGCGAAACGGCCTCGCACATTCATGACTGGATAAGCCTGCCTGGTCCCAAAACACCGAGGTAGTGGCAAGCCAACCTGGTCGGCGGCCTCTTCTCACTGAGCGACGATCCGGGCCGTGGCGGCATCCTGCTGCAAATCACACTTCAAATATAAGTTGTAAAAAATGAACTATATCTCATTTTGGTTGTTGTAACAGCATCCCCAAACGAAACGGGGCGGTCGACAGCCAAAGCAGCCCCAAATGATGAAATCTCTTATTGCGTTCGCGATGTTCGCGCTCCTCGGAGTGTCCGTAATGGTGTTGCCCGGTTTTGCTCCGCAAGTAAAAGCGCGCGAGACCGTTGCTTTGGCGAAGGCGGACCGGCTGGCGAGCCATCCGGTGGCCAGCAATTGCCTGGGTCAGGTCTGGCCGGACTTCGAAGCATCGTGTCTGCGCCGAGGTGAATCCGATGTCAGGATTCATGAAGCTCGTTTGGTCACCGCGCGCCGTTAGACCACAATCGCAAAGCGCCGGCCGAGCTTGTCGGATGATCCAGGAAAGTGTCGTGCACAGATGTCAATGCCCCCAACCTCCTTGCCGAACGTTCTCGTCGTCGAAGACGAGATGATCTTGCGCATGCGCGCAGTCGATATCGTGGAGGATGCAGGCTTCTGCCCTGTGCAGGCCGTCAACGCCGACGAAGCCATCGCGATCCTCGAGTCGCGGTCGGACATCTCGCTTCTGTTCAGCGACATCCAGATGCCCGGGACCATGGACGGCTTGAAGCTGGCCCACGCGGTGCACGATCGCTGGCCTGCCATCAAGATCGTGCTGGTTTCCGGTCAGGTAAAGCCGTCTGAAAACGAAACGCCGGCGGACAGCCGCTTCTTTCGCAAGCCGCTCGCCGTCGACGAAATGATCTCGCAGTTGCAGACGATGATCGGAGCGGGCGCGCTAAAAATCCTTCCGACCACAACGACTGATCCCGGGGAAAATCTTGAGGTTAGTCGTTCGCCACAGGAATCGGTTCTGGCCGCGGAAAACGACAATTTGCGCCTGTTGCTGGAACAGGCGGACACCGACGCCAAGGTCCTGCTCGCTCAAGCCGGCATCGAAGCCCACGAGCGCGAGGCTGCCGACAAATTGCAAAAGCTGATCCTCGGAGAGCTGCATCATCGCATCAAGAATACGCTTGCAACGGTGAGCGCTATTGCAGCCCAGAGCTTCCGGACGGCGATCAGTCTGGAGCACGGGCAAAAGGCCATGGATGGCCGCTTGCTGGCGTTAGGACGTGCCCACGACCTGTTGATACAGGTCAGCTGGTCAAATGCGAGCCTCACTCATACCCTGAGCGGCGCCACCGATCCCTATGACAGTCAGGGGGGCCGACGATTCCATTTCAATGGCCCGGACCTCCGGATCACGTCCGGTGCCGTGATAGCGCTCGCAATGACGTTCAACGAGCTCTGCACCAACACGACGAAGTTCGGCGCGCTGTCCAGTTCCTCCGGGCATGTCGAGATCGCATGGACGGTCGACGAGATCGAGCAAAGGCTGCGCCTGAAGTGGAGCGAAAGCGGCGGCCCTGCGGTGGCGCCGCCAACACGACGGAGCTACGGCACCCGGATGATCGAGTCGCTCGGCCAGCAACTGAACGGGCAGGTGCGGCTGGCCTACGAACCGTCCGGATTTGTCTATCAGCTGGATGTCCCGCTGAGGTCGGTGATGGCGTCGAACGCCTGAATTCTGCTCACCGGGTTGATGGCGGCGGACATCCGAGGACGACCTCAGGCCATCACCATTGGCGTCTCCTCCGTCAGCCCGTATACGCGCTGCGCCTTTGAAAAGCCCGCGATCGGGAATTCGCCGAGCTCGTGCCAGTCGTGGCGGCAGACATTGGCGAACATTTCCGAGGCGACGACGGTCCGCCCCAGGCGACCCGTGATCTTCTCGAGCCTGGCAGCAAGGTTCACGGCGGGGCCGATGCAGGTGAAGTCGAGGCGGTTGCCGCCACCGATATTGCCGTAAAGGATGTTGCCGACGTGGAGCGCCACGCCGAAGCGGAAGCGCTCGATGACGTCGCCGACCGGATACGCGAGCGCCTCGACGCTGGCGCGGGATTCGCGTGCCGCCTCCAGCACGCGCGTGCAGACATGCGCGGTATCGCCGACATATTCGTCGATGGGGAATACCGCGAGCAGGCCGTCGCCCATGAATTTCAGCACCTCGCCGCCATGGCCGCGGATCGCGGCGACCTGGCAGTCGAAATAATGGTTGAGGATCTCGACCACGGTCTCGGCCGGCAGCCGGTCCGACAGTGCGGTGAAGCCGCGCAGATCGGAGAGCCAGATCGCAGCCTGCATGGTGTCGTTGTGGCCGCGGCGGATCTGACCGCCAAGGATGCGCGCGCCGGCACGATTGCCGACATAGGTGTCGAGCAGCATCTCGGCGGTGCGGCGCAGGCTGATGATCTCGGTGATGCGCGCGAGCGGTTTGAGGATGGCGTGAATCGCCGCGATGTGGTCATCGGTGAAGCCGCCTGGATGGCGCGTGGTCCAGCTCGTCGCGTGGACCGAGCCGTCGAGAAACTGCATTGGCGTCGCGACGTAGTCGGTTACGCCTTCGGCACGCATATCGTCGAAAAAAGGGAAATGCTTGCTGCCGGGATCGTCCATGCGTCCCCGCACCTCAAGTCCCTGCTCGAACACGACCCGCAGCGGACTTCTGGCGAATTCCGGCGTCTCCAGGATCTCGAAATCGACCGTGCCGATCTCGACCTCCTCGCCCTCCCGCCAGATGAAGTTGCGGCCGAAAATTTCGGGATGTAGCGTGCGGATGAAGATGCCGAACCGCCATAGCGGCAGACCGGCTGCGACCATCCGTTCGCAGGCTTCCGCCGTCATCTCGGCCGGGGCCTTCGACGACCAGGCGCCGTCGATCAGCCAGCTGGTGATGCGTTGGAGCTCGGAGCTTTCCATGTCCGCATTTGCGGACGAAGTTGTGGGATCGTCAAGCTGCGCGGTGGGCGACTGGCGCGATACAAGCGCCTCGCGCAATGCTAGCGCCCGACCTGGCCGCGGTCGCGCAGGAAATGATCCGCCAGCACGCAGGCCATCATGGCTTCGCCGACGGGGACGGCGCGGATGCCGACGCAGGGATCGTGGCGGCCCTTGGTCATGATCTCGGTGTCGGCGCCGTTGCGATCGACGGTGAGACGCGGCTGCAGGATCGACGAGGTCGGCTTCACCGCAAAGCGCACCACCACCGGCTGTCCGGTGGAGATACCGCCCAGCACGCCGCCGGCGTGGTTGGACAGAAAACGCGTGCCGTCATTGCCGGTGCGCATCTCGTCGGCGTTCTCTTCGCCGGTCAGTTCGGCCGCGCCAAAGCCGGCGCCGATCTCGACGCCCTTCACCGCATTGATGCTCATCATTGCGGAGGCGAGCTCGGCGTCGAGCTTGGCGTAGATCGGCGCGCCAAGGCCAGCCGGCACACCTTCGGCGACGACCTCGATCACCGCGCCGATCGAGGAGCCGCTCTTGCGGATGCCGTCGAGATAGGTCTCGAAGAACGCGGCCTTGTCCTTGTCGGGACAGAAGAACGGATTCTTCGCGATCTCGTCCCAGTCCCACTTCGCGCGGTCGATCTTGTGCGGCCCGATCTGCACCAACGCGCCGCGCACCTTCACATCGGGCAGCACCTTTCGCGCGATCGCGCCGGCGGCGACGCGCGTCGCGGTCTCGCGCGCCGAGGAGCGGCCGCCGCCGCGATAGTCGCGCAGGCCGTACTTCGCTTCATAGGTGAAGTCGGCATGGCCAGGGCGAAACTTGTCCTTGATCTCGGAATAGTCCTTCGAGCGCTGGTCGGTGTTCTCGATCAGCAGCCCGATCGGCGTGCCCGTCGTCACCTGCACGCCGGTCTCCGGATGCGCCATCACGCCGGACAGGATCTTGACCTGGTCCGCTTCCTGACGCTGGGTCGTAAAGCGCGACTGGCCGGGCCGGCGGCGATCAAGGTCGCCCTGGATGTCGGCCTCGACGAGCGGGATCATGGGCGGGCAGCCGTCGACCACGCAGCCGATCGCCACCCCATGGCTCTCGCCGAAGGTCGTGACGCGGAACATGTGGCCGAAGGTGTTGAAGGACATCGCGAACTGCCGCTTGGCGTTGACGTTTTGCACGGACGTTGGTCAACGTCGTAGCGCCGAGGAGCATTGGGTTCAACCCTAGTTCCGTCATTCCGGGGCGATGCAAAGCATCGAACCCGGAATCTCGAGATTCCGGGTTCGCCCTTCGGGCGCCCCGGAATGACAGTTGCTTAACTAAACTTCTCCAGCCGCCCGTCCCGGAACACGTAGACGGCGCCCTGCTCGATATAGAGTTCGGCCGCGCTCGCCGGCGTCTCAAGGCCGAGTGAAACCATCAGGGCCCGGCAGGTCCCACCATGGGCCACCGCGACGGTGTCGGTACGGAGCTGGTCGTACCAGGCGCGCACGCGGACCTGCACATCCGCGTAAGTCTCCCCGCCCGCGGGGCCCACCGTCCATTTGTCAGCGAGGCGCCGGGCGTAGATCTCGGGATCGGAGGCCTCGCTCTCGGCCAGTGTCAGTCCCTCCCAGGTGCCGTAGCCGATCTCACGAAGGCGATCGTCGAGCGTATAGTCCGCAGTCGGCAGTTCGAGCTTGCTCCGCGCCAGTTCCATGGTCTCTCGCGCGCGGCCAAGCGGACTCGACACGTAGGGTAATGCGGCCTTGTCGCGGCCCTCGCGCTTGAAGAGATCGGCGAGAATGCCGCCGGCCTGCACGGCCTGACCGCGACCGCGCGCGTTCAGCGGAATGTCCCTGGTGCCCTGAAGCCTCCCGAGCGCATTCCACTCGGTCTCGCCATGGCGCAGATAATAGATCGTGGGCACGGGCATTCCAGATTCAGAAACTAGTCCTTCGCGCCGAACGAAATGTCAGGCGCGTCCGGGCGCTTCATGCCGAGCACGTGATAGCCGGAATCGACGTGGTGCACCTCGCCGGTGACGCCGCGCGAGAGGTCGGAGAGGAAATACAGCGCGCTGCCGCCGACGTCTTCCGTGGAGACGTTGCGCCGCAGCGGTGCGTTGGCCTCGTTCCACTTCAGGATATATCTGAAATCGCCGATGCCGGACGCCGCGAGCGTCTTGATCGGCCCCGCGGAGATCGCGTTGACGCGGATGTTCTTCTCACCGAGGTCGGCGGCGAGGTAACGCACGCTCGCTTCGAGCGCCGCTTTCGCAACGCCCATGACGTTGTAATGCGGCATCCACTTCTCGGCGCCGTAATAGCTGAGCGTGATGAGCGAGCCGCCGTCGGTCATCAGCTTCTCGGCGCGCTGCGCCACGGCCGTGAACGAATAGCAGGAGATCAGCAGCGACTTCGAAAAATTCTCCTGCGTGGTGTCGACGTAGCGGCCGTCGAGCTGCTCGCCATAGGCGATCGCATGCACCAGGAAGTCGATCTTTCCCCACTTCTCCTTCAGCACCGCGAAGGCGGCATCGATGGTGGCGGCATCGGTGACGTCGCAATGGCCGAGCACGAGCCCGCCGATCTCGGCGGCGAGCGGCTCGACGCGCTTCTTCAGCGCATCGCCCTGATAGGTGAAGGCGAGCTCGGCGCCGGCCGCGTGGCATGCCTTGGCAATGCCCCAGGCGATCGAGCGGTTGTTGGCAACGCCGAGGACCACGCCCCGCTTGCCTTGCATCAGACCTGAATTCTGCGCCATTTTGCTAACGTCCCGTCGAGCTCCCGGTGAGGTTTGGAGGTACACCAGCCCTCCGTTGCGGTACAGTCCTAATACGCGGCGTTAACGCTGTTTCAAGCGCCGGAATAGCCGTTCTGGTCGGGTGTTATGAACGTTGTGGCGCTCGCGCCGACATCAGGACGTCAAGACCGCAATGAGTGCGTTTCGCCAGAGTGTTGAAGCCATGATCCCGGCGTTGCGCCGCTACGCCCGCGCGCTCACGCGCGAGGCGGATGCGGCCGACGATCTGGTGCAGGATACGCTGGTGCGGGCGCTGCGTTCGGAGCGCCTCTTCCTCGGGGGCGACGTCAGGAGCTGGCTCTATACGATCCTGACCAACCTCAACAAGAACCGGCGGCGCTCGCTGGCACGACGGCCGCAATTCATGCAGCTGACGGAGAACAACCCGGATGCCAGCGGGACCGAAGCCGAAGGGCGCGATATCGAGAGGGCGCTGGCGACGCTCGTCGAGGAGCAACGCTCGGTGCTGCTCCTGGTGATGCTGGAGGGCATGAGCTACCGCGAGGTCGCCGACATCCAGGGCGTGCCGATCGGCACCGTGATGTCGCGCCTGGCACGCGCCCGCGCCCACGTTAAAGCCTCGCTGGAGGGCGAACGCCCGGCGCTCAGGCGGGTGAAATGATGGCAGGATTGATGCATCGCGCCGGTCGTTTCTCCTGCATGGCATGGGGAGCGGCGCAGTTGAACCACGAAGAACATTTTGGGCCGCAGAGCCAGAGACGATCGATATGAACGACCGCAAGATCCCAGTGACCGAGGACGAACTGCACGCCTATGTCGACGGCGAGCTGCCGGCCGAGCGCCGCGCCGATGTCGAGGCCTGGCTTGCCGCGCAGCCTGAGGATGGCGAGCGCGTGCAGTCCTGGCGCGCCATGGCCGAGATGCTGCACGCCCGCTACGATTCCGTCGCCCAGGAGCCGGTGCCGGCGCGGCTCGAGCTCGAACGGCTGGAGCGCCGCCCGCGGCACTGGCTCTATGGCGCCGCCGCGGCCGTGCTGGTTGCCTTCGTCGCCGGCGGCACCGCCGGCTGGGTGGCGCATGGCGCCGCCAACGCGCCCTCGACCTTCCAGAGCTTTACGACCGACGCACTCGACGCCCACCGCCTCTATGTCGTCGAGGTTCGCCATCCCGTCGAGGTCGGCGGCAACGAGCGCGACCACCTCCAGGCCTGGCTGACCAGACGCTGCGGCTGGACCGTGTTTGCACCGAACCTGGAGGCGAGTGGACTGAAGCTCGTCGGTGGCCGGCTTTTGCCGGGGCCGAACGGGCCGGCGTCGTTCCTGATGTATGAGGGCGCCTCGGGCGAGCGGTACACGATCTACACCGCCAAGACCGAGAATGGCGCGACGCAGATGCGCTACGCCAGAACGGACAAGGACGGGGCGCTGTTCTGGTCGGAGCGCGGCGTCGGCTACGTCGTCAGCGGAGGCGGTGACCGCGATCGGCTGACCAAAGTGGCGCAGGCGGTCTACGACCAAGCAGAGAAAAACGGCACCTAGACAACCACGCAAACGCGGTGCCTCGATTCCGACATTGAAAATTTGGAATGAAGACATCGGCGCGTCTCATTATCGCACCGGATGATCACGCGAAAATGAGCAGCGTTCGATCCGCCGATCGACGCGGGCGGCCTCGATTGGGGTTTTTGGTACCGCGCTGGTCCCCCTCTCGAGGCCGCACCTTTTTATCGGCTGCCCCGCCGGACAGCCGACACGTCGAGCACGTGAGCCAAGAAGGGCTACCACGCCTCGGGCATATGATGAGCATCATCTCGATGGACGACGCTCTCAGTCTTTAGGAGAACCCCTTCAGCTGCCGATCTCGCCCAAAAGCGCGATCAATCGCGCTTCAGCTCTTGTTTGCACATGACTTTCCGGAAAACCGCTACACGCTTTTCCGGATCATGCGTTAGCCAAGCCCGCTACGTGGATTGTAGGGGTGCTGGTCCCGCCACTTCTCCATCAATGCTTCAAGCTCGGCGTCGTTCCCGTCCGGTAGCATAATCCTGACAGTGACAAAGAGATCCCCGGTTCCGCCAGCCTTCGGCAATCCCTTGCCCTTAAGGCGGAAGGTCCGGCCACTGGAGGTGTTTTGCGGGACCGAAAGCTCCACGGCATTGCCGAGGGTGGGCACGCGGACCTTGCCGCCGAGCACCGCCTCGTAAAGCGTGACCGGCAGGTCGATCCTGAGATCGGCGCCCTCAATCTTGAAGAACGGATGCGGTGCGATGCCGATCGTGATCAGGAGATCCCCCGGCGGATGGCCCTGCGCGCTCTCGCCCTGTCCCCGCAACCGGATCTGCTGACCCTCGGTCACGCCGGCCGGAATCTTGACGTTGAGTTCCTTGCCATTCGGCAGCCGGACGCGCTTCTCGCCGCCCTTGACCGCCTCTTCCAGCGAGACGGTCATGGCGACAGTGACGTCGAGATCGAGCCCGATCCCGCCGGTGTCGAACTCGAATTGGGCACCGCCGCCGGCCCCGGGGCGCGGACGCTGCCCACCGCCGAACATGCTGTTGAGAATGTCCTCGAACGCGCCGCCGCCCGGACCAGGGCCCGCGCCGCCACCGCGGAACGTATAGCTCTCGAACCCGCCAGGACCGGCGCGACCGCGCGGCCCGCCGCCGCCCGGAAAGCCCTGGAAGCGCGGCTTGCCGTCGGCGTCGATCTCGCCGCGATCGAATTGCTTGCGCTTGTCCTCGTCGCCGAGGATCTCGTTGGCCGTATTGAGCTCAGCAAAGCGCTCGGCCGCCTTCGGGTCGTTCTTGTTGCTGTCGGGATGGTGCTTCTTGGCAAGCTTGCGATAGGCGCTCTTGATCGCGGCAGCGTTGGCGCTCCGCGGCACCCCCAAGACCTCATAGGGGTCGCGCATCCGTCACGTCTCCTTCAAGAAATCGAATTGTTCAAAGGGCTCCCCGCCCCACCTGCGTCTCATGTGGGGGGCGAGTGGTATTTTTGCAACTAGCCTGGTGAAGCGATTCCTAGCTCCGCCACGGCTTTAGCGTATGAATCTCCCAACTGCCACGGCTGCTTTGGCAGCCGGCGCCCTGGAGCCAGCTTTCGGTGCTGCCGTTGACGTAGCTCGCCAGGAAGTCGCGGCACCTGCGGCCGTCCTCGGCGGCATAGGATTGCGCGATCGGCGTGACCGAACCGCGCGCCCCGGTTTCCGGATTCTCCCAATGCTGGCTGGAATCCTTGTCGTTCTTGCTGAGGACGTCGGAGGCGGCGTTGCGGGCGAAGGCGAGATCGGTCTCGGTCGGTGCCGCCACTCTGGCCGGCATTGCGATCGAGCCGGTGAGATCGCTGTCGTCGGCCTTGGCGTAGGCACTCTTTTCATTGCGGGAAAAGCTGCAACCGCCGGTGCCGAGCCCGATCAGAATGATCGTCATGACGAAGCCGGACGGCCGGATCGCCGATAGGCCAACGCGTCCCCATACCCTATATAGGGCGGTAGCAGACAGCAGCGCGTTTTGGACCGCAGGACGCAACTCGGACCTCAGACATGACCGACACGACCTCGATGAAACACCGGACACCCTTAACATCCGGTGATTTCACCGCCGCCGACGAGCCGTTTGCGCTCTTCGAGGCCTGGCTGAACGAAGCCATCAAGAGCGAGCCGAACGATCCGAACGCCATGGCGCTCGCCACCGTCGACCCCGACGGCCTGCCGGACGTGCGCATGGTGCTGATGAAGGGCTTCGATATCGATGGTTTCGTCTTCTACAGCCACATCGCCAGCCAGAAGGGCCGCGAACTCGCCGCAAATCCTAAGGCGGCGTTACTTTTTCACTGGAAGTCGCTGCGCCGTCAGGTCCGCATCCGCGGCAACGTGACGCCGGTGACCGAGGCCGAGGCCGATGCCTATTTCGCCACCCGCCCGAAGCAGGCGCAGATCGGCGCCTGGGCGAGCAAGCAGTCGCAGGAGCTGGAGAGCCGCTTCGCGTTCGAGCAGGCGATCGCCAAGGTCGCCGCCAAGCACATGATCGGCGAGGTGCCACGGCCGCCGGGCTGGAGCGGCTGGCGTATCACGCCGTCGCGTATCGAGTTCTGGCATGATCGCCCATTCCGTCTGCACGACCGCATCGAATTTCGCCGTGACGCGGCCGGCCAGAAATGGTCCAAGACGCGGATGTATCCCTAGTATTTTGTTCGAGCATGATCCTTTCGTAAAGCCGCTGCACGTTTTGCGCTAACGCGGCCCTCCGGATCCAGATCATGCTCCAACCTGAAAGACCTTCATGCCGCAGCCTTCCAACGCGCCGCGCCGTACGCTGCTCCTGACCGGGGCGAGCCGCGGCATCGGCCATGCCACCGTGATCCGTTTCTCCTCGGCCGGCTGGCGCGTCATCACCTGCTCGCGACATCCGTTCCCGGAGGATTGTCCCTGGGATGCGGGCCCTGAGGACCATATCCAGGTCGACCTCGCCACCCCCGCCGATACCACCCGCGCGATCTCCGACATCCGCGACCGTCTCGAAGGCGGGATGCTGCATGCGCTGGTCAACAACGCCGCGATCTCACCGAAGGGCGCCGGCGGCTCCAGGCTCGGCTCGATCGACACCGACCTCGACACCTGGACGCATGTGTTCAACGTCAACTTCTTCGCGCCGATCATGATGGCGCGCGGGCTGATCGAGGAACTGAAGACGGCCAAGGGCTCTGTCGTGAACGTCACCTCGATCGCGGGCTCGCGCGTGCATCCCTTCGCAGGCGCCGCCTACGCAACCTCGAAGGCCGCGCTGGCATCCCTGACGCGCGAGATGGCCTCCGATTTCGGCCGCGTCGGCGTGCGCGTCAACGCGATCGCGCCGGGCGAGATCGACACCTCGATCCTGTCGCCGGGTACCGAGAAGATCGTCGACCAGCAGATCCCGATGCACCGGCTCGGCACGCCCGACGAGGTCGCCAAGATCATCTACGTGCTGTGCACGGACACCTCGTCTTACGTCAACGGCGCCGAGATCCACATCAACGGCGGCCAGCACGTGTAGGTCATTGCGAGCGCAAGCGCTCCTCGCAATGAGATGTTGGAAACAACGCCGGGGAAGCAAGGCGATCCAGACAACGCCGCCGCAAGACCTGGATCGCCCTTAGCTTCCGTTCCTCAATCGAGTCGAATCCGACGTGACCTCTCGCGTGGCTGCGGAGCGGCCGTGCTGATTGCGGTCGAGCAATCGTCGTCGTTCTCACCGTCGAGCAGCGGAGCACCACAGTGCCGGCACATGCGTGCCGACATCGACGACGCCTTGCCGCTCGCCACGACGTGGCGATAGCTCGCCAGATCGATGACGTTGGGGGGCGTCGTTATGTGTTTTTCAACCATGGTTGTTCCTCGCGGCTTACCTGCTCCTTATCGCAGACAAGCTTCGCGTAAACGTTCAGCCCACTGCTCAAATTTTACCGGAGGAATTGGGGCGGCGAGCACACATCGCCGTGCGGCCGCAATCCCGCTCTATTCTGCGACACCAGGCACCAGGTCTCTGCGTCGGGCGTAAGGTCTCGGTAGCTATTACAGCCACTTCTTCCACTTGAAGATCCAGTACGGAACGATCGCCGCGATCAGCATCAAGACCAGCGCGAACGGATAACCGTGCGCCCATTCGAGTTCCGGCATCGACTTGAAGTTCATGCCGTAGATCGAGGCGATCAGCGTCGGCGGCATCAGGACAACCGCCATGACCGAAAACAGCTTGATGATGTTGTTCTGCTCGAGATTGACGACACCGAGCATGGCGTCGAGCACGAAGGTGATCTTGCTGGAGAGGTAGGAGGCGTGATCGGTCAGCGAGACCACGTCGCGCTGCATGGTCTTGAGCTGCTCGCGCATGTCCTTCGACCATTTCACGCCCTCCACCACCGCCGACAGGAAGGCGACGACGCGGCCGATCGAGACCAGGCTCTCGCGAACCTTGGAGGTCAGATCGCCCTTGCGGCCGATCGAGATCAGGATTTGCGAATATTGCTTGGCGTGACCGTGGCGCTCGCTCTCCGGCTCGAAGATGTCATGCGAGACCTGGTCGATCTCGGCGCCGCAGCGCTCGAGGATGTCGGCGCAGCGGTCGATCACGGCATCGAGCAGTTCCATCAGCACCATCTCGCCGGTGACGGCCGGCGCGCAGGACCGGGCCAGCTTGGCCTCGACCAGCGCAAAGGGCTTGGGCTGGTCATAGCGCACCGTCACCAGGCGGTGGTCGCCGAGAATGAACGTCACCGCCGTGGTCCGGGGCATATCGGTATCGGAGTGGCACATCAGCGTCGCGGTCATGTAGCGCGCGCCGTTCTCCATATAGAGGCGGCTCGAGATCTCGATCTCCTGCATGTCCTCCCGGGTCGGGATTGCGATCCCCGAGAGCTTCTCGACGGCTTTGTCCTCGGCCGCGGTCGGGTTGACCAGGTCGATCCAGACCGCATGCTCCGGGACTGCCGCGAGATCCTCGACGACGGCCTTCTTGAGAGAGGACTCGGAGGGAACGAACACAGAAAACATGCACAACTCCAGCAGGGGCCTGCGACAGACTGACAGCCCTTAGCGCGATTCTGACAAGTTGATGATGACAAGCACATTAACGGAGTGTTTGCATTTGTGGCGACGCCGTGGCCCAACTGTGGCACGGAATCGACACATCCCCCCGTTTTGCCCAGAAACCGACTCTGACCCGTAAAACTTGCGGCAGAAAAGCCACAGGTAAGGTCTTGCAGCGCGGGAGAAGCTTCGTAAGGCTGGAATTGTGGCAGATTTCAACGATAATGGAGCCAACGGAATCGTGGAATTGGGCTGGTTCAAGGCCCACGAAAGCTTGTTGTTGTCGATTGGAACCAAATCATGTCGTCGCTGAAAGTTACGCTGGGTATTTTGGCCGCTGGCCTGATGCTGTCGGGCTGCATGCAGGCCACGCATTTTGAAGCGACCGACACCAAGGCCTTCAAGCCGAAGGACAAGGAACTCCTTGCCAAGGTTCGGTACGAGAACACCCCGGTCGCAGAGCCGTTCCGCCGCGCCATCGTCGAGTACCACCGCAAGGAATCGCCGGGCTCGATCGTGGTCGATTCCGACAACCATTACCTCTACTACGTCCTGGATGGCGGCAAGGCGATCCGCTACGGCATCACCGTCGGTGAAGAAGCCATGGCATGGTCCGGCATTGCCAAGGTCGGCAGCATGACCGAATGGCCGGCCTGGCACCCGACCCCCGGCGAGATTTCGCGCCTGGGCGTGCCCACCTTCGTCGCCCCCGGTCCGGACAATCCGATGGGGTCGCGCGCGATGTATCTTTATTCGGGCGGCAAGGACACATTGTTCCGCATTCACGGCACTAATCAGCCTGAATATATCGGCGCCTCGATCTCGTCGGGCTGCATCCGCCTGACCAACGAGGACGCGATCGACCTCTATGGCCGCGTCAAGGTCGGCACCATCGTCGTGGTGCTCGAACCGAAGCATGGCGATTCGCCCTACAATTCGCGCCTCGCACTCGGCGGCAGCCAACCCGGCCAGGCGAACTACTGATCAGATACCTGATCTCAGACATTCAAAGCGCCGGTTTCACCGGCGCTTTTTTGTTGCCGGCTTGTGCGGCTGGGCTTTGTGGCCCTCGGCCGCCGGGTTGTCCGCAGGCACAGGCGATTTCTCCGCCGCCTCGCCGTCAACTCCTGGCGTCGTCTCGGGCCTGGTCTCGGGCCTGGCCTCGGGCTTCGCTTCAGGTTTGGCCGCGACCTCACGCGGCGGCGCCTCCTCGGGCCGTTCCGCCGGCAGGAGCGGGGCAACCTGCGGCAGGGGATCCCAGACGTTCCACTGGCAGATCCGGTAGTCGTTGCGCCGCTGCGCGAGATCGAGATGGATATGGTCCTCATGGTACCAATCCGAGCCGGGGCCGAGCACGGTCGAAAAACGCGAGCAGACCGAATGCAGCACGCGCTCGCGCACCTCGCGCGACATGGTGCGGTCGGTGAGGCCGAGCGATTGCCCGTTAGCGAGCTTGATGGCGCGCACATCGATCGCGTTGGCCTTGCCGTGCTCGGACAGCAGGGCGCCGACAACGCGGTTGCGGCCGCGGCACTCGAAACTGTCGAAATTGTCGAGATCGCTGATGGTCGAGCCGAGGCTCGCGGCCAGCGGCACCACGTCCTTGCGCACCCAATCGGCGATTGCGGACGCCATGGTGCAGCGGAGGATCGCCGCCGGCTTGACCGCCACCTTGCGCTTGTCCGGCAGCACGATGGCTTCGAGCCGCACCAGATCCTCGCCGCCGCAGGCGCCAGGGCCGCGGATATCCGGGATCGAGGGCGCGATCGCAATCTCCTCGGTCAGCGCGAGGCGGCACGCCGAGGCCTGCTTCTCGGGCGGCGGCGCCGCCTCGGCGGGCTTGGTGGCGCCAGGTTTGTCCGCGGGAGGCTTGCCGTCGGTCTCCGCAGGAGCCTCGTCCGACGCCTTGGCCGGCGCCTTGGGGGCCTCCTCGGGGCGGGGCCTTGGGAGCGGGATCTTGCCAGACGTATTGGCAGAATGAACCGTCGCGCGCGGCCGTGGTGCAGCAATACCAAAGATATCCAGCGGGGCCCCATATTTGCGCGCCTCTGCCCGATCCGCGAGCCCGAGCGCGACGGTAACCATTGCCGCGCCGACGGACATATAGCCGCGACAAGACCATTTGCGGCGAAAGGCGGGCAGGTTAAAACTCATGACAATTCTTTGGCCCAACGCTGAGAGCGACAATCCGCCCAGCGGCTTCTCGGAGGAACGACGGAATGCTTGGTTTGATGCAAGACTGGCCCCTGCTCTGCCACAGGATCATCGAACATGCTGCCAAGATTCATGGCAAGCAGGAGGTCGTGACGCGCTCGGTCGAGGGACCGATCCATCGCACCACCTATGCCGATATCCACAAGCGCGCGCTCAAGGTCTCGCAGATGCTGGAGCGCGACGGCATCAAGCTCGGCGACCGTGTCGCAACGATCGCCTGGAACACCTGGCGTCATCTCGAGGTCTGGTACGGCATCATGGGGATCGGCGCCATCTGCCATACCGTCAATCCCCGCCTTTTCCCCGAGCAGATCGCCTGGATCATCAACCATGCGCAGGACCGCATCGTGATGACCGACATCACGTTCATTCCCGTCCTGGAGAAGATCGCCGACAAGCTGACAAGCGTGGAACGCTACGTCGTGCTCACCGACAAGGCGCACATGCCGCAGACGACGCTGAAGAACGTGGTCGCCTACGAGGACTGGATTGCGGAGGCCGACGGCAAGTTTAAATGGAAGGACTTTGACGAGAACACGGCGGCCGCGATGTGCTACACATCAGGCACCACCGGCGACCCAAAGGGCGTGCTGTATTCGCATCGTTCCAACGTGCTGCACGCGCTGATGGCCAACAATGTCGACGCGCTCGGCACCAGCGCCTCCGAGACCATGCTTCCCGTGGTGCCGCTCTTCCACGCCAACAGCTGGGGCATCGCCTTCTCCGCGCCCTCGCAGGGCACCAAGCTCGTGATGCCCGGCGCCAAGCTCGACGGCGCCTCGGTCTATGAGCTGCTCTCGACCGAGAGGGTGACGCATACCGCCGGCGTGCCCACGGTGTGGCTGATGCTGCTCCAGCACATGACCGCCAACAATCTGAAGCTGCCGGACCTGAAGATGGTGATCTGCGGCGGCTCGGCGATGCCGCGTTCGATGATCAAGGCCTTCCTCGACATGGGCTCGAACGTCCGTCACGCCTGGGGCATGACCGAGATGAGCCCGATCGGCAGCGTCGCGGCGCTGAAGCCGCCGTTCCAGAATGCAATCGGCGAGGCGCGGCTCGACGTGCTCCAGATGCAGGGCTACGCGCCGTTCGCCGTCGAGATGAAGATCACCGACGATGCCGGCAAGGAACTGCCGTGGGACGGCACGACCTTCGGCCGCCTCAAGGTCGCCGGCCCGGCCGTCGCCAAGGCCTATTACCGGGTCGACACTGACATCCTCGACGAGGACGGCTTCTTCGACACCGGCGACGTCGCGACCATCGACGAAGCCGGCTACATGCGGATCACCGACCGTTCCAAGGACGTGATCAAGTCCGGCGGCGAGTGGATCTCCTCGATCGAGCTGGAGAACCTCGCAGTCGGCCATCCCGCTGTGGCGGAAGCCGCCGTGATCGGCGTGTTTCATCCCAAATGGGACGAGCGTCCGCTGCTGATCGTGCAGCTGAAGCAGGGCCAGCAGGCCAGCCGCGAGGACATCCTGAAGTTCATGGACGGCAAGATCGCCAAATGGTGGATGCCCGACGACATTGCATTCGTCGACGGCATCCCGCATACGGCGACGGGCAAGATCCTGAAGACCGCGCTGCGCGACCAGTTCAAGGAATACCGCTTCCCGAACGCGGCGGCGTAGGCGGCCAAACCAAACACCGTCATTCCGGGCGATGCCAATGGCATCGAACCCGGAATGACAGGCCGTAACATCCCGGGAACCCTTGAATTTGCCTCGGGGCCGTGGTCTCAACGGGCCCCATAGTCGTGCCAGATCGGCCGGCACCGTCCCCGAGACCCGGCAGAGCTCACCCGATGGCCCGCAGGTTTTCCGCTCCCTATCAGTCGGAGCCCGTGTCCAGCCTCGCGAGCTGGGCGCGCAATCTGGCCGTGTTCGCCGTGGTGGCGGTGGTGGTCTCGACCATCATCGTCCGGTTCGGCTTCCTGGAGATGAAGCCTGCACTCGCGACCTTCTTCGGCGGGCTTGGGATTGCGGCGCTCTCGATCCTGTTCGGGCTCGCCGGCTTCGCCGCGATCTGGCAGAACGGCTCGCGCGGCATGGCGCGCATCCTGCTTGCGTTCCTGATCGACGGCGCGATCCTCGCCTATCCCGCTTATCTCGGCCTGCAATACCGCAAGCTGCCGGCGATCCACGATATCACCACCGACCCGATCGACCCGCCGCACTTCGACGCACTGGCCCGCCTGCGCACCGGCGATGGTGCCAACACCGCTGTGTATGCCGGCCTCTATTCGGCCGAGCAGCAGCGTCAATTCTATCCCGATATCGAGCCGATCGAGCTCGAGATTTCAGTCGACCGCGCCTATGCGATCGCGCTTCAGCTGGTCAACAAGCGCAAATGGTTGATCATCGACGAGCGCGCGCCGCAACCGCCGCGCCGCATCGGCCGCATCGAGGCGGTCGCGCGCTCGCCGATCATGGGGTTCCGCGAGGACGTCGCGATCCGCGTCGTACCCGACGGCGAGGATTCCCGCGTCGATATCCGCTCCGCCTCGCGCTATTTCGAGAGCGACCTCGGCAGCAACGCCGCGCGCGTGAAGAAATTCATCGACGACCTCAACACCGCCGCCGATGCCGACGCACTCAAGCCGGTGAAGAAGACCCCGGTGGCGCCGCCGAAGGCGCCGGCGAAGACGGTGAAGAAGTAGGGTTCTGTCATTCCGGGGCGACGCGAAGCGGCGAGCCCGGAATCCATCGGCCGCAGCATCCGCGGATAAATGGATTCCGGGTTCGCGCTAACGCGCGCCCCGGAATGACGAGAGACTAGCCCCCCATCCGATAGGTCCCGCCAATCACGGGATCGCCGTCCGTCGCCACCACGCCGCGGGCGACCAGGTCTTCCAGATGCGCCAGCACGGAGTAGCCCGCCGCGGTGGTGAGCCTCGGATCGATGCCGATATAGATCGCCCGGACCATGGTCGGGATGTCGGTCTCGCCCTTGGCAAGGCGGTGCAGGATGGAGGCCTCACGCGCCTTGCGGTGACGGATCAGGAAGCGCACGAAGCGCGGACCCTCCGGAATTTCAGGGCCGTGGCCGGAGAAATACACATCCTCCTCGCGCGCGGCGAGACGATCCAGCGATTCCATATAGTCGATCATCGAGCCGTCGGGTGGCGCCACGATCGAGGTCGACCACCCCATCACGTGATCGCCGACGAAGTTGAATTTCCGCCCGGGCCAGGCAAAGGCGAGGTGATTGGCGGTATGACCGGGTGTCGCCACGGCCTCGAGCCGCCAGCCGTTGCCTTCGACCACGTCGCCATGGGCGATCCTGATATCGGGCGCGAAGTCGCGGTCGGCGCCGGATTCCGGGTTGTGCTTCTCGCTCTCGAAGCGTGGGCGCGAGGCGCGGTGCGGGCCTTCGGCGTAAACTGGCGCGCCGGTCGCCCGCTTGATCCGCGCGGTGTTCGGCGAATGGTCGCGGTGGGTGTGGGTCACGAAGATATGGCTCACCGTCTCGCCGCTGACGGCATCGAGCAGCGCCGCCGCATGCGCCTCGTCGTCCGGACCGGGATCGATGATCGCGACGTTGCCTCGGCCCACGATGTAGCTGACCGTGCCGGTGAAAGTGAACGGGCTCGGATTGTTACAGAGCACGCGCCGCACGCCCGGGCGGACTTCCTCGACGATGCCGGGCTTCAGCGGAAAGTCGCGGTTGAACGGGACGTCGTCATTGTCGGACATGGCTTGCTCATACCTTCCTGACTTCGTCATGCCCGGCCTCGTGCCGGGCATCCACGTTCTTCCCGTGGTCTAAGACGTGGATGGCCGGGACAAGCCCGGCCATGACGCAATTGGAGAGTTCAGTCGCATCCCCCACTCGGGCGGTTTGCTCAGAAAAACGCCTGAATGCCCGTGATCGCGCGGCCCAGGATCAGGGCGTGGACGTCGTGGGTGCCCTCGTAGGTGTTGACGGTCTCGAGGTTATGGACGTGGCGCATCACGTGATACTCGATCGAGATGCCGTTGCCGCCGTGCATGTCGCGCGCGACGCGGGCGATGTCGAGCGCCTTGCCGCAATTGTTGCGCTTCATGATCGAGATCATCTCGGGCGCGAACTTGCCCTCGTCCATCAGGCGGCCGACGCGCAGCGAGCCCTGAAGGCCCAGCGCGATCTCGGTCTGCATGTCCGCGAGCTTCTTCTGCACGAGCTGGGTCGCAGCGAGCGGCTTGCCGAACTGCTTGCGGTCGAGCGTGTACTGGCGGGCGCGGTGCATGCAGTCCTCGGCCGCGCCGAGCACGCCCCAGGAAATGCCGTAGCGGGCGCGGTTGAGGCAGCCGAACGGGCCCTTCAGGCCGGAGACGTTGGGCAGCAGCGCGTCTTCCGGAACCACGACGCCGTCCATCACGACCTCGCCGGTGATGGAGGCGCGAAGCGACAGCTTGCCGCCGATCTTCGGTGCCGACAGGCCCTTCATGCCCTTCTCCAGCACGAAGCCGCGGATCTGGTTGTCGTGCGCGGCCGACTTGGCCCAGACCACGAACACGTCGGCGATCGGCGCGTTCGAGATCCACATCTTGCTGCCGGTCAGTCGATAGCCGTCCGACACCTTCTCGGCGCGGGTTTTCATGCCGGCCGGATCGGAGCCGGCGTCAGGCTCGGTCAGGCCGAAGCAGCCGACCCACTCGCCGCTGGCGAGCTTCGGCAGGTACTTCTTGCGCTGGTTCTCGTCGCCATAGGCGTAGATCGGATACATCACCAGCGAGGACTGCACCGAGTTCATCGAGCGGTAGCCGGAATCGACCCGCTCGATCTCGCGCGCGACGAGACCATAGGCGACATAGCCTGCATTGGCGCAGCCATATTCCTCCGGCAACGTGATGCCGATCAGGCCGAGTTCGCCCATCTCATTGAAGATCTCGCGATCCGTCTTCTCTTCGAGATAGGCCTTGGCGACGCGCGGCAGCAGCTTGTCCTGGGCGTAGGCGCGCGCGGTGTCGCGCACCATGCGCTCGTCTTCGGTGAGCTGCTCGTCGAGCAGGAACGGATCGTCCCACTGGAAAGAAGCCGAAGCCGGCTTGTCCTTGGCCTGAGGGCGCGCGGTCATGAAACGTCCTTTCGTCTGGTTCCGTCAAAATTTGCCCGACAACGTAAAGCGCCGCGGCAACAAGTGCAATTGCGTTGCAGATGATCGGGTCTGCGTGAATCCCGGGGACCCGCGAGGCGCCTCTGGGGATGCGCTTCGCGCACCCCGAGATGACAGCGCTAACTTTCGAGCAGCTCGTTGGCGACGATCTCGATGCCGAAGCCCGAAAGGCCCTTGTAGTCGTGCACCGAGGAGGTGAGATGCCGGATCGAGGTGACGCCGAGATCGCGCAGGATCTGTGCACCGACGCCGACTTCGCGCCACTGCCGGTTGCGGTCAGCCTCGGTCGCGCTCTCATCGGGCAGCGGCGCCACGGGGACACCGGCCGCGCCGTCGCGCAGATAGACCAGAACGCCACGGCCGGATTTCTTGAAGTGCTCGAGCACCGCCGCCATGCGCTTGTGGCCGGTGAAGATGTCCTTGACGATGTTCGGCTTGTGAAAGCGTGTCAGGACGTTCTTGCCGTCGCCGACGCCGTTGTAGACGAAGGCGACGTGAGCGATGGAATCGAACGGCGAGCGGTAGGCATAGCCCTGCAGCGGCCCGATCGGGCTTTCGGTGACGAAGGTCGAGACCCGCTCGATCAGCTTCTCGCGCACCTGGCGATAGGCGATCATGTCGGCGATGGTGACGTGCTTGAGCTTGTGCTGGGCGGCGAAGCGGGCGACCTGCTCGCCCTTCATCACGCTGCCGTCGTCGTTCATCAACTCGCTGATGACGCCGACCGGCGGCAGGCCGGAGAGCTTGCACAGGTCGACCGCGGCCTCGGTATGGCCGGAGCGCAGCAACACGCCGCCGTCCTTGGCGATCAGCGGGAAGATGTGGCCGGGACGGGCGAAGTCGTTGGCGCCGGCGTTGGGATTGGACAGCGCGCGGCAGCACGAGGCGCGCTCCTCGGCCGAGATGCCGGTGCCACCGTCGGGCTTGTAGTCGATCGAGACCGTGAATGCGGTGGTGTGCGCGGAATCGTTGTGGGCCACCATCGGATCGAGCCGCAGGCGGCGCGCATCTTCGGTCGTGATCGGCGCGCAAACGATGCCGGAGGTGTGGCGGATGATGAACGCCATCTTCTCGGCGGTGCAGAACGAGGCGGCGACGATCAGATCGCCCTCGCCCTCGCGATCATCGTCGTCGGTGACGACCACGAGCTCACCCCGGGCAAAGGCCTGCAAGACTTCCTGGACGTTATCCGGCATTTCCCAATCTCTGACGGTTATGGCCCGGAGGCTTAGCCGGACTTGGGCCGGGGCGCTAGTGTCCCCGGCGCAACCACATATGCCGGACCGCAGCCCTGCCCGACGGGCGGCTTGCACCGGGCATACCAGGGATATGGGCGCGGAGAAGCCCGGTGAGAAGCCGGCCGGGCGCGGTCAGGGCAGCACTTCGCGCCGCTCGCCGAGCCGCTGATCGAGCTCGGCACGCTTGTCGGCCAACAGGCCGGCTTGAGCGGCCTCGATCACCGTGAACAGCTCATGGGCGTCGCTGAGCCGGGTCACGGTGACATAGCTGGCGCCAGCGGCGTAGAGTTCGCCCACATCCGACAACAGATCGGCCGTGGCAATGATCATGGCGGTCGGGTTGAGGGTGCGGACATGGCGGACCAGCTTCTCGTTGCTGGCCCCCTTCAGAAGCGCATCCGGGACGCTGAGGATGATCATCTCGGACTTGCCGACGCCGGCATGGAGCAGCGTGTCGGCGCTGCTGATATCGCCATAGACCACGTGCAGGCCGCGCGAAAGCAGCGTCTGGTACACATTGGGATTGAAGTCGATTACGGTGATCTGCTCGAGCAGCACCGGTGCCTGCCGTTCGATCTCGGCCAGCAGCGCGCTCGCCGCACGGAAAAAGCCGAGGATGACGATGCGGCGGGCCTCGCCATGGCCTTCGTGCCCTTCCTCGCCATGACCGTTGCCGTGGTCGAGATCGCGCAGGCCAATCCGCTTCAGGGGGCCGATCGCCCAGCGGGTGATTTCGTCGCTGCGGGTCATCACAAAGGTCGAGAGCACCGCCAGCACCACGAAGGCGAAGGAGGCCGCATTCGCCGTCTCGGCTGCGATGTGGTGGTCGGCGACGCCGGTCTGGATCACCACCAGCGAGAACTCGGAGATCTGCGCGAGATTCAGGGCCGGCAACAGGCTGGCGCGCAGGCCCTGTTTCATCAGATAGAGGGGGGCGAAGGTGGTGACGAGGCGGCTCACCACCGTGAACGCCGCGATCATCAGGGCAAGCCCGATCACGGAGAGGCCGGGCACCGGAATGGTCATGCCGAGCGCGACGAAGAACAGCGTGATGAAGAAATCGCGAAGCGTGGTGACCTTGGCCGTGACGTCGAGCGCGTAGGGAAAGGTCGAGAGCGAGACGCCGGCGATCAGGGCGCCCATCTCGCGCGACAGCGACAGCCGCTCGGCGGTCTCGGCGACCAGGAAGCACCAGGCAAGCGCGCCGAGCAGGATCAGCTCGGGGCGGCGGGCGATCTGGTGAAACAGGCGCGGCAGCACGTAGCGGCTCAGCAGCAGGGCGGCGGCAACCAGCACCGCGACGCGGCCGATCGAGAGCAGGATGACGCTGATTTCCAGATTGGCAAGGCTCGGCTGCACCGCCAGAAACAGGATGGCGAAGATGTCTTGGAGCACCAGCACGCCGAGGGTGATGCGGCCCGGCAGCGTGTCGAGCTCGCGCTTCTCGTAGAGCACCTTGACGATGATGACGGTGCTCGACAGCGCGCAGGCGACACAGAGGTAAACCGCGTCGAACTGTCCGCCCCCGAGCGATAGGCCGATGCCGGCGAAGAACAGCACCCCGAGCACGCAGCCGCCGAGGAGCTGGCCGCCCGCCGCGAACAGGATGACCTTTCCGGCCCGCACGATCTTCTTCAGGTCGATCTCCAGGCCGATCATGAACAGCATGAAGATCAGGCCGAGCTCGGAGATGACGCTGATCGATTCCTGCGACTTGACCCAGCCGGCGCCAAATGGACCTATGCAGAACCCGGCGATAAGATAGGCCAGGATCAACGGTTGCCTGGAAAAGTGGGCAAGCAGGCCCAGCATCCAGGCAAACAGGATACAGAGAGTGATGTCGCGAATGAGCTCGTGCATGCCAGATTGGTCCGTTTTGCCGCACCCTAGTGATCGAGTGCGGCGCGGCAAGCGAGCAATTCGTCACATGCGGATGGGGCTCGCCATTGCAATGCTGCTATGCCCCCTCGCCTCCTCCGTACCGGCAGCCGCTCAATCCAAGGTCAATATCGAACAAAGCTTTGCCGATTCCCTCACCGCACTGCCGAAGGAAGACCTTGCCGTCTCCGGCGGCTTCTACGTGCCCGCCTATTCCAGCGTCGCGATGAGCCAGGGCAAACTGCGCGTCGACTTCTCGGTGACCTTGAGCGTGCACAACGCCTCCGAGACGCAAGCCCTGGTGGTCAAACGCATCGGCTATTTCGACACCGCAGGCAAGCAGGTCGAGAGCTATCTGAAGGCGCCCGTCGCGTTGAAGCCCCTCGCCACCGTCTCGATCTTCATTCCGACCGACGACGTACGCGGCGGGACCGGAGCCAACTTTCTCGTCGATTGGGCTGCAACAAGCGAGATCGCCGAGCCTGCTGTCGAGGCCTTGATGGTTGGCGGCGTCGCCAATGCGCATTACGCTTTCATCAGCCAGGGCCGTCCGACCCGGACGGTCGGCAAGAAGTAAGCAAGAAGCACGACTGACCGGCGCAAGGCCGGCAGCCTGACAAGAAAGAATAGAACGAGGAACGCCCCCATGACGTCCAGCTTCGATTTTGCGCCCCTGTTTCCCGCAGGGCTGCCGGCCCCCTCTGCGCGCTGGACGGGCCTCGCCAAATACAGCTTTGTCGGCGGCAACAACGACTCCGAGCAACTGCCGCTCGATCATCTGATCGAGGCGGCTAACCTCGCTCTGCAACGCGAAGGCCGCTCGCTTGCCACTTACGGGCTGGCACATGGTCCCCAGGGCTATCTGCCCTTGCGCGAATTCCTGGTGACGAAACTCAAGCGCGATGCCGGCATCAACTGCACGGTCGACGATCTCCTGATCGTCTCCGGCTCGCTGCAGGCGCTCGACCTCGTCAACGCCACGCTGCTGACGCGCGGCGATACCGTGATCTTCGAGCAGGATAGCTATCAGGGCTCGCTGACCCGTTTGGCCCGGCTCGGAGTAAACGTGGTTGGCATTCCCCTCGACAAGGACGGCATGCGCATGGACGTGCTGGCCACGACGCTGGCCGACCTCAAGGGCCGCGGCATCCGGCCGAAATACATCTACACCATTCCGACCGTGCAGAACCCGACCGGCAGCATCATGCCGGAGGGCCGCCGCACGGAGTTGGTGCGGCTGTCAGCAGACTATGGCGTGCCGATCTTCGAGGACGATTGCTATGCCGATCTGGTCTGGTCAGGACAGCGGCCGCCGGCGATCCATGCGATGAGCCCGAACGGCGGCGTGATCCATATCGGCTCGTTCTCAAAGTCGATCGCGCCCGCGCTGCGCGTCGGCTTCATCGTCGCGCCCTGGGATGTGATGTCGCGGATGCTGGCGCTGAAGACGGACGCCGGCTCCGGCGCGCTGGAGCAGATGGTGCTCGCTGCCTATTGCAAGCCGCATTTCTCGACCCACGTGCCGGCGCTGACGAAGGCACTGCGCACCAAGCTCGACACGCTGATGGAAGCCGTCAACGAGCAGTTCGGGACGGCAGCCGAGTTCGAGGAGCCGAAGGGCGGCATCTTCCTGTGGGTCAAGCTGCCCGATCAGGTTGATACGCTGAAGCTGTATCAGGCCGCGCTTGCCGCCGGCGTCTCGATCAATCCGGGGCCGGAATGGTCGACCGACAAGAACCATTCCAGATCGCGACTGCGGCTGTGCTTTGCGAGCCCCTCGCATCAGCAGATCCGCGAGGGCGTCGCCGTGCTGGCCGAGATCTGCCGCAACGAGTTCGGCGTGCCGGCCCGCAGCGCCAATGTGGAGAAGGCGTGAGTGTGAGGGCGACGCCTTATGCCGCGACGTGAAACTCCACGTTGACCTGGCCGCTGCCGGATGACGGAAAGTACTCGCAGAGCTGCTCGGCCCTGTCATGGTATTCGTACCAGCCAAGCGCGGCGAACAGCATGATGGTGTCGGCCATACCGCCCTCGCCGTTGCACTTGGTTGCGTAATCCGGAAGCATGTCGAGGAATTCGCGGTAGCGACGGCTCTGCCAGAGCTCGAGCACGCGGAGGTCGACCTGGCGATTGAACTCGCTGGCAACGCTCGTCCACGCCTCAGGGCCCAGCTTCTTGTTGGGCCAGAGCCGATGTGAGAGTGAGCCGCTGGCCAGGATCGCAACCCGTTCGCCGGATTTGTCGACGGCACGGCGCGTCGCCTCGCCGAGGGTGCGGCTTTCCTCGAACGACGTGAACAGCGGCGAGGCAACCGAAACCACCCTCGCGAAGCCGTCCGGGTTCATGTAGTGCATCGGCACGATCGTGCCGTATTCAAGCCCGAGGCTCGGTACCTGATGCGCGTTGACATCGAGACCTGCAACGCCGGCTTCGGCGGCGATTGCTTCGGCGAGTCTCGTGTCGCCCGGCAGATCATAGCTCAGATCCTGAATCATGTGCGGCGCCTCGTGACTGGTGAACGAGGCGCGATGCCGCGCGTTAGCGTTGATGTGATAGCCAAAATTGGAGAGCCAGTGGGTGTCGAACACCACGAAAGTGGTGACGCCGCGCGATCTCGCCCGCCGCCCGAGCTCGCGCAAGGAGTCCACGGCCGCCTCGCGCGCCGAGCGCAAGTGACTGCCGGGCTTTTCCGAGAGCATCAGCGATGGGACATGCGTGACCTTGGCTGCCAATACGAGTTGCCCCATCGCGCTCACCTCAAGCGTCAGGCCACTTGCGGCTGGCTGCCGTGGATCGCAGAGGCCAGCCGCAGCAGCAGCACGATCGAGACGTTGCCCTTGCCGGCCTCGATCTGGGCGATGTAGCGCTCGGAAATCCCGGAGCGGCGGGCCAGCTCCCGCCGCGACAGGTCGCAGCGCATGCGCGAGGACCTCAGGCGGTCGCCCAACTCGGCCAGAAACGCGGTCTCGGAATAAGGCGGCACGGCACAGCTCCCCGGCAGCACCTCGCCCGCGAAATCCCTGACTTGATTCAGCATCGGTCTATCCAATCTCGCCTTCGGGAGCGCCATCCTACGGGTGAAACGGGCGGCCTCATTGACGCGGATCAAATTCGCGCGCGAATGGCGGTCAGCGTGGACGATCGCGCGCGGGATGCTACACTTCGGAATTGTTTGCAGATGGGGCCTTTCAGGACATGGGACGTTGTTTGAGCCGCTCGATCGCGGCAGCAGTGCTGTGGGTTGCGTTCACGCCCGCGGCCGGTGCCGAGTCGCTTGCGGCGACCGTCGAGCAATGGGGCTTGCTCGGCTCATGGGCGATCGACTGCGCGGTCCGGCCCGACCGCGACAAGGGCGCGCTCTTGACCTACGAGATCCGGAAGGACGGAAGGGTGATGTACCGGCGCAATTTCGGCGAGGCCAAGGACGAAAACGAAGTGGTATCGGCGATGGTCAACGCCGACGGCATGCTCAATGTGATGGTGTACTTCCCCGTGCTGCAACAGACCCGCGAGTTCGGTCTGCTACTCTCGAAGCAAGGTAGCTTGCGCGCAATCTACAATCGCAGTGAGCGCGGCGAGTACACGATCAGGGACGGCAAATACGTCGCGACAGGCGCGCCAACACCCGCACAACAGCGCTGCGATTAACCCACCTGAACAGGCGTTCAGAATTCTCCTGCGATTCCTCCGGAACGTTCACGCGAATGCGCCGTTTAGATTTGCATTCCATTGGAGGAGGACATCATGAAGAAGTTTGGTTATGTGCTTGCCGCTGTCGGCGCGCTCGCGGTTGCACTGCCGACGCTCGCCAGCGCGGAGACGGTGGTGATCAAGCGCGGAGGTCATCATCACGGCATGTATGGCGCCCGCGCCGAATACGGCATGCATCGCGATCACGGCTGGCATCGCGGCTGGCACCATCGCGACCGGGTCGTCGTGATCAAGCGTGGTCACCGCCATCATTGGGACTAATGCGCAACGCAATATGGAGATGGCCCCTCACGGGGCCATCTCTTTGCGTGTACGAAACGTTCGGCGAGGTCAGTCCCACGCCGGCGCAAAGCCGGGATTGACGCAGCGCCTGTCCTTCGGCAGCGCGGCGATTTTGTTGCGGTCGGCGTCGTCGAGCGTGATCTTCAGCGCGTCGAGATTGGCCTGCTGGCTCTCTCGGCGCGAGGCCTTCGGGATCGCGGCGACACCGTTTTGGTCGAGCAGCCATTTCAGCGCGACCTGCGCGGCGGTTGCATTGTGCTTGGCGCCGATCTCGGCCAGTACCGGATCGGAGGCAACGCGCCCCTGTGCCAACGGGCAATAGGCGACCAGCGGGATCGATTTGGCGTTGAGATAAGCCAGCACCTTCGATTGATCGAGCATGGCGTGATATTCGATCTGATTGCAGGCGATCGGCGCCTTGATGTCCTCGACCGCGATCTTGAGCAGCGCCGTGGTGAAGTTGGCGACGCCGATCGCCCGCGTGCGCCCTTCCTGCTTCAGCTGCATCAACGTCTCGAACACCGCACCCCAGTTCGCAGTCTTGGACGGCCAGTGCACGAGATAGAGATCGACATGGTCGAGCCCGAGCTTCTTGAGGCTGGCGTCGAAAGCGCGGCGAATGGCGTCGGGGCTGAGGTTCTCGTGCCAGACCTTGGTCGTGACGTGCAGCTCGCCCCGCGGCAGCCGGGCCGCGGCGAGCGCCGCGCCGATCGATTCTTCGTTGCCGTACATCTCGGCGGTATCGATATGGCGATAGCCGATCGACAGGGCGCTCTCGACCGCCGCGCGGCAGGCATCGCCCTGCATGCGGAAGGTCCCGAGGCCGAGCTTGGGCATGCTGATGCCCTGTGTCTTGAGATTGTCCATGAAAAGGCTCCTGACATCGTTCAGCCCGCCGGAGGCCAGCAGCGATGCTGCGTGAGCAGACTCTTCGGGGATGGAAAAGAGGTGGCGGGAACGGACAGCTTAGCGCGGCAGGCGCACGGCGGCCAATCAAGATCGGGTTAGCGTCCCTCAGGAATGCTGCGCCACCACGGCTGGACGCGCCTGCGGCTGCGGCTCGATATCGACCGACCAGAGGTCCCGATTGTCGACGTCCTTCAGCGTCACGGTCATCACGCCGGTCCGGCCATCGATGTCGACCTTGCCGAAGAACTGCAGTCCGAAACAAGGCGCGAGGTTCTCGCCCTGCGCATCACTGCACCCGTTCTGGTACATCGCGACCGGACCAAAGGTGTCGTCGAGCTCGCCCGGGCCCCAGGTGCCGGCATGCAAGGGCCCCGAGACGAACTCCCAGAACGGGTCGAAGTCGCTAAATTGCGCCCTGTTCGGATCGTAATGGTGCGCGGCGGTGTAATGCATGTCGGCGGTGAGCCAGACGATGTTGCGGATTCCGGCGCGCTTGATGGACGCGAGAAGGTCGGCGATCTCGTGCTCGCGCCGGTCGGGCGGCCCATTGCCGAGCGCAACCGCATCGAGGCTGACCAGGCCGATCGGCAGGTCGGCCGCGATCACCTTCCAGGTCGCGCGCGAGGCCGCGAGCTCACGCTTCAGCCAGGCGAGCTGTTCGGCGCCCAGGATCCAGCCGCGGTGATCGCCGCCCTTGTTCCAGCTGTCGTCGCGATAGCTGCGCATGTCGATCATGAAGACATCAAGCAAAGGACCATAGGCGATCTTGCGATAGACCCGCCCCTTACGCGCTCCGATGTCGCGGATCGGCATGAAGTCGAAGAAGGCACGGCGGGCGCGCGCGACCAGGCGGGGCGTGCCGTCATCCTCATGGCCGGCGGCGTCATAGCTGCCGGTCGGCGACCAGTCGTTGGTGACCTCGTGGTCATCCCATTGCGCGAACATCGGCACCTCGGCGTGGAAGGCGCGGAAGTGCTGGTCGAGATGGTTGTATTTGTAATTGCCGCGGAACTGCGCCAGCGTGTGCGCGACCTCGGATTTCTCCTCGGTCACGATGTTGCGCCAGATCTCGCCGTTCGGCAGCTTCTGCTCGGAGGGGATCGTGCAGTCGGCGTAAATGTGATCGCCGGAGTGGATGAAGAAGTCCGGGCGATTGTCGTGCATGGTGCGATAGCTGCGGTAGCCGCCGCGCGATGTGTCGATGCCCCAGCCCTGCCCCGCGGTATCGCCGGACCACAGGAACGAGATCGACCGGCCGGCACCCGGCGCAGTGCGGAAATGGCCAATGCGGCTTTCGCCGGCGATGCCGGTCGCGATGTCGTCGAAGCGCACGCGATAGAAGATGTCCTGCCCGGGAGGCAGATCATTCAGCAGCAGCTTTGAGGCGAAGTCGGCTTCGGGCAACGCATCGCGCGAAGCCGACGCGATGACGGTCTTGAAGCTTTCCACGGTCGAATAGTCCACCTGCATCCGCGCCGGCCGGTCGGCGCGCGCCCAGATCACGGCGGAGCCATCCGAGACGTCGCCGGACTGGATGCCGCCTGCGATCTGCGGACGATCCGCGGCGCGGCTGAGATGTGGCGTTGCGAGCGCGGCAACGGCGAGGCTCGAGGTGGAACGGACCAGGAATTGCCGCCGGGTCCAGGCGCGCGAGGCGCGGAGCGCTACCATTCAGGAAACCTTCGTCGAATCGCGACGGAAGGTGCCTGCGTCGTTTGACCCCCGGCTTACGGTTTCTTGACCGCGGGTCTACGGTTTTGCGACATGCGGATGACGGCTCGGAACTAAGCTAATGCTTCCAGTTGCAGATGCCCCCGCTGCGACACGGCCAGGTCTGGATGCGGGTGTCCATCGCCTGCGCGTCGAGCGGATTGCCGTGGCGATGCGCGAGCTTGGTGCGTGCCGCGCCGCGCGGCTGCGCGGGCTTGGCGTGCGCAACCTTCGGCTCCGACACGCGCACGCGTTCGGCGGCGACTTTCTTCGGCACGTCGACCGGCACGGCGCGCGCCTGCGCCTCGTTGCCGCCGCGCGCCTCCAGAGCGACCGGCGCGAATTGGGTTTCGGGCCCGAGCCGCTTCGGCGACAACACTGCCTTCGAAAGATCGAGGCCGAAATATTCGCTGGGCTTGTAGTCGTCAGCGCGCGCGACGCCGCCCCATGCCAGCATGAGGGCAACGGTAATTGCAAAAGGAGCGCTCTTTGGAATCACGGACGCCTCCTGAAATAGATTGTTAAGAGGTAATTTACCTCTATTTAGGAGGCGTCGCGCGCAATTCCAGCCGTCAACTGCCGCCGTGGTTAAGAAGTTTGGCGGTGTCAGGCGACTTTTCGCGGTGCACCCGTCCCTTCGAGAAACCCCATCAGACGGGTACGGATGATGGTTTCCGCCTCGGTCATGATCCTGTCGACGAGTTCCTTGCAGGTGGGGATGTCGTGGATGAGGCCTGCGACCATGCCGCAGCTCCACGCGCCCGCGTCCATCTGCCCGTCCAGCATGATCCTGGGATAGACGCCCGCGACCTGGTCGTGGATGTCGTCGATCTTCAGTCTGTCGCCCTTCTCGCGTTCGATCTCGAGCAGGCGGTCGACATTGGCGTTCTTCAGCACGCGCTCGGTATTGCGCAGGCTCCGCATGATCAGGCGGGTGTCGAGCTCGGTCGCGGCGACCAGCGCGTTCTTGACGTTCTGATGCACCGGGGCTTCCTTGGTGGCGATGAAGCGCGTGCCCATGTTCATGCCGGCCGCCCCCAGCGACAGCGCCGCGACGAGGCTGCGCCCGTCGGCCATGCCGCCGGACGCGACGAACGGGATCTTCAATTCCTCCGCCGCGCGCGGCAGCAGAATCATGTTGGGAATGTCGTCCTCGCCCGGATGGCCGCCGCACTCAAAGCCGTCAACGCTGACGGCGTCGCATCCGATGCGCTCGGCTTTCAGGGAGTGGCGCACCGAGGTGCATTTGTGGATGACCTTGATCCCGGCAGCCTTCAGCGCGGGCATGTAGGCTTCCGGGCTGCGGCCCGCGGTCTCCACGGACTTGATGCCGCCTTCGACGATGGCCGCGATGTATTCCGGATAAGGCGGCGTGGCGAAGGTCGGCAGGAAAGTGAGGTTCACGCCGAACGGCTTGTCGGTCATGTCGCGGCAGCGCGCGATCTCTTTTGCCAGCAGCTCCGGCGTCTTCTGCGTGAGACCGGTGATGATGCCGAGCCCGCCGGCATTGGAGACGGCAGCCGCCAGCTCGGCAAAGCCGACGAAATGCATGCCGCCCTGGATGATGGGGTGCTCGATGCCGAACAGTTCGGTGATCGCGGTCTTCACTTAAATTACCTCCCGGGCTTTTGCTTGGTGTGTTCGGACCAGTCTAGCCGGACTTTTGCGCCGCGGTCACCCTTTCTCTCCGAACGGCCGTTGGCTCAATGCCCCCGCGCGGGAGCGCCCAGCTTGATCGGGCGCAGCACCGCGGCGGTCGGGATCATCAGCACCGCGATGATCGCGAGCGTCCAGAACACGTCGATATAAGCGAGCAAATCGACCTGGTGCTGCAAGGTGCGCCCGACCCAGGCGACCGCCTGCGCGGCCGCATCGCTCGCATTCGAGCCCTGAGCCTGGAAGAAGCGGGTCATCGTCTCGATGGTCTGCTGGTAGCCGAGGTCCGATGGCGCGGCGTGTTCGATCAGGCGGCTCTGGTGGAATTGCTGGCGCTGCGCCAGGATTGTCTGCGCCAGTGCAACGCCCATGGAGCCGCCGATATTGCGGGCGACGTTGATCAGTGCCGAGGCCTGGTTGGTCTTGTCGGGCGGCACGCCGTCATAGGACGCGGTCGTGACCGGCAGGAACAGGAAAGGCAGACCGAGCGCGAGGAAGATGCGCGACATCGCGGCATAGCCGTAGGTGATGTCGCCGGTGAGGCCCGTGAGATGCCACATCGAAAACGCGACGATGGTCGCCCCGAGCATGATGAGGTATTTCGGCTGCACGCTGCTGACGAGACGGCCCACCACCGGCATCAGCACCAGGGTCGCGATTCCGCCAGGTGAAAGCGCAAGACCCGCCAGCATGGCGGTGTAGTTCAAATCGCTCTGGAGCAGTTGCGGTAAAAGCTGCGTCGTCGAGATCAGCACCGCGCCGGTCGCAAGCATGACCAGGAAGCAGGCGGCGAACTGGCGACGGCCCAGCAGGCGAAGATCGACGATGGGATCCTCGCGCGTCAGCTCCCAAGGGATCAGCGCAAACAGTGACACGGCCGAAAGTACCGCGAAGAACACGATCACGTTCGAGCCGAACCAGTCGCTGCGCTGGCCTTCGTCGAGCACGTATTCGAGCGAGCCGAGCCCGATCGCGACCAGCAGGAAGCCGACATAGTCGACGCGCAGGCCCTTGCTCAGCAGCTTCTCCCGCTCCTCCTCCGCCCCCGATGGCTCCTTGACCAGCGTGCCGACCAGGAACAGCGACAGCATTCCCATGGGGACGTTGATCAGGAACACCCAGTGCCAGGTGTAGGTGTCGGTGATCCAGCCGCCGAGTGTCGGACCGACTACGGGCGCGACCACGACGGCGACGCCATAGATTGCGAAGGCCTGGCCGCGCTTGTGCGGCGGAAAGGAGTCGGCGAGGATCGCCTGCTCGCTGGTCGCCATCCCGCCACCGCCGAGGCCCTGAAGGATGCGGAACAGCACAAGCGACTGCAAATTCCAGGCGAAGCCGCACAAAAGCGACGAGAGCGTGAAGATCGCAACGCAGATCATGTAGAAGCGCTTGCGGCCGATCACGGTCGACAGCCAGCCCGAGATCGACAGCACGATGGCGTTGGCGACGAGATAGCTGGTGATGACGTAGGTGCTCTCGTCGATGCCGACGGCAAGCCCACCGGCGATGTGGCGCAAGGCGACATTGGCAATGGTGGTGTCGAGTACCTCCATGAAGGTCGCGATCGAGACGACGAATGCGATGAGGTAGGGATTATGACCGCCCGCCGCCGAGCGCTCCGGCGACCAGCCGCCCGCTGACGCGCCCCCTTGCGCCGTGTCCGTCATCGCACCCTGGTCCAGGGCACGACCGACATGCCGGGGCCAACGGGCAAATCGGCTGGCCAGCTGTCGACCACGATCTTCACCGGCACGCGCTGCACCACCTTGACGTAATTGCCGGTGGCGTTCTCCGCCGGCAACAGGCTGAACGCAGTGCCGGAGCCCGGCTGCACGGACTCGACGTGACCGGTCAGCTTGCGCCCGGGATAGGCGTCGATGCGGATCTCAACCGGCTGGCCCGGCCGCATGTCGTTGAGCTGCGTCTCCTTGTAGTTGGCGACGATCCAGACTTCGTCAGGCACGAACATCATCAGGCTCTGGCCCGGGTTGACGAAAGTGCCCTTGGCGCCGCTGAGCTTGACGACGCGGCCGGACTGCGCGGCAACGACGCTGGTATATTGCAGGTTCAGCTTGGCCTGATCAAGCTGCGCCTGCGACTGCTGGAGCTGCGCCCGGGCGCCTTCGAGCTGGGCCTGCAGCGTCTTGATGCCGACTTGCGCGGCCGTCACCGCGGTCTTCGCGCGCTCAGTATTGGCCTGCTGCGCCTGAAGATCGGAGCGGGTCTGCTGCTGGCGCTGCACGGTGCCTGCGCCCTTCTCGACCAGATCCTGAGCGCGCGCGAATTCTTCCTGCGAGAACTTGAGCTGGGCCTGGGCCTGATCGAGCTGCGCCTCCGCCTGCTTGATCTGCTCCTGCTGAGAAACGATCTGCGCCTCGACATTGGCGATGTTCGCCCTGGCGACCGCGACCTGAGCATTGGCCTGATCGATGGCGATGCGATAGTCGCGCTCGTCGATCTTGGCGAGAAGGTCCCCGGCTTTGACATGCTGGTTGTCCGTGACCGGGATCTCGGTCACGTACCCGCCGACCTTGGAGGCCACGGAAAAGCTGCGCGCGGCGACGAAAGCATCGTCGGTGGATTCATAGTGGCGTACCTGAAGCCAGTAGAGCACTCCGCCGATCAGGGCCGCGAGCAAGACAATGGTGCCAACGGTTGCCACCAACCAATGCTCGCGAATCCGGTCCCGCAGCGACGGCGCCTTCGCCGGCTTCGAGTCCTTGGCTTCGCGGACCTGATCAGGAGAGGTCTTCGGAGCTTCCTTCGCCCTCTGCGGCTGCTCCGCGGATGGATCACGCTCCCGGGTTTGAGCATCCACGGTGAACACCTTTCTCAGGGATCAAACTGGCGGCAGAGCCGCCAAAGCCGGCTCACGCGACGCGAGCCCAACTGCAACTCCTGATCATGGTTCCGCTCGTTGCGAGCACCATCGCGTTCGTGAACGCCCTGCCTAAAAAGCGAGCGCGGCGCACCGGGTGCCGCGCTCGCGTCGAGCTTCCTTTCAGCGGAAATGTCTAAGCGGCGGGGACGCCGTAATAGGAATCGATGCCGCGAACCGCGGCGTCGTCACCCCAGTTCCACTCGCTCCGTTCGCCGTATTTCGGCGCGCCTTCCAGCTCCTTGGTGGTGATGCCGGTGATATAGCCGCCGAGCTCCGTGTCGTATTTCAGCGACTGCCACGGCAGCGGATAATGGTCGTTGCCGAGGCCCAGAAATCCGCCGAAGCCGAGCACGGCGTAGGATACCTTGCCGCTGATCTTGTCGATCATCACGCGTTCGATCGAGCCGATTTTGTTGCGATCGGCGCCGTAGACCGATGTTCCCTCGACCTTGTCGCTACCGATCAACCGACCCATTTCGTCTCGGTCCAGTTCACCCTGATTCAACATCTCAATTCTCCACTCAGCCAGTGTGAGACAACCCGAAGAGGTGCGCGATCGTTCCGGCATGTTCCTTCAGACTTGAGGAACATCGCCGGAAACGGGCGGTTCTCTCAACTTCAAATCCCGGAAACCAAATACCGGAACACGAAGGGCGCCCTCGATGTCCCAGACCGTCTCCGACTTCATCGTTCAACGTCTGCATCAATGGGGCGTGCGCCACCTCTTTGGCTATCCCGGCGACGGCATCAACGGCGTATTCGGCGCCCTTCAGCGCGCTGAGGGCAAGATCGGTTTCGTCCAGACGCGGCATGAGGAGATGGCCGCCTTCATGGCCACCGCCTATGCGAAGTTCTCCGGCCAGCTCGGGGTGTGTATCGCAACTTCGGGTCCCGGCGCCTCGCACCTGATCACCGGGCTCTACGATGCCCTGCTCGATCACCAGCCCGTGCTCGCGATCGTCGGTCAGCAGGCACGCAATGCGCTGGGCGGACACTATCAGCAGGAACTCGACCTCGTCTCGATGTTCAAGGATGTGGCTGGCGCCTATGTCATGCAGGCATCCTCGCCCGCGCAAATCCGGCATCTGATCGATCGGTCGATCCGGATCGCGTTGGCCCGGCGGACGCCCACTGTGGTCATCCTGCCCAACGATATCCAGGAGGAGCCCTACGAGGATCCGCCGCGCGCACACGGCACCCTGCACTCCGGCGTCGGCTATAGCGCGCCAAGCATCAAGCCTCGTGACGCTGACCTCGATCGTGCCGCCGAGGTGCTCAACGCCGGCAAGAAGGTCGCGATGCTCATCGGCGCCGGCGCGCTCCATGCCACCGAAGAGGTGATCGCCGTCGCCGACCGCTTGTCCGCCGGCTGCGCCAAGGCACTGCTCGGCAAGGCGGCGCTCCCGGACGATCTGCCCTGGGTCACCGGCTCGATCGGCCTGCTCGGCACCGAGCCCAGCTACAACATGATGATGGAATGCGACACGCTGCTGATGGTCGGCTCCGGGTTTCCGTATTCCGAGTTCCTGCCGAAGGAAGGCGCGGCGCGCGGCGTGCAGATCGACATCGACGCCAGCATGATGTCGATCCGTTTTCCCATGGAGGTCGGCCTGGTCGGTGATGCCGCCGAGACGCTACGCGCCCTGCTGCCGCGGCTCGCACCCAAGACCGACGGCGCCTGGCGCCAGGGGATTCAAGAGGACGTCGCGAAATGGTGGAAGACGCTCGATGATCGGGCACATCAGCCCGCGGCACCGGTCAATCCGCAGCTCGTCACCTGGGAGCTGTCGCCGCGCCTGCCTGACCGTGCCATCATCACCAGCGATTCCGGCTCCTGCGCCAACTGGTTCGCGCGCGACCTGAAGATGCGTCGCGGCATGACGGCCTCGCTCTCGGGCGGCCTCGCCTCGATGGGTGCCGCGGTGCCCTATGCGCTCGCCGCGAAATACGCCCATTCCGACCGCCCGGTGATTGCCCTCGTCGGCGACGGCGCGATGCAGATGAACAACATGGCCGAGCTGATCACCGCCGCGAAATATTGGCGCGACTGGAAGGATCCGCGCTTCGTCGTCTGCGTCTTCAACAACGAAGATCTCAACCAGGTGACCTGGGAGCAGCGTATCATCAACGGGGATCCGAAATTCGAGGCATCGCAGCGCATCCCAAACGTGTCCTATTCGCGGTTTGCCGAGCTGATCGGCCTCTCCGGCATCTATGTCGACAGCCCGCAGATGCTGGGCTCGGCGTGGGAGCAGGCGCTGGCGAGCCGGATGCCGGTGGTGCTGGAGGTGAAGACCGACCCCGAAGTGCCGCCTTTGCCGCCGCACATCACCCTGCAGCAGGCCAAGAACTTCGCGCTTGCGCTGATGAAGGGCGATCCCAACGAGAGCGGAGTGATCAAGGGGGCGGCGCGGCAGGTGTTGGAAAAGATCCTGCCTGGAAGTGAATGAGGTGAAGCATGAGCGATTTCCGCGATATCCAGCACGGCGTCAACGATCCCGTCGATGGCCTCGACGTGAAGCGGCAGATCAACGACAACCGGACGCCGCACGAGCGGGCACAACGCCATGCAGACGTGCGTGCCGAGGCCACCGCGACGCCGACCGAGCCGTTTCTGCCCGAACGGCTTCGCCGCAAGCCGACGGATCCGATCAATCCGCGCACCGGGCGGCGTCCAACGGATTAGCCGTTAGGAACCTCGGCCCCCGCGGCGTGTTGGTCGGCGCAACGTCGCGCGGCGAGAGGCTGCGCGCCCATTCGAAGGGATCGGACCATGAAACGAATGATTATCGCAGCTGCCTGCGTGCTTCTCGCAGGTCCCGCGCTCGCCCAGTCGCTCGGCGAGAAGACCGGCGTCAACTCGGCGCTCGGCGTCGCGCCTGCCACCGCCGACTTCGTCAAGGAAGTCGCCATCAGCGACATGTTCGAGATCGAGTCGAGCAAGCTCGCCGAGCAGAAAGGCAACGCGCAGGAGAAGACCTTTGCGCAGCAGATGGTGACCGACCACACCAAGACCAGCAGCGAACTCAAGGGCCTCGTCAGCGGCGGCAAGGTGAAGGCGACCCTGCCGACAGCGCTCGACAGTTCGCACCAGAGCAAGCTCGACAAGCTCAAGAGTGCGAATGGGAAGGACTTCAGCTCGGATTACAATTCGTACCAGGTCAGTGCTCATGAGGACGCGGTCTCGCTGTTCGAGCGTTACGCCAAGGGCGGCGACAATTCCGACCTGAAGGATTGGGCCGGCAAGACGCTGCCGGCGCTCAAGCACCATCTCGAAATGGCCAAGGAGCTCGGCAAGGCGCCGAGCGTCGGCCAATCGTCCAAGTAATGGTTGCCGAGGACGCCGGCCTGCAGTCGGCGTCCTCTCGTTTTGCAACGATGCCTGTCTCCGCGCATTGAGATCGCGAGATCGCGGAGAGCCTCATGACACATCAAGACAAGACTTCATTATCCCGCCGGCACGTCGTCCAAGCGGCGAGCGCAACGCTCGCTGCTGCGCTGGCCTCTTCGACAGCGAAAGGAGACACATCCATGGCTGAGCAGAAACTCGTCGATCCCGTCAGTCGTTTTCCAAAGCCGCCGTTCAAAAAACAGTCGCAGCCCTGGCCTGGCCTTGCCGGCAAGATGGAGCCGCCGCCGGATCACGGCGAGAGCAGCTACAAGGGCTCTGGCCGGCTCGCGGGCCGCAAGGCGCTGATCACCGGCGGCGATTCCGGTATGGGCCGCGCCGCTGCGATAGCCTATGCACGCGAAGGCGCCGACGTCGCCATCAACTATCTCCCGGCCGAAGAGCCGGATGCGCAGGACGTCATCGCGCTGATCAAGAAGGAAGGGCGCACCGGGCTCGCGATTCCCGGCGACCTCAAGGATGAGGCTTTCTGCAAGCAGCTGGTGGAGCAGGCCGTCCAAGGTCTCGGCGGACTCGACATCGTCGTCTGCAACGCGGCGCGGCAGCAGACACGTGCGTCCATTCTCGACGTCTCCTCGGAAGACTTCGATGCGACCATGAAGACCAACATCTACGCGCCGTTCTGGATCATCAGGGCGGCGCTGCCGCATTTGAAGCCCGGCTCGTGCATCATCGGCACGACGTCGGAGCAGGCTTACGATCCCTCGCCCGATCTCTACGACTACGCGCAGACCAAGGCAGCGACGATGAATTACGTCAAATCGCTGGCGAAGCAGCTCGCCTCGAAGGGCATTCGCGTCAATGGCGTCGCCCCGGGACCGATCTGGACGCCGCTCCAGGTCTCCGGCGGCGCTACAATGGAGAAGCTCGAAAAATTCGGCGGCATGACGCCGCTCGGCCGTCCCGGCCAGCCCGCCGAACTGGCCTCGATTTACGCGCAGCTTGCCGCGGCCGACGCGAGCTATGCGACCGGCCAGGTGTATGGGTCCGCTGGCGGATCGGGACAGCCGTAGCCCGGCGCTGCAGGCTGATGTCACGCGGCAGAGCCCAGGAACCTTCTTTGTCTCCGGGCTTTACAAAACTGTCACAAAGGACATTACGCTTGCAGACAGATGGCATTGGTAGAGGTCAAACCCGATACCGCGATCGCGGATACGATTGCTGATCACACCAATTCAGGCGTCGAGCACACGGCGCAGACATTAACCTGGGCCGCCGACGAGCACGTGCTGCTCGCGCTGGCCGCAATAGGGTGGCTCTACACTCACATTCGGCAGCCGCAACAGCGGCCCGTGGCAAATCACATCTTGGCCGTGTCGCTGGCAACGGCCGTCCTGCCGCATCTCCTGAAATCCGTGTTCGATCAGACCAGGCCAGACCGGCTGACCATACGCGGGCACGGGCATGGAGTACCCGTCTCAGGACGGGCGCGCGACGCCTTCCCCTCCGGTCACGCGGTCCATATGGGCGCCCTTGCCTCGGCGGCGGGCTTGCTGCCGAAGACGCCGCGCCGATTGCTGCGCACAGCCGCAATCGCACTATCGCTGACCCGGATCGCGGTACTCGCGCACTGGGCAAGCGACGTGGTCGAAGGCTTTGCGCTTGGCGCGGCCGTCGAGAGACTCTTGCGGCCATGGACACTGACGCAATCGTTCCGCAAGCAAGTCAATCGGCGGGAAAAGCCGTGACCGAATACATCGTGCGCTTCATCGCCGGTGGCATCATCGTCTCCGCTTTTGCGATCTTGGGCGACATGCTCAAACCCAAAAGCTTTGCGGGGTTGCTCGGCGCAGCACCGTCGGTCGCACTGGCGACGCTCGGCATCGCCGTCGTCCAGCACGGCCCGCAATATGCCGCGGCCGAAAGCTGGACGATGATCTATGGCGCGGTCGCGCTCGGCTGCTACAGCGTCGTGGTCTGCCATCTGCTGATCAGATATCGTCTGTCCGCGCTGCCCGCGACCGTCCTCGCTGTCATCGTCTGGCTTGCGGTCGCCTTCGGCCTGCTCGCCGGCTTCGGAGGTGCGGCCTGATGCCGGTCAAGCTGTCGCTCTCCGCGCTCAAGCAGACACGCTGGTACGAATACGGCATTCGTTTCCTGCTGGGGGGCCTGGCGACCGTGCTCACGGGGGTTCTGGGAGCGCGCTTCGGTGTGTCCGTCGGCGGACTTTTCCTTGCGCTTCCCGCCATCTTCTGCGCGAGCGCCACGCTGGTCGAAAGCCATGAACGCCGCACCAAGGAGAAGGCCGGCCTCAGCGGCACGCGCCGCGGGCAAGAGGCCGCCGGGCTCGACGCAGCTGGTGCCGCCTGGGGAAGCATCGGTCTCCTGGCATTCGCCGCCGTCTTTCATTTCACCGTGGCTGCAAGCGTTCCGGGCGCTTTCGCTGCCGCGTTGATAGTCTGGGCCTTCGTTTCGGTCTTGGCCTGGTGGCTCAGGCGCAAGCTGCGCATCGTCTCCCGCAAACCGCACCGATCAGCGCATTCACTATCGGCCAAGGGCTCTCCCCTTGCGAAGCGCTAGCCCGCTTTGGCATGCGTTGCCGGCTGCAGTCTCGGCGGTTGAAGGCCCGGGCTGTTGGCCCAGCGCTCGACCTGCTCGATGACCTTCTGGTGGCTTGGGCGCACCGGCTTGGGTGCGTCGCTCACTTCGAGATGTATGCGGGGCAATCTGACTTCGTTCGTCATGATGTCTCTCCCATTTGCCGGGAGCATACACCTGCCCAAGAACATTTGCACCACATAACTTATTGAAACTGCTGTTCTTTTTTACTCACTTGGCGCCGTAGCCGCATCTTGTGGAACCGCGGCCGAATGAGTTCGTTGAGTAAACTACTCAACTTGCTCAATTTTGGATGATTGATCATGAACGACCTTCGCGCCGAGCGGCTCCAGGTCATGCTGTCACCGGAAGAACTGGCCGCGGTGGACGACTTCCGGTTCAAACATCGCATGCCGACGCGAGCCGCGGCCGTGCGCGAGCTCCTCAAGCTTGGATTGGCCGCTGCCGCGGTCGATGCAGGGAGCAATGTCAAATCGAGCAGCTTCGGGGTTTTCGGGCGCGGCCCGGACGGCCACACACACGCCAATTCGGCGCGCGACTCCGAGGATTAACCCAACCTGATGCTCAAGCAAACGGCCCCGGCACGGGAGTGCCAGGGCCGTCCTTGGAGATTGCTTCCGGATCACCGGGGGCATGACAACCGGAAGCAATCCCTCGACTCTTGGCGCGGGGATTGGTTCCTGATGGAATTAGCCGCTCGGGGCGTCGCCGGAATCATCCGGCGTCATGCCGGAGCCGGGCGTCTTGCTGTTGTCGTTCAATTTGGGATCGCGCGTGGCCTCGCGAGAGGGCGAGCCCTCCGGCTCCGACTTGTGCACGGTCTGCGCACGCTGCTTGTCCCGCGGCTGCTGTTCACCGCGTTGATCTCTGATGATGCCTTGGTCGGAATGGGCCATGATAGCTCTCGCCTCTTTGCTGTCTCGAAGCGCTTACGCGCCGGAGCGTCGAAGGTTCCGACCCGCGAGATCAGACTGCTAACTGTGCGCCGAGTGCACCGGGGCCGATGCATTTTCGTGATGCACCTGCCGCACCGTCATCACGGTGGCGAACGCGACCGACACGCCAAAGGCGAGGACGAGCGAAAGAAGAGCCAGACGTGGAGCCATTGCAAAAACCTCCTGGAATAGGAAATCAACGCGATCGACTGTTACGAATGATCCTGCTGGCTGTCCGTGAGCAGTCTCACACGCAGATCCACGAAAACGACAGCATTACGCATCCTGCTTTTGAGGCCTGCGCGCTGGAACGGGCGGCACCTCGCCGTCGAGCCAATCCTGCTCGTCGGCAAGTGCCGTCCACGCATTCGCCATGCGCAGAAAACGATTGTGTGACGGCTGTCCTTCGGCGCGCTCGGCGAGCTGGAGGCAGTTGTCGGCGTTATCCCTGAAGATCTCGGACTGTTTCATCAACATGAATTGGGGACGGAACCGCCGCGTCGCAACCGCCCTTACCGGATCATAACATCTGCGGAACTTTCGACCGCTGTCTGCCATTGAATATCCATGCGGATTCTCCTCGCGATGGTTTTGGCGTTCATCAGCACGGCAGCGCTTGCCGACAGCACCGGGGAGCGAAGGCCGGCCGGCCGCACGCCGACCGCAACCGAGACCATCAGCGATCTCTACACTTTCAGCCGCTTCCAGCAGGGTCTGCTGGAGAGCACCGACCTCAAGGGCAATGCCGAGGTCAAGAACCTCGCCGCCCTGCGCGCCGAAGAAGCGGCCCGGCGCGACAAGGCTCTGAAGTTGATTCAGGAGGCGATCGGCACCGAACCGCGCATCACCAAGACGACCCCGGCGAGCGCGAGCCTGGTCGAGCCCGAAACTTCGGACGGGCCGACTTTCGTCAGAAGCTTCTATGCCGCGCAGATTCCCGAGTATGAAGCGGTGATCGACCTACTCGAACGCTATCTGAAGGCGCCCGACAATGCCGCGCTTGCAGCGTTCGCGCGCGAGCAGCTCCCGCTGTTGCGCTCACAGGTCAAGGACGCCGAGCGCACCATGGCGGACAAATAGGACGGTCAAGCAACCCCTTACTTTTGCCGGTTCTCCGGCCGCGCGCTGCGGTTGCCCTCCAGCATCTTGTCCCTGCCGGCATCCCCATTATCATCCTTGCCGCCCGAACTCGACGTGCCGCTACCGCTGGGATTGGACCGGGTCGACGTACCCGTGGTTGGTGTGTCCGCGCGTGGCGTGGCGGAGCTTGCGGCGGGATCACCAGTGACGGCCCCGCGGCCGCTGGGGGCCCCACCTTGCGCGAACGCCGATCCGGCCAACAACATCACCGTGCCGATGACGGCAAATCCTTTCATGTGGGCTCTCCCTGTATTTGCGGGCTAACGGCAGGCCCGGGCCTCCGTTCCGCAAAGGGATCAAGTCCGTAAAAACAAGTTGCTGAGAACAGGTCAGAAAAACATTGGAACCCGATGGAACCATTCTGAATGGACGCACTTATGCTAATCGGGCTGAGCAAAGCAGGTTCCACTTCCGGGCGCCGTGACGTTGGCGCTTGATTTCGAATTTGGCTGACGCTCTATTTTGATAAACCGCGTCTCGCCTTGGAATCGGCCGACGCCTGCGGGGGAATCAGTATGAGCGACCTCGATCCCGGATCTGCATCACGCTCCGGTCGTCGCGTTCCAAAGCCAAAGACCAACGGCATGTCGGAGCCGGATTCCCGGGCAGAATTGCTGCTCGCCCTGCAGGCCATGCGCAACGGCGATTTCTCCGTGCGCATGAGCGGCGACTATCTCGGCATCGACGGCAAGCTCGCCGACACTTTCAACGACATCATCGCCGCCAATCAGCGCATGGCGCAGCAGCTCGAGCTGGTCGGCCAGGTCGTGGGCCGCGAGGGCAAGACGCGGCAGCGCGTGAAGTTCGGCCTGGCCTCCGGCTCCTGGGCCGACATGGAAGGCTCGGTCAACACGCTGATCGACGATTTGCTGTGGCCGACGCGCGAGGTGACGCGCGCGGTCGCGGCCGTGGCACAGGGCGACCTGCTCCAGACCGTCAAGCTCGACGTCGATGGACGTCCCCTGCGCGGCGAATTCCTGCAGTCGGCGACCATCGTCAACACCATGATCAAGCAGCTCGGCGTGTTCACCTCCGAGGTGACGCGCGTGGCGCGCGAGGTCGGTACCGAAGGCAAGCTCGGCGGCCAGGCCCAGGTGCCGGAAGTGACCGGCGTCTGGAAGGATCTGACCGAGAGCGTCAACTCGATGGCGAACAACCTGACCAACCAGGTTCGCAACATCGCCGAGGTGACGATCGCAGTTGCGAACGGCGACCTCTCGAAGAAGATCACCGTCGACGTCCGCGGCGAGATCCTTCAGCTCAAGGAAGCCATCAACACGATGGTGGACCAGCTCCGCTCCTTTGCCTCGGAAGTGACGCGCGTGGCGCGCGAGGTCGGCACCGACGGCAAGCTTGGCGGCCAGGCCATCGTGCCCGGCGTCGCCGGAACCTGGAAGGATCTCACAGACAGCGTCAACGCGATGTGCGGCAACCTCACCGCACAGGTGCGCAACATCGCCAACGTCACCACCGCCGTGGCGCGCGGCGACCTGTCGCGCAAGATCACGGTGGACGTGCGCGGCGAAATCCTGGAGCTGAAGGACACCATCAACACCATGGTGGACCAGCTCAACTCGTTCGCCTCGGAAGTGACGCGCGTCGCGCGCGAGGTCGGCACCGAAGGCAAGCTCGGCGGCCAGGCCCAGGTGCCGGGCGTCGCCGGTACCTGGAAGGACCTCACCGACAACGTCAACTTCATGGCGTCGAACCTCACCGCGCAGGTCCGCAACATCGCCGATGTTGCCACCGCCATCGCGAGCGGCGACCTCTCGAAGAAGATCACGGTGAACGTCTCGGGCGAAATCCTTCAATTGAAGGAAACGCTCAACACCATGGTCGATCAGCTCAACGCCTTTGCCGGCGAAGTCACGCGCGTCGCGCGCGAGGTCGGCACCGAGGGCCGGCTCGGCGGCCAAGCCAACGTGCTCGGCGTCGCCGGCACCTGGAAGGACTTGACCGAGAGCGTCAACTCGATGGCCTCGAACCTCACCGCGCAGGTCCGTAACATCGCGGAGGTGACGACCGCGGTCGCCGGCGGCGATCTGTCGAAAAAGATCACCGTCGATGTCCGCGGCGAAATCCTGGAGCTGAAAGACACCATCAACACCATGGTGGACCAGCTCAACGCCTTTGCCGGCGAAGTCACGCGCGTTGCCCGCGAAGTCGGCACCGAAGGCAAGCTCGGCGGCCAGGCTCAGGTGCGCGGCGTCGCCGGCACCTGGAAGGATCTCACCGACAGCGTCAACTCGATGGCCTCGAACCTGACCGGCCAGGTCCGCAACATCGCCGAGGTCGCGACCGCGGTCGCCAAGGGCGATTTGTCGAAGAAGATCACCGTCAACGTGTCAGGCGAAATCCTTCAGCTGAAGGAAACGCTCAACACCATGGTGGACCAGCTCAACGCCTTCGCCGGCGAAGTCACGCGCGTTGCGCGCGAAGTCGGCACCGAAGGCAAGCTCGGCGGCCAGGCCGAAGTCCCCGGCGTCGCCGGCACGTGGAAAGACCTCACCGACAGCGTCAACTCGATGGCGGGCAACCTCACCGCCCAGGTCCGCAACATCGCCGAAGTCGCGACCGCGATCGCCGGTGGCGATCTGTCCCGCAAGATTACCGTCGACGTGCGCGGCGAGATCCTTCAGCTCAAGGACACGCTGAACACGATGGTCGACCAGCTCAACCGCTTCGCGGGCGAGGTGACGCGCGTGGCGCGCGAGGTCGGCACCGAAGGCCGCCTCGGCGGCCAGGCCAACGTGCCCGGCGTGGCCGGCACCTGGAAGGACCTCACCGACAGCGTCAACTCGATGGCGGGCAACCTCACCGCCCAGGTCCGCAACATCGCCGAAGTCACCACCGCCGTGGCGCGCGGCGACCTCTCGCGCAAGATCACCGTCGACGTCCGTGGCGAGATTTTGGAGCTGAAGAATACCATCAACACCATGGTGGACCAGCTCAACGGCTTCGCCGGTGAAGTGACGCGCGTCGCGCGCGAGGTCGGCACCGAAGGCAAGCTCGGCGGCCAGGCGGAGGTGCCCGGCGTTGCCGGCACCTGGAAGGATCTCACCGACAACGTCAACTTCATGGCCTCGAACCTCACGGCGCAGGTCCGCAACATCGCCGAGGTCGCGACCGCGATCGCCGGCGGCGACCTGTCGAAGAAGATCACGGTGGACGTGCGTGGCGAGATTCTGCTGCTCAAGGACACCTTGAACACCATGGTCGAGCAGCTCCGCTCCTTCGCCGCGGAAGTGACGCGCGTCGCGCGCGAGGTCGGCACCGAGGGCCGGCTCGGCGGCCAGGCCGTCGTGCCCGGCGTCGGCGGCACCTGGAAGGACCTCACCGACAACGTCAACCTGCTGGCCGCGAACCTCACCACCCAGGTCCGCAACATCGCCGAAGTCACCACCGCCGTCGCGCGCGGCGACCTGTCGCGCAAGATCACCGTCGACGTGAAGGGCGAAATCCTCGAGCTCAAAAACACCATCAACACCATGGTGGACCAGCTCAATGCGTTCGCCGGCGAAGTGACGCGCGTTGCCCGCGAGGTCGGCACCGAAGGCGAACTCGGCGGCCAGGCCCAGGTGCCCGGCGTCGCCGGCACCTGGAAGGACCTCACCGACACCGTCAACTTCATGGCGGCGAACCTGACCGAGCAGGTCCGCGGCATCGTCAAGGTGGTGACCGCGGTCGCCAACGGCGACCTCAAGCAGAACCTCACAGTGAAATCGAAGGGCGAGGTCGCGGCGCTCGCCGACACCATCAACAACATGACCGAGACGCTCGCGACCTTCGCCGACCAGGTGACGTCGGTGGCGCGCGAGGTCGGCGTCGAGGGCCGGCTCGGCGGTCAGGCCGACGTGCCCGGCGCCGCCGGCACCTGGAAAGATCTCACCGGCAACGTCAATCTCCTGGCGGCCAACCTCACCTCGCAGGTGCGCGCGATCGCGGAAGTGGCGACCGCCGTGACCAAGGGCGACCTGACGCGGTCGATCCAGGTCGACGCCCGCGGCGAGGTCGCGGAGCTGAAAGACAACATCAACACGATGATCACGAACCTCCGTCTTACGACGGACGTGAACACCGAACAGGACTGGCTGAAGACCAATCTGGCAAAATTCACCAACATGCTTCAGGGCCAGCGCGACCTCACCACCGTTGGTCGCCTGCTGTTGACCGAATTGTCGCCGCTGGTGAACGCCCATACCGGCGTGATCTATCAGGTCGAGAACGAAGACAGTCCGCGGCTCCTGCTGCTTGCCTCCTATGCCGGCGACGGCGTGTATCCGTATCCGCGCGTGCTGCCATTCGGCGACGGCCTGATCGGCCAATGCGCGCTCGACCGGCGCCCGCGCGTGATTGCGGACATTCCGCCTGACGTGGTGCCGATCAATTCGGCGCTGCTTCGCGTCGCGCCGAAGAACCTCGTGGTGCTGCCGGTGCTGTTCGAAGGCCAGGTCAAGGCGGTCATCGAGCTCGCCTCGCTCACCTCCTTCACGACCTCGCAGATGACCTTCCTGGAGCAGCTCACGGACTCGATCGGCATCGTGCTCAACTCGATCGAGGCGACGATGCAGACCGAAGGCCTGCTCAAGCAGTCGCAGCAGCTCGCCGGCGAGCTCCAGACCCAGCAGCGCGAACTGCAGCAGACCAACGACCAGCTCGAGCAGAAGGCGCAGCAACTCGCCGAGCGCAACGTCGAAGTGGAGCGCAAGAACCAGGAGATCGAGCAGGCCCGCCGCGCACTGGAGGAAAAGGCAACCGAGCTCGCGCTGACCTCGAAGTACAAGTCCGAATTCCTGGCCAATATGAGCCACGAGCTGCGCACGCCGCTGAACTCGATCCTGATCCTCGGCCAGCAGCTCACCGACAACCCGGACGGCAATCTTACCGGCAAGCAGGTCGAATTCGCCCGCACCATCCATGGCGCCGGCACCGACCTGCTCAATCTCATCAGCGACATTCTCGATCTCTCCAAGATCGAGTCCGGTACGGTGACGGTCGACGCCGAGGAAATCCTGACCGCGAACCTGCTCGAGACGGTCGGGCGGCCGTTCCGTCACGAGGCGGAGAACCGCAATTTGTCGTTCAAGATCGACGTCGATCCGAATCTCGCGCGCAGCCTCGTCACCGACTCCAAGCGCCTGCAGCAGGTTTTGAAGAACCTGCTCTCCAACGCCTTCAAGTTCACCGCCGAGGGCGAAGTGCGCCTTAAGGTGGCCGCCGCAGTCGGCGGCTGGGGCACGGATCATCCCGTGCTGAACTCGGCGCCGGCCGTGATCGCATTCGAAGTGTCCGACACCGGCATCGGCATTCCCCTGGAGAAGCAGAAGCTGATCTTCGAGGCGTTCCAGCAAGCGGATGCCGGCACCAGCCGCAAATATGGCGGCACCGGCCTCGGCCTTGCGATCAGCCGTGAGCTCGCAAGCCTGCTCGGCGGCGAGATCCACCTGCGCAGCTTGCCGGGCAAGGGGTCGTGCTTCACGCTTTACCTGCCGCTGAAATATTCCGGCCCGACGCTCGCGCCCCGCGCGGCGCCCCAACAGAGCCAGCCGCCGGCGCTGCAGCCCGCTACAGCCGAACCGCAGCGCGTTATCGAGCAGCTTCCCGACGACCGGCTCAACCTCGAACCCGGCGACAGCATCCTCCTGATCGTCGAGGACGACCCGCACTATGCGCGCGTGCTGGTCGACCTCGCGCGCGACAAGGGATTCAAGGTGCTGGTCGCCGCCCGCGGCGCAGAGGCGCTGGAACTTGCAAAGCAGTACCAGCCGAGGGCCGTCTCGCTCGACGTATTCCTGCCGGATATGCTCGGCTGGACTGTGCTGAGCCAGCTCAAGCACAATCCGCTGACCCGCCACATCCCCGTGCAGATCATCACGCTCGACGAGGACCGCCAGCATGCGCTGGCGCGCGGCGCCTTCTCCTTCGTCAACAAGCCGACGACGACCGAGGGTGTCTCGGCCGCGCTGACGCAGATCAAGGAATATGCGCGGCCACGGCGCAAGCGGCTGCTGATCGTCGAGGACAACGAGGCCGAGCAACTCTCGATCCGTGAGCTCCTGCACCACGACGACATCGAGATCGTGGCGACCGGCACCGGTGCCGACGCGCTCTCGATGCTGCGTGAGAACCCCTGTGATTGCGTCGTGCTCGACCTGCGCCTGCCCGACATGACCGGCTTCGAGGTGCTGGACCAGATCCGGAACGATGACGCGCTATCGAATGTTCCGGTCGTCGTCTTCACCGGCCGCGAGCTGTCGGCCGAGGAAGATGCGGAACTCCACACCATGGCGCGGAGCATCGTGGTCAAGGGCGTGGAATCGCCGGAGCGCCTGCTTGACGAGACCGCGCTGTTCCTGCACCGCGTGATCACGGAATTGCCGGTCGAGAAACAGCGCATGCTCGAGAAGCTGAACAGTTCCGACGAGGACCTGATCGGCAAGACCGCCCTGCTCGTCGACGACGACGCCCGCAACATCTTCGCGCTCTCGAGCGTGCTGGAGCGGCGCGGCATGAAGGTGCTGACGGCCACGACCGGGAACGAGGCGGTGACCCTGGTCGAATCCAACCCGGAGATCGCCATCGTGCTGATGGACATTATGATGCCGCAGATGGATGGGTATCAGACGATCGGCGTCATTCGTGAAAATCCGACCTTCGCCCGTCTCCCGATCATCGCGTTGACGGCCAAGGCCATGAAGGGCGACCGCGAGAAATGCCTCGAGGCCGGCGCGTCGGACTACCTCGCCAAACCCGTCAACACCGATCAATTGCTGCTTGCAATCCGCATGTGGCTGCACCGCTGAGTTGGATGCCCGTATGGACCACGAAAAGGTCAACATCCTCCTCGTCGACGACCAGCCGGCCAAGCTGCTCGCCTATGAGGTGATCCTGAAGGATCTCGGCCAGAACCTCGTGATCGCCTCGTCCGGTCGCGAGGCCCTGGAGGTGCTGCTCAAGACCGAGATCGCGGTGATCCTGGTCGACGTCTGCATGCCCGAGCTCGACGGCTTCGAGCTCGCCGCGATGATCCGCGAGCACCCGCGCTTCCAGAAGACCGCGATGATCTTCATCTCGGCCATTCAAGTCAGCGACATTGACCGCCTGCGCGGCTACGAGATGGGCGCCGTCGACTACGTCCCGGTGCCGGTCGTGCCGGAGGTGCTGCGCGCCAAGGTCAAGGTGTTCGCAGAGCTCTATCGCAAGACCCGCGAACTCGAGCGGCTGAACCAGGATCTCGAGGACCGCGTGCGTGCACGCACCGCCGAGCTGGAGAATTCCACCGCAAAGCTCCGCGAGAGCGAAGAGCGGCGCAGCATGGCGATCGCCGCCGGCAAGATGGGCTCCTGGGACTGGGACTGGATCACGGGCGACTGGATGTGGGACGAGGGGCAATACCGCATCTTCGGCGTTGGCCCGGAGAGCTTCGAGGTGAACCCGGCCAACGTTCAGGCGCTGTTGCATCCGGATGACGTCGATCAGTTGCGCAAGGCGATCGCCGAATTCAACAAGGGCACACGCTCCTATGAAACGGAGTTCCGCATCGTGCGGCCCGACGGCGATGTGCGCTGGTGTGTCGGCACGGCCGCCGCCACGGTCGACGAGAGCGGTCGGGTCATGCGCGTCAGCGGCGTGACGGTGGACATCACCGAACGCAAGCGCGCGGAGGAACGGCAGACTCTGCTGGCGCGGGAAGTCGACCATCGGGCCAAGAATGCCCTGGCGCTGGCGCAATCGATCGTGCGCCTCACCCGCGCCGACGAGGTGAAAGCCTATGTCAGCGCCGTCGAGGGACGCATCAATGCACTGGCGCGCGTGCATACGATCCTGTCGCTATCGAGCTGGCAGGGCGCCGAACTCTCGAAGCTGATCGACGAGGAGCTTGCGCCCTATTCCCTCGGCGGCCAGATCAAATTGGCGGGGTCCGAAGTTCAGTTGCTGCCGGCGACCGCCCAGACGCTGGCGCTGGCGCTGCATGAACTTTTCACCAACTCGGCGAAGTATGGCGCGCTCTCGACGCGGACGGGACGGCTCGCAATCGGCTGGCAGGTCGAGGACGAACTGCTCACCCTGACGTGGGAGGAATCCGGCGGCCCGCTTGTCAAGACGCCGAAATCCCGCGGCTTTGGTACGCGGAGCCTGCTTGCGAGCGTCGAGTCCCAGCTCGGCGGGCAGGCGCGATTCGATTGGCGCGCCGAGGGCCTGTTGTGCCGGCTCGAGGTGCCGTTGGTCGGCAAGAGTGCCGCGACAACCGCGCCCGGCAACTTCGAAGCCGCCGGCTCCGCCGAATTGCAGCGCGCGTCCGGTTAACCGGAGGCCGCACTCTTCCTGCGCTCGATCGTTTGCGGTTCGCGCGCGACCCGTCCCTCGAGCCAGGCTTCCGTTTGGGCGAGATCACGCAGCGCCTTGGCATAGCGCCGCGCCGCGCTTCGCTCCGCGCCGCGGGGCAGCTTGCGCGCCTTGCGGAGGATGTCCGCCGCGGCGTTACGATAAGCCAGAGAGCGATAGAGAAAGACCACCTTACCCATATCGAATGTTCCCGTGTTGCGTGGTCATTCTTGCAGGCTTGGCATGAACGTCGGATGAAGCGGGCGATAACGATTCCTTCATGCGGATGGAACCGGCGCGTATCGCAGGCGTTGCTTGCGAAATCGGAATAAAGTTCCATGCGCGCGAAAAAGTCGGACCTGATCTCTCCGAGCGGGCTCATCAAGCTGATGACGCACGCCATGATGGGCGCAGCCCTCGGGCTCGCTTTCAGCCTCTTGCTGGTGCTGTCCAATCCAGGCGTCGCCAATTTGCTGAGTCACGGCGGAAGGCAGGCCGTAGTCGTTTTCGCCCTCACATTGGTGACGACGTTCGCGATCGGCGCGACACTCACCGGCGTCATATTCATCCTCGCAGAGAACGACCAGCAATCTTGAAGTATTGGTGATTTGCCGGAGCTCCCTTGTTCGGAACTCCCGCGACGAATGACGGTTGGCTGCCTGCGTCAATTCAACTCAGGGAGTTCCCGCACATGAAGACCACCAAGCTCGCGCTTGCGGTGATGTTGGCAATCGGCCTCGCCGCCGCGCCGTTCGCCGTGCAGGCCAAGTCGCACAAGGCAAAACACGGATCCTCGATGTCATCGTCGCAGACTACGGGCGCCAACACCAAGTCCTCCAAGGGGCCTGATCCCTCCGGTCAGGGCGGCTCCGGTCCCGGCTCCGACCAGGGCGGCACCATGACGAACAACAAAGGCGGCATGAGCAACACCAAGTAATCTACGCCGACATGGCAGACAAAAGCCCCGCGAACAACGCGGGGCTTTTCCGTCCGGGAGTCGCTGACTTCACGCTGCGCTGCGTTGAAGGTGCCGGCCTTCCTTCACTTCTTCGATGATTTTGGCGCTGAAGGCTTCGAGATCGCCGGGGTTGCGCGAGGTGATGACGCCCTGGTCAGCAACCACCTGCGAGTCTTCCCATGCCGCGCCGGCATTGATGACATCGGTCTTGATCGATTTGTATGAGGTCATCTTGCGGCCCCTGGCGATGCCTGTCTCAATCAGGAGCCAAGGCGCATGGCAGACTGCCGCAACGACCTTCTTCGCGTTGAAGATGTCCTTGACGAAGCTCAAAGCTTTCGGCTCGACCCGTAGGAGGTCAGGATTAATCTGCCCACCCGGCAGAACGATCGCATCGTAGTCGCTGCTCGATACCTGATCGAGCGTCTTGTCGACCTTCACGGGCCGACCCCAATCCTTCATGTCCCAGCCCTTGATCTCGCCGGGTGCAAGCGAGACCACATGGACCGTCGCGCCTGCCTGTTTCAAGCGGTCGCGCGGCACTTCCAGTTCCGATTGTTCAAAGCCGTGCGTGGCCAAGATCGCGATCGTCTTACCCTGAAGCTCCATGGAACACTCCGTTGATGTGAGAGGAGCCCGGTCAATCGGTCGAGCCGGCTTCCGTTCCGCGCGATTGCCGGCCTCACGCGGATGTGCGGCAGTTTATGTCGGCCACAGGAAGGTTCGCCGAAAAGATCGGTTGAACCGCATTCAATCCATCGAGGTGGCGAATGACGAACGTCCGGTCATTGCTCTCGCGCCGGGCGGCGCCGCTGCTCGGCGCAATCATGCTCATCTGCGGCATCATCATCGCGATCAGAGGCGCGTGGCTGATCGCCATGGGTGGCTCGTTCTAATATCTGCCGGCCGGCCTCGGCCGCTTGATCTCGGGCGTTCTATTGCTGGGCCGGCGCGCCGAAGGTGCCCTGATCTACCTGCCTTGACGTGACGAACTCGCTTAGCTGCGTCGGGCCTCAGGTGACGTTAAGGCGCGCTGCAGGATCTGCCTTCACCAGATGATCGAGTCGTGCACGCTTGCGCGCGATCAAGAGCTGGGCGGCGGCGGCGTCGAGCCCCTCGCGTTGCAGCTGCCGGATGGCAGAGCCCAGTTCGAGAATCTCGGCGCGCAGCTTTAGAATCCGGTACGCATCCGGGTCTTCCTCCACCGTGCGCTCCCAAAGCTCTCAGCGGCGCGCGATCACGCGCAGAGGACTACCTGATGTCTTCGCGGAACGAAGGCGCATCCTATCGCGGACATTCGGCAGGACATCGCCGCCACCTGCAGCCTTCCATTCGCCGATCAGCAGATTGATTTTCCGGCGCAGATCCATCTGCGCCAGGGCCTTCTCTGTGCAGTCGCGATCGCGCTCGACGAGTTCGCGGACGGACACCTCAATATCGGCCATTTCCAGCCTCAAGGCGCTGATTTTACGTCGAATTTCATTAATTCTGTTGTCCATGGCTTGTTAGAACAAAATAAGAACATATAGTCAAGTCACGATTTCAGAAGGGAGCAGCGACATGCAGGTTCAAGGTAAATACGACGCCAAGGCCTTCCTCACCGCCAAGACGTTCCTCACCGAGCAGATGACGCGCGCGCAGGGCCTCCGGCTGAAACGGCTGAGCGAAGAGGCGTATCAACCCGCGCAATATGCGCGGGATCTGTCCTCCAGCGAGGCAGCGCGGCGCATTCAGGCGCTGGAAGCCGAGATCGAGCTGGCGGATTCGTTCTAGGCCAGCTCGCGTATCCCCGACGTTGCCTGCGCGCTTCGGAACCATGCCTGTCCCGGATGGTTTTCCCCTGCCAAGGGAGAACATGCATGGCACGCAAGGCAAAGAAGCGCCGCTACTCGCGCAGCTCCGGCAGTGATGTCGAAAGCGAGATGAAGCGCTACAAGAAGGGTACCGCGAAAAGCGGACCGGGCGGTCGAGGCGGACGCGTGAAGAGCCGCAAGCAGGCGATCGCGATCGGCCTGTCGAAAGCGCGCAAGAAGGGCAAGAAGGTCCCGAAGAAAGCCGCGAAGCGGAAGACGTCCAAGAAGACGTCCAAGAAGACATCCAGGAAAACCAAGAAGACTTCGAAGAAAACGTCGAAGCGCAAATCCTCCAAACGGTCGCGCTGACCTCTGTCAGATCATGCTGCCCGGCATGAAGCAGCGGATCGAAACGCCGAACGCGGTCTTCACCGGCCACACCATGGTGCGGCCGGCCCGGTTCGGCTCGGTGATCACCGCTTCGTCCGGCACCTCGACCCATTCGCCGTCGAGCCGCACGCGATAATGTCCATTGTGCGAGTCCCAGTCGGGATCGGCGACGGCAAACCCATCCGCATCCGAGCAGCACGGACCGAGATGGCTGCGCAGGCCGTCGAACCACGGCTTGAGGGGTGAGTCCGCGTAGCGTCCATCGTCACGCCCGAGAGCGTTTCCACCCCACAGCACGAATGGCGCCACGAGCAGCGCAGTCCTCAGCGAGAGCTTCAATCGATCCATGTCGGCACCGATCAAATACGAATTGCCGGCCGGCTCAGCGGCGGCAAGTTCGAAGTTCCACGCTTGCAATCGTCGGCAGCGTCATTGCCGCCGAGTCCGTACGAGATCTGCAATTGTGATGAGCGAACACGGCTTTTTCGGACGAACCGGGTCATCCTCCCTGCCGTTAACGAGAATGTTATCGGCGATCTGCGGAAATCCTGAAGGCGAACAGGAAAGGCGGCCCAAAGGCCGCCTTTGGAGTTGCGCCGATCGACGTTCGCCCTATGCGAGCGGCACCGCCACGAACCGGGTCGCCTGCGCGCTTCTGACCTGCAGCAGCACGCTGCGCTTGCCGGACGATTTCGCCTGCGCCAGCTCGGAACGGACATCGCCGATATTGGCGACGGCCTTGCCGCCCACATTGAGGATGACGTCGCCGGTCTGGATGCCGCGCTGCGCGGCCGGACCTTGCGGATCGACTTCAGTGACGACGACGCCCTTCTGGCCGGCGCCCTGCACGTCGCCGGCCGGAGCCAGGCTGAGCCCGAGACGCGGCGGCATGCCGGCATCTGGCTGCGACTTGCCCTCGTCGGCTCTGGCCTGCCGCTCGTTCGGCAACTCGCCAAGCGCCAGTGTCACCGTCTTGCTGTCGCCCTTGTGGACGACATCGAGCTTCACGGACGTGCCCGGCGCCAGGGTGGCGATGGTGCGGGCGAGATCGCGGGAATCCTTGATCGCGGTGCCGTTGACGGCGGTGATGACGTCGCCCGCCTCGATGCCCGCCTTCGCCGCCGGGCTGCCGTCCTGCGGATTGTCGACGATCGCGCCGCGCGCCTCCTTGAGGCCGAGGCTGTCGGCGATATCCGACGTCACCGGCTGCACCTGCACGCCGAGCCAGCCGCGCGTGACCGCGCCCTTGTCCTTCAACTGTGCGACGACGAGCTTTGCGGTCGAGGCCGGAATGTCGAAGCCGATGCCGACCGAGCCGCCGGAGGGCGAGAAGATCGCAGTGTTCACACCGATCACGTTGCCGTTCATGTCGAAGGCCGGGCCGCCGGAATTGCCCTTGTTGATCGGCGCGTCGATCTGGATGAAGTCGTCATAGGGGCCGTTGCCGATGTCGCGGCCGCTGGCCGAGACGATGCCGGCGGTCACGGTGCCGCCGAGGCCGAAGGGATTGCCGACCGCGACCACCCAGTCGCCGATGCGCGGCTTCTGGTCGGAGAATTTGACGAACGGAAAATCCTTCTTGCCTTCGACCTTGATCAGCGCGAGATCGGTCTTCGGATCGGTGCCGACCACTTTCGCGCTGTAGGTCGTGCCGTCGTCCATCGTCACTTGCACAGACTCGGCGTGATCGACGACGTGGTTGTTGGTCACGGCATAGCCGTCGGCGGAGATGAAGAAGCCCGAGCCCTCACCCGTGATCATCTGCCGGCGGTGGCGCGGCATGCCCTCCATGCCACCCGGGCCGGGGAAGCCGAATTGCCGTGAGAATTGATCGAAGGGCGATGCTTCGTCTGAATCCATCCGGTTCTGTTGCAGCATCGCGCTCTTGTCGTTGTCCTGGTCGATCCTGACCCGCACCGAGATGACGGCGGGTTTGACCTTGCTGACGAGGTCGCCGAAGCCCGGCGGTGTCGCGGCGGTCTCTGCGGCCTGGGCGGGCGCAATGAAGGAGGTCGCGCTGAACGGCGAAGAGCCGGGGGCAGTCGCCAGCACGGCCAGGCCAAGCGCGGCGACGGTGCCGAGCAGCGCGAGCCGGCGCGGTCTCAGGATCTTGCGGGACGTTGTGGTGTCGGAATTGACGTGATCGCTCATGTCGATATGTCCATGTTGGGTAAGTCGCCTTGCACCCAACATGGGGGTTGCCACCTTACAGCGTCCCGTCCACGTCATTAAATCTTGGCAAAGTGGCCGGGGCCGGCGACAAAAAACGAGGGCTGCACATTTGATGCAGCTCAACGCGGGCCCCGGGCAGCGTGGAAGACTGCAGCCACCGGATGATGTCCATCGGAGGCGCGTCATGTACAAAGACATTCTCGTCCACATCCCTACCGAGCGCCCGATGCGCCCGGCGATCGACGGCTCGATCTCGCTCGCGGCCGGCCTCAACGCCCATCTGGACGCAGTCGCGGTGGGTTATGTGGCAACCAGCGCGGCCTACGTGATGGAGGGCGGCGCTGCCGTGGCGGCTGTGTTCGAGATGGAGCGCGAAAGCGCAGTGCAGCGCGCCGAGGCGGCGCTCGCGGTGTTCAAGAGCGAAGCGATGAACGCCGGCATTTCCTACACATGCCACCCGCTCGGAGAGATGCCGGGGGATGCGGTCGGCTTGCTCGGCGAGATGGCGCGGCTGCACGATCTCAGCATCGTGCTCCAGCCGGATCCGGCGCAGGGATCACTCGACAACGATGTGCCCCGCGAGATCCTGTTCCAGGCGGGCGGCCCGGTGCTTTTCCTGCCCTACACCTTCCATGGAGCGTTCAAGGCGAAACGGATCGGCATCTGCTGGGATGGCAGCCGCCTCGCAGCGCGCGCCATGCGCGACGCCGCACCATTCCTGGCCCGCGCCGAGGAGATCGTGATCATTGCGATCAACGAAACAGATACGGTTCCCGACGAAGTCTCGACGCGCAATCTGGCAAGGCATCTCGGCCGGCGCGGACTGTCGACCCGCACGGTCAACCTGTCGGCCGCGCGCTCTGACATTCAGCCGACCATGCTGTCGCTGGCAGCCGATGAGAGCCTCAATCTTCTGGTCATGGGCGGCTACGGCCATTCCCGTTTGCAGGAGCGGTTCCTCGGCGGCGTCACCCGCGCCATGCTGGAAGCCATGACCGTCCCGACGCTGATGTCGCATTAATCGAGGGCTGATCCAGGTCGGGCCGGTCGCAAGCCTTGTCGTTCGGGCTGACAACCGCCTCCTTGAGCGGTGCCGGCGTCGGCAAGTTCAGGTCATATTCGAACAATTTGGACCGTCACGCCGCGGCGGGTCTCTCCCACGCCGTGGCCTCGACGCCGTCCTCGTCATGTGGCGCATTGCACGCGTCGAAATGCGCCTTGAGTTCGACTTCGGCGAGATATTCGAAATGTTCGGCCTGGCCGAGCAGTTCCCAGCTCTGGAGCGGCCGGTAGGCGGCCTGCTGACGACAGAGGGACGCTAGCGCGCGGTAGCGACGTACGTTATCCATGAGACCCTCCCTCGCATTCACAGAGCTTATTGGCCTTATTTGCGTCAGGGCGATGGCGGTTGTGCAAAAGATTTGCTGCGCCCGCCGCGCGCTTGGCCCGCTTGATTCTAGGCAAACGCGTGTTGGGGCGAAAGTTCCAATCAGCGCGGACTCAATATGCCCGGTGGAAAGCGGCAGACCCTGGCACAGCCATTCGGGTACCGGCTCGCTCCGCCTGTCTCCCGTAGTCTACCGGATCAGCGCGGGCTCACCGGCTCGGATCGTCTGCGCCGAACTATGTTGCCGGTTCGGAACCCTGCCGGCCTCGGCAGCAGCGCGGATGGCCGCGATATTGCCGGCATAGTCCGCGTTGCCCCTGCCGCGAAATACGGCTGACCCCGCCACAAGCGTATCGGCGCCCGCAGCGGTCACGACCGCTGCATTATCGCGCGTGATGCCGCCGTCAACCTCGAGCCGGATCGGCCGGTCGCCGATCATGCTTCGAATCCGCCCGATCTTCTCGAGCTGGGACTCGAGGAACGACTGGCCGCCAAAGCCCGGATTGACCGTCATCACCAGGACGAGGTCGAGACGATCGAGCACATACTCGATCGCGCTTTCGGGAGTGGCGGGACACAGGCTGACACCGGCTTTCTTGCCGAGCGCGCGGATGGCCTGGAGCGAGCGATCGAGATGCGGACCGGCTTCGGCATGCACCGTGATGACATCCGCGCCGGCCTTCGCGAACGCTTCGAGATAGGGATCGGCCGGCGCGATCATGAGATGCACGTCGAACATTTTCTTCGTCAGCGGCCGGATCGCTTTGATGACGTCGGCGCCATAACTGATGTTCGGGACGAAATGCCCGTCCATGACGTCGCAATGAATCCAGTCGGCGCCCGCCGCGTCGATCGCCGCAATCTCCTCGCCGAGGCGCGCGAAATCCGCGGCCAGGATCGACGGCGCGATGAGGATTTCTCTCGTCATGGCTTCGCACTCCTCTGCGCGTCCGCACCGCCGCTGAAGACGCGGCTCGCCAGGACGTCCATGGGATCGATCGTTTCGAGGTCGGCGATCTCGAGCACACGATCGAGATCGGATACCAGGCGATCGGCCTGCCGCAGGCGGATGCGGTCGACGGCGTTGCGGATCGAGCGCGCATTGGAGAAGAACGGCTGGGTCCGACGCAGCGCGATGTATTTCTCGAGCGCCTCACGCGCCGCCGCCGAGAGGCGATAACCCCGTTCCTTCAGCATCAGCTCGGCGATGACGAGCAGCTCGGCTTCCGCATAGTCCGGAAAGTCGATGTGATGCGCGATGCGCGAGCGGAAGCCGGGGTTTGACGCAAAGAAGCTCGTCATCCGCTCGCCATAACCGGCAAGGATCACGACGAGGTCCTCGCGCTGGTTCTCCATCACCTGGAGCAGAATCTCGATCGCCTCCTGGCCGTAGTCGCGCTCGTTGTCGGGACGGTGCAGATAATAGGCTTCGTCGATGAACAGCACGCCGCCCATCGCCTTTTTCAGGATCTCCTTGGTCTTCGGCGCGGTGTGGCCGATATACTGGCCGACGAGATCGTCGCGCGTCACCGAGATCACCTGCCCGCGCCGCACGAAACCGAGGCCGTGCAGGATCTTTGCCATGCGCAGCGCGACCGTCGTCTTGCCGGTGCCGGGATTGCCGGTGAACGACATATGCAACGTCGGCGGCGACGAAGCCAGTCCAGCACGCTGCCGGATCCGTTCGATCAGCAGGAGCGACGCGATCTGGCGCACGCGGTTCTTCACCGGTTTCAATCCGATCAGCTCCTGCTCTAGCTGTCGCAGTGTATCAGTGATACCGGCCGCCTCGGCCTCCTTGCGGAGATCGAAACTGGTCTCGCCGGGCTCAGTGGTCATTGCGTGGGGAACATCCAGCATCGGCACCTCGAAGAAAAGGGCTTCGCCGCGGGGGAGCGGCGAAGCAGTGGTCCGCCAAGGAAACGGAGCAGGGAGTGCTCCGCGCGGAGGAGAATGAGTTAGGTTGGCGCGTGCGCGGGCTGCCGGCGCACGGTGGTGTAGCGGATCGCGCGTCCGCCCACCTCCTGCCGCACCAGCTCGAACTCGGCCTCCTGCGGCGGACGGTTGACGATGAACGAGATCCGCACCGATTCCCAGCCATGGCTGGAGTCGAAGCCGCTGAGGCGGATGTAACGGTCGCCATACACTCTGCGGCATTCGGCGAGCTCCATCATCACGCCCGCGGCGTCCTGGAGATCGAACATCGGCAGACCCCACATCTCCCAATAGGTGTTGCGGGGATGCGGATCGTCGGTGAACTCGATGTTCACGGCCCAACCGTTGGTCAGGCAATACTGCACCTGCTTGGTGATCTGATCGTCGGTCAGATCGGGCAGGAACGAGAAGCAGCCTTGAGTCAGCTTCATGTCAAATCTCCTCAAACGGTTTCGAGTGCGGTCGGCACGAAATCCGGCGCGTCGGTGGATTCATAGTTGAAGGTGACGTCCTTCCAGACCTCGAGCGCGGCTTTCAGCGGCGTGCAGGTCTCGGCCGCCCTGGCCAGGATCTCCGGACCTTCGTGGACGTAGTCGCGCCCCTCGTTGCGGGCGAGGATCATCGCTTCCAGCGCCACACGATTGGCGATCGCGCCGGCCGCGATGCCCATGGGATGGCCGATGGTGCCGCCGCCGAACTGGAGCACGACGTCCTCGCCGAGCAGGTCGAGCAGCTGATGCATCTGCCCGGCATGGATGCCGCCGGAGGCGACCGGCATCATCTTGTTCAGGCTCGCCCAGGACTGGTCGAAGAACAGCCCGTGTTCGAGCTTGGTCGGGTTAAAGTCTTCGCGGCAGACATCGTAATAGCCGCGCGTGGTGTTCGGATCGCCTTCGAGCTTGCCGACCACCGTGCCGGCATGGATGTGGTCGACGCCGGCAAGGCGCATCCACTTGGCGATGACGCGGAACGACACGCCGTGGCTCTTCTGCCGCGTGTAGGTCGAGTGACCGGCGCGATGCAGATGCAGGATCATGTCGTTGCGCCGCGCCCATTTCGCCATCGACTGGATCGCGGTGTAGCCGATCACGAGGTCGATCATAACGATGCACGATCCGAGCTCCTTCGCGAACTCGGCGCGCTCGTACATGTCCTCCATCGTTCCCGCGGTGATGTTCAGGTAGGTGCCCTTGGCCTCGCCGGAGGCCGCCTGCGCGCGGTTCACCGCCTCCATGCAATAGAGGAAGCGGTCGCGCCAGTGCATGAAGGGCTGCGAGTTGATGTTCTCGTCATCCTTGGTGAAATCGAGCCCGCCTTTCAGCGCCTCGTAGACCACGCGACCGTAATTGCGGCCCGAAAGCCCGAGCTTCGGCTTGACGGTCGCGCCGAGCAGCGGCCGGCCGAACTTGTCGAGTCGCTCGCGCTCGACCACGATGCCAGTTGCCGGTCCCTGGAACGTCTTCACATACGCGACCGGGAAGCGCATGTCCTCCAGCCGCAGCGCCTTCAGCGGCTTGAAGCCGAACACGTTGCCGATGATCGACGCCGAGAGGTTGGCGATCGAACCAGGCTCGAACAGGTCCAAGTCATAGGCAATGTAGGCGAAATACGAGCCAGGCGTGCCCGGCACCGGATCGACGCGGTAGCATTTTGCGCGATACTTCTCGGCGGCGGTCAGGCGATCGGTCCAAACCACCGTCCAGGTCGCGGTCGAGGATTCACCGGCGACAGCGGCCGACGCCTCGATCGGGTCGACGCCCTCTTGCGGCGTGACGCGGAACAGCGCGATGACATCGGTGTCCTTTGGCACATAATCAGGCTCCCAATAGCCCATGCGCTTGTATTCCATCACGCCCGAACGATATCTTTCCTTGCCGCGGACGGTTCCTGCATGTGCATTCATGGCTCTCTCCTGCTCTTTCTCTCAGAATGATTAGGCCGCGACGGGCTCGCGGGCGTCGACGCTGGGATCGAGTTCTCCGGCGCGGTAGCGCCGCGCCATCTCGCTCAAGGGAATGACCTTGATCTTGCCGGCGTGGCCAGCGGTGCCGAACTGCTCGAAGCGGTCCCGGCAGAGCTCGCGCATCGCATCCATCGCGGGCTTGAGGAATTTGCGCGGATCGAACTCGGAGCGCGTTTGCGCGGCGACCTTGCGGAACACCGCAGTCATTGCCAGCCGGCAGTCGGTATCGATATTGACCTTGCGCACGCCGCTCTTGATGCCGCGGACGATCTCCTCGACCGGCACGCCCCAGGTCTGCGGCATCTCGCCGCCGAACTGGTTGAACATGTCCTGGAGCGGCTGCGGCACCGAGGAAGAGCCGTGCATCACGAGATGCGTGTTCGGCAGCCGGCGATGAATCTCCTCGACCACCCGCATCGCCAGAATGTCGCCATCCGGCTTGCGACTGAACTTGTAGGCGCCGTGCGACGTGCCCATCGCGATCGCGAGCGCATCGACTTTGGTGGCGCGGACGAAGTCGACCGCCTGGTCGGGATCCGTCAGCAACTGATCATGGCCGACCGTGCCTTCGACGCCATGACCATCCTCCTGCTCGCCGCCGCCATGCTCGAGCGAGCCGAGCACGCCGAGCTCGCCTTCGACGGAGGCACCGACCCAATGGGCGAGATCGACGACGCGGCGGGTGATCGCAACGTTGTAGTCGTAATCGGCCGCGGTTTTGGCGTCGGCCTCAAGCGAGCCGTCCATCATCACCGAGGTGAACCCATGGGCGATCGCGGACGCGCAGGTCGCTTCGTCGTTGCCATGGTCCTGGTGCATGCAGAGCGGGATGTCCGGATAGGTCCGCTCCAGCGCGTCGATCATGTGCGAGAGCATGAGGTCGCCGGCATAGCTGCGCGCGCCGCGCGAAGCCTGGATGATGACGGGCGCATCGACCTCGGCCGCCGCCTGCATGATCGCGATGCCCTGCTCCATGTTGTTGATGTTGAACGCCGGCACCGCGTAACCGTGACTGGCGGCGTGGTCGAGCAGCTGACGAAGGGTGATACGGGCCACGACAATTCCTCCTGTTATTGCTTGCCGGCGCGGGCCATCGCCCGCCGGGCGGCTTCCGCAACGCTTTGCGGCGTGATGCCGAATTCGCGGTAGAGCACGGGGGCCGGCGCCGAGGCACCGAAGCCGCGCATGCCGACGAATTCGCCGTCAGTGCCGATCCAGCGATGCCAATCGCCGGCGACTGCCGCCTCGTTGCCGATCCGTGGCGCCGTGCCGAGCACAGCGGCTCGGTAATCCTCCGGCTGCTCCTCGAACAGCGCGAAGCAGGGCGCGGAGACCACGGCCGCGCGGACGTGCTCGGTGGCAAGCAGGCGAGCCGCTTCCAGCGCAATAGACACCTCCGAACCCGTTGCGACGAGCGTCACGTCTCGGCCGCCGTCCGGCGAAACGATGAGATAGGCGCCTCGTGCGACGCGGTTCCTACCGCGGACATCGCTGCGGAAGGTCGGCAGCCCCTGACGGGACAGGCACAGCACGGATGGGCGATTTTCAGCTTGTAGCGCGCAGTCCCATGCTTCCAGCGTCTCAACCGCGTCGGCCGGCCGGAACACAAGCAGGTTCGGAATGACGCGAAGCGCTGCGAGATGCTCGACCGGTTGGTGCGTGGGGCCGTCCTCACCGAGGCCAATGGAGTCATGGGTCATCACATGAATGACGCGGATCCTCATCAAGGCCGCAAGGCGGATCGCCGGCCGGCTGTAATCGGAGAACGCGAGGAAGGTGCCGCCATAGGGAATGAAGCCGCCGTGCAGCGCGAGGCCGTTCATCGCGGCCGCCATGCCATGCTCGCGGATGCCGTAATGGATGTAATCGCCGGCGAACGCGTCGCGCTTGACCGGGGTCTGCGCCTTGGCATGCGTCAGGTTCGAATGCGTCAGATCTGCCGAGCCACCGACAAATCCGGGAATCGTCCCTGCGATGCCGTCGAGCACCTGTTGCGAAGCCTGCCGAGTCGCGAGCTTCGGACGCTCGGTGGCAAAGCGCTCGCGCAATTTCGCCGAGGCCTGGGCATAGGCGGTCGGCAGGACAACCGCTTTGCCCTCGACAAACAAATCGCGCTGCTCGGGCGTCGCGCATTCATAGCGATCGAGCCAGGCGAGACGCGCGACCTGCCCGCGTTGTCCGATCATCCGCCATGCTTTCAGGATCGTGACAGGCACCACGAAGGGCTGGTAGTCCCAGCCGAGCGCTCGCCGCGCCGCCGCTGTCTGTTCAGCGCCGAGCGGCGCACCATGCGCCTTCTCGGTACCCTGACGATCCGGCGCGCCATAGCCGATGATAGTGCGGCAAGCGATCAGCGACGGTCTTGCGCTCTCACGCTCCTCGGCTATCGCCTGCGCAACCGCTTCGGCATCGTGCCCATCGACACGGCGCACCGACCAGCCGGAGGCAGCGAAGCGCGCGAGCTGGTCGTCGGAGGTCGCAAGCGACGTCGGCCCGTCAATGGAGATGCCGTTGTCGTCGAACAGCACGATCAGGCGGCCGAGCCCGAGATGGCCGGCGAGCGAAATCGCTTCCTGGCTGATGCCTTCCATCAGGCAGCCGTCGCCGGCGATCACATAGGTGAAGTGATCGACGAGCCCGTCGCCATGCCGCGCATTGGCCATGCGCTCGGCGAGTGCCATGCCCACCGCGGTCGCAATCCCCTGCCCCAGCGGACCGGTCGTCGTCTCGACGCCCGGCGTATGGCCATATTCCGGATGGCCCGGCGTCTTCGAGCCCCATTGCCGGAAGGCCTTGATGTCGTCGAGGCTGACATCGCCGCCGGTGAGATGGAGCAATGCATAGAGCAGCATCGAGCCATGGCCCGCCGACAGCACGAATCGATCTCGGTCCGGCCAATGGGGATGAGCCGAGTCGAATTTCAGGAAGCGCGAGAACAGCACGGTCGCGACATCGGCCATGCCCAAGGGCAGGCCGGGATGGCCGGACTGCGAAGTCTCGATGGCGTCGACCGCGAGGAAGCGGACGGCGTTGGCGAGATCGCTATGCGAGACCCGCGTGAGGTCGGCGTCGGCGTGGACGGAGATGTTCATCGGATCCTCCCCTCGTTCACTTCAGGTTTCGCTTGCGCTCGATCAGCTGCATGATCAGCGGCGTCAGGATGAGCTGCATGGCAAGATCGAGCTTCGCGCCGGGGCACACGATCGAATTGGCGCGGGACATCCAGCTTTGCGGCAGCATCGAGAGCAGATAGGGGAAGTCGATGCCGCGCGGGTTCTTGAAGCGGATCACGACCATCGATTCGTCCGGCGTCGGAATCCAGCGCGCGATGAACGGATTGGAGGTGTCCACCGTCGGCACCCGCTGGAAGTTGATATCGGTCTCGGAGAACTGCGGGCAGATGTAGTGGATGTAGTCGGGCATCCGCCGCAGAACGGTGTCGGTGACGGCCTCGGTCGAATAGCCTCGCGCACTGCGGTCGCGGTGCAGCTTCTGGATCCATTCGAGATTGATGACGGGGACGACGCCGATCTTGAGGTCGGCATAGCGCGCGACGTTGACCTTGTCGGTGACGACGGCGCCATGGAGGCCCTCGTAGAACAGCAGATCGGAGCTCTCCGGCAGCCGTTTCCATTCTGTGAAGGTGCCGGGTGCGGCACCATGCAGCGCGGATTCCTCGACATCGTGGACGTAGTGCCGCGTCGTCGCCGTGCCGGTCTCGCCATAGTCGCGGAACGCTCGCTCCAGCTCCTCGAACAGGTTGGTCTCGGGGCTGAAATGGCTGAAATGCCTGTTGCCGCGATCGGCCTCCTTCGCCATCTGCGTGCGCATTTCCGCGCGATCGTAGCGATGGAAGGCGTCGCCTTCGATGTAGGCGGCGTTGACCTTCTCGCGGAAGAAGATCTGTTCGAACGTCTTCTTGACCGAGGTCGTACCTGCGCCGGAGGAGCCGGTGATGGAGATGATCGGATGCTTTCTGGACATGGGATCCCTCGCTTACAGCCGGAAGAAGCCGCGACGCGCGAACAGCGGTGCGGAGACGCTGGCGACCAGCAAGGGATCGCAATGCAGTTCCTCGACGCGCTGCACCTCGTTGTTCGAACCCATGATCAGCGGCACGCGCTGATGCAGGCTCTGCGCTGAGAGCTCGAGGATGCGCTCGCGCCCGGTCGAAGCCGAGCCGCCGGCCTGCTCGACGATGTAAGCCATCGGGTGCGCCTCGTAGACGAGGCGCAGCCGGCCGTCGCCGTAGCCCGGCCGTGCATCGGACGGATAGAGGAACACGCCGCCGCGCGTGAGGATGCGATAGGCCTCGGCAACCAGCGAGCCGACCCAACGCATGTTGAAATTATGGTTGGCCTGCCCTTCCACACCGGCCAGGCATTCGTCGACGAAGGCGCGCACCGGCTGTTCCCAATGCCGGCGGTTCGAGGCGTTGATCGCGAACTCCTCGCACGTCTCCGAGATCTGCACGGCGCTGCGGGCGAGACGGAAGCAACCGGACTTGCGGTCAAGTGTGAAGATGTCGACGCCCTCGCCAAGCGTCAGCACCAGCGAGGTCTGCGGGCCATAGGTAACGAACCCCGCCGCGAGTTGCGCCGAGCCGCGCTGATGGAAGGCGAGCGCGAGATCGTCAGGCGCCGGCAGGATCGAGAAGATCGTGCCCACGGTCATGTTGATGTCGATGTTGGAGGAGCCGTCGAGCGGATCAATCGCGACGCAGATCTTGGCATTGCGGTCGCCGATCTGTGCTTCGCGCATCTCCTCTGACGCCAGTGCCGCGATCGGCAGCTTGCCGAGGCAGCGGCGCAGGATCGCATCCGCCTGCACGTCGAGATCGCGCTGGACGTCACCGTCGCTGTTGCGCCCGGTGGTCAGGCCCGATGCGTCCGCAAGGTCTCCCGTGGCGATGAGATCGGCGATCTCGATCGCGGCCGCCGCGATGGCGTCGACCGCGGCCGCTACCGCCAGCGCACGCGGCGCCGTCTCGGAATACCGCTGAAGGTGGTCGTCCAGCCTGAGTTGCCCGGTCATCTGCGTCCATCCCCTTTGCTGGTGCCGTATCCAGTTCCCTCCTCGCTGGAGGTCGGTGCGGTCAGTGCCAACAACGATGAGATTGACAGGGGAGGCTTAATAAGGAAAATTTCTATTCATAATGAGCGCCAAAGAATTATCTTATAATGCCCACACGGCGGCACAGCTCCGGCATCTCACGATCCGACAGCTTCGCTCGCTCGCAGCGCTCGCGGCCAAGGGCAGCGTCACGGCCGCCTCGACCCAGCTCGGCCTGACGCAGCCGGCCGTGACCCAGCAGCTGCGCCAGCTTCAGGATCTCGCCGGCCTGCCGCTGCTGCAGCGGACCGGCGACGGCATGCTGCTGACGGAGGCGGGCAAGGAGGTGCTTAGCCTCGCCGAGCGCGTCGAAGCTGCGATCATGGACTGCCAGGGCGCGCTCGACCTGCTTGCGGGGCGAACCGGCGGCACGGTGCATCTCGGCGCGGTCTCGACCGCAAAATATTTCGTGCCGCACGCGATCGCAGCATTCTCGAAGCGCTATCCGAAGATCGAGCTCAAGCTCACGGTCGGCAATCGCGAGGAGATCCGCGAGGCGATGCACGGCTATGATCTCGACTTCGCGGTGATGGGTCGGCCACCGGCCGACGTCAGCGTCGACGTCCGTCAGCTCGGGCGTAATCCGCACATCATCGTCGCGCGCAAGGGGCACTGGCTGGAGAAGGATTCCGGCCTCAGCCTCACCGACCTCGTGCACGAGACTTTCCTCACCCGCGAGCCCGGCTCGGGCACGCGGACACTGATGGAAGGCATGTTCCAGAGGTCGGATCTCGAGCCGATCATCGGCATGGAGATGAGCAGCAACGAGACCATCAAGCAGGCGGTGATCGCCGGACTCGGCATCGCCTTCATCTCCGCCCACACCGTGGCGCACGAGCTCACCGAGGGCCGGCTCGTCGTGCTCGACGTCGCGGGCCTGCCGATCGTGCGGCAATGGTACGTGATCCGCCGCAGCGACAAGGTGCTGTTGCCGCCGGCGCAGGCGATGTTCGATTTCTTGGGATCGGAGGGGTCGAACTATCTGCCCGAATTACCCGAATTCGGCGCGCGATAGCCCGTCGAAGTTCAGCCCATGAGCTTCATTGCGACCGTCGCAGCCAGAATGACGATGATCTGGAGCAGGCGCTCGGTCGTGAAGATGCGGTTGAAGGTGGTCATGGCTTGCCCCGGCCGAATTGGGATTTCTCGGTCGGGAGGTTGCTAGCACAGACGGGCGTCGAGAGAACTCCGTAATCGCCCCGGGCTTTCCGTGCGCGACCCGACGACCGACGCGGGCCTGCCCCAGGCCGCGCCGATGGTTAACGATCAGGCCGCACGCGTCGCAGCGTAATCCATTCGCGCGGCGAAATAGGCTTCCAGCTCCCGCAGCGCCCGCGCTTCCCAATCCCTCGCCTGCTCGAGCAGCGACCAGCTCTGGTCGGGGCGGAATGCAGCGGTCTGGCGATAGAGCGATGCGATCCCGCGGTAGCGGCGCACGTTCTCCAAGATGGCGTGACCGGTGATTTGGCCGTTCATGTCCGAAAACTCCCTCGTCATTCCCGGGGGAGAAATTGCGGCCAAATCTTTTTCGAAAAGTTAGCGCGGCGCGGCAAGCGCGCGAATGGTTTCCGGACTGTTGCCCGCGCGCAACGTGCGCGGCCCTACAAGGCCGTCTATTGCGAATTCGTTGCCGCGCTCTCGCTCCGCGGCTTCAACCCGCCGCGGCTGATGATTGCCATCGTCGCGCGGCAGAGATCGGCAAGGCCGATCACCAGCACGGCGAGCAGGCAGAACAGCTTGATGGAATCGGCATGCGCGCCGGTCAGCGAATTGAATTCGAAGAAGGGCGGCATGAACGCCCACCACACCAGCGGAATGGTGAGCACCGCGGCGAACGCCGCCGCCGGTGCGCCCACGACAATGCCGAGCACGAACAGGCTGGGCAGGAACGCCGCGAAATAGAGTTTTGCGCCGAGCGCGACACAGGCGCCCTGGAGCGCAGCCGACATTGCGACAACGACGAAACCAAGTAGAAACGCCTGCCACGACCAAGGTCGTATCCGCGCTACGCCAACCAGCTCCGCACGCCTCATCAGCCTCCCCCTGCCGCCCGTTAACCAGGCTCGCTTGCGACCAAAGTACTACAGCGGCAGGGAAACTGCGAGGTGGAAATTGCCGGCCGGACGGCCTTGGTAAACGGGCCGAATCGCACGACTTGGGCGATCCCGGCCGCTACTCGGTGGCCGCATAGACCAGACCCGCGACGGGCAGCGCGAGGCCAATGGCCGATGCGAGCATCCAGCCGCCTTGCGCAAACGCCCAGGCACCGACCGCCGAGCCCGCCGCGCCCGCCGTGAAGAACGTCGCCATGTAGAGGCCGTTGAGGCGACTGCGGTGCTCATGCCCCAGCGCGAAGATCGCGCGGAAGCCGAGCACGACGTTGCCCTGCACGCCGATGTCGATCGCGATCGCGGCCACGACCAAGCAGGCGAGGTTCAGCACCGATCCGGCCGCGCCGACATGCGTGATCAGGAAGCCCACGGCCGCGAGCAGCAGCGCGACCAGTGTTGCCATTCGGCTATGGCCGCGATCGGCAAGACGCCCCGCGATCGGGGCCGCGAACACGCCGGCGACACCGGCAAGCGCGAACAGCGCGATGCCGCGCTGGGTGAAGCCGAATTCGCTCGCGAGCAACAGCGGCGTCACGGTCCAGAACAGGCTGAAGGCACCGAACAGGCTGGCCTGGTACAGCGCGCGGCGGCGCAGCAGCGGCGTACTCCGCACCAGATGCGGCATCGACAGCAGCAACGCGCCGTAATGCATGCGCGCGACCGGCTTGCGCTTCGGCAGCGTGATCCAGAGCACGGCTGCGAGCGCGATCATCAGCGCGGCCGAGCAGAAGAACACTGCGTGCCACGACAGCATCGCCGTGACGAAGCTCGAAACCGGCCGCGCCAGCATGATGCCGAGCATCAAGCCGGTCGAGACGTTGCCAACGACGCGACCGCGAATCGCTGCCGGCGCAAGGTGCGCCGCATAGGGAATGATGATCTGCACCGCGACCGAGCCGAGCCCGATGAACAGCGCGGCGATCAGGAACGGCAGCGCGTGGGACGCGAACCCCGCGGCGAGCAGGGCTGCGGCGCCGAGCGTGATGACGGAGCAGATCAGGGTACGGTTCTCGATGAGGTCGCCGAGCGGCACGATGAAGAGAAGCCCCACGCCGTAGCCGATCTGCGTCATGGTGACGATCAGCCCCGCCGCCGCGTGCGACAGGCCGAGCGCAGCGCTGATCGGCGCGATCAGCGGCTGGGCGTAATAGATGTTGGCGGCGACCATGCCACAGGCCGCGGCAAGCACGAAGGTCAGTCGCTGCGACACCGCATCCGGCCCGGGCGCGGTCTCGATCGTGGCATTCATCGTCATTCACAGGGTCTCCAGATATAGGAAACGTTTGTTCCCTAATATGACAAAAAATTCAGGCGAGCAGCTTCATCGCCACGGCGACCAGGCGCTTGCCGTCGAGCGACAAGCGCGCCTTGCCGACGACGCGCAGACCCTGCGTGATGCAGATCATCAGCCGCGCGGTGTCGTCGGCGGCCACATGGCGGGGTATAGAGCCGTCGGCCTGCCCCTCGCGTATGAGGCCGGCGATGAAGCCTTCGTTGGTCTCGAGCCGCGCGCTGACGAGGGCGGCGACCACCGGATCGACCGCGGACAATTCGACCGCGCTGCCGACCACGAGACAGCCGCGCCGCCCCTCGCTGCCCTGGGAGTGCTCCACATACGACAGCAGCAGGTGGCGCAGCCGCTCGCGGCCATTGGCGCCTTGCGCCGCAGCGCTGCGCGTCTGCTCCTGGCGCAACGCGACGTAGCGTTCGAAGGCGGCGAGAAACACCGCATGCTTGTCGCGAAACGCCTTGTAGACGCTGCCGGTCGCCAGCCGCATCGCCGCGGTGAGATCGCCGATCGAGGTCGCATGATAACCGCGCTCGGAAAACACGCGGACGGCCCTGTCGAGCGCAGTGTTCATGTCGAATTCCCGGGGACGGCCGGACGGACGGGCAATGGAGCGGGATTTGCGGGCGGTCTTTTGCATTGCGGGATAATAGGGAATGATTGTTTCCGAATAAAAACACTTGGTTGTGATGAGATCACGGATGAAACTGATGGCTCCGGCGTCGTCCTGGCGAAGGCCAGGACCCATTACCCCAGGGAGGAGTTTGGCGGACATTCGTTCGGTGGGACTGATACCGCGTCCAATCGCTAGACCTCGCGGTATGGGTCCTGGCCCCCCGTGCGCAATTGCGCACCAGGCCAGGACGACATTTGAGGTTGTTGCGCCAATTCGCAGACACGCCTTTTCGTTCTCGCGGCTGATTTCGCCCGAGCTTTGCCTGGTCATTCCACCCTCTTGTCCAAGAGGGCGCAGGGAAGGCCGGGTGCTGACCTCGCACCCGCGGTCCGCTGCGCGA
>NZ_JBVVPL010000008.1:201838-214674 GCF_055807615.1 Bradyrhizobium sp. MV1.5 | reverse complement strand
GCGCTATCCGAGCACGCACAAAAAAATGCCCCACATCGAGCCTCACTCCCGCTCGGCCAATTAAGCAAAGCCCTCGCAAGCGGGAGAGGTGCACCGTCGTCGCGGCTACGGCTCGGCTCAATCTCCTTGCAAGCGAAACACCGGCTTGCTGCAACGCAGCGGCATGGGCCTGCTGCGAAAGCACGAATTGACTTCAACTGAGTCGTTGCGACACATGGACGCGAGATGGCGGTGATGACCGCCATCAACGAAAAGCTCCGGGAGGAGACCACATGTTCGATCGACGCGACCTGCTCAAAGGAGCGGGCTTTGCTGCTGCTGCGGCTGCAATGAACCCGACCAAAGCGCTGGCACTCGACACCGTCACCCTGCCCTTCGCCAATGGCGAACGTCCCTTGGTGAAATATCCGCAGAAGCGGCCGATGATCGGCCTGACCAGCCGCCCGCCGCAGCTCGAGACGCCGTTCGCGGTGTTCAACGACGGCCCGATCACGCCGAATAACGCGTTCTTCGTGCGCTATCACCTTTCCGACCTGCCCTACAGTCTCGACCCCGACAAGTTCACGCTCGAGGTCAAGGGCAAGGTCGACAAGCCGCTCAAGCTGTCGCTGAAGGACATAAGGAAGATGAAGGCGACCGAGATCGTCGCCGTCAATCAGTGCTCCGGCAACAGCCGCGGCTTCCTGGATCCGCGCGTCGCCGGCGGCCAGCTCGCCAACGGCGCGATGGGCAATGCACGATGGCGCGGCGTGCCGCTGAAGGCCGTGCTGGCGATGGCGGGCGTGCAGAGCGGCGCCAAGCAGGTCACCTTCAACGGCATGGACGGTCCGGTCAGCGACAAGACGCCCGATTTCGTCAAGGCGCTCGATATCGATCATGCCAGCGACGGCGAGGTGATGCTGGCCTATGGCATGAACGGCGAGGACCTGCCGTTCCTCAACGGCTTTCCGCTCCGCCTGATCGTGCCCGGCTATTACGGCACCTACTGGGTCAAGCACCTCAACGAGATCACCGTCGTCGACAATGTCTATGACGGCTTCTGGATGAAGTCGGCCTATCGTATTCCGGACACCCCGAACAATGCGATCGAGCCGGGCACCGCGCCGAAGGCGACGATCCCGATCAACCGCTTCACCATCCGTTCCTTCATCACCAGCGTTCCCGACGGAGCCAAGCTGAAAGCAGGCGGCACCACGCTGCGCGGCATCGCCTTCGACGGCGGCAAGGGCATCAAGGAGGTCGCGGTCTCCACTGACGGCGGCAAGACCTGGACCGGCGCCAAGCTCGGCAAGGATCTCGGCAAATACTCATTCCGCGAATGGACGCTGCCGGTGAAGCTCGCGGCGGGCTCCCACGAGCTCAAGGTGCGCGCCACCGGAAATGGCGGCGAAACCCAGCCGGATACGCCGCGCTGGAATCCGGCGGGTTACTTGCGCAACGTCGTCGAAACCGTCCGCGTCACCGTGGCTTGAGGGGAATGATCATGCAGCGCACCGTTTTCCTCGCCGTCACGCTCGCCCTCGCCGCATTGGTGGGTTCGGCACTTGCAGCACCGGTCAACTACAAGACCCCCGACGAGGTCGCGGCGTTCAAGCCCGGGCCCAATCTCGAAGTGGTTCAGGGCAATTGCACGGCCTGCCACTCGTCCGACTACATCAACACGCAGCCGCCGATGAAGGACAAGAAAGGTTTCTGGCAGGCCGAGGTGACCAAGATGATCAAGGTCTATGGCGCCCCCATCGACGATGCCGATGTCGGCAAGATCGTCGATTATCTGGCCGCGACTTATTGACGGATGGCGCGCGGCGCGCGGACCAAGTGACCGCGAAACGGGCAAATCCGGCAAAAACGCCGCGAAGTTGAGCGGAATTCGGCGAAATGCAGATGTGGTTTGAGCTACCAAGCCAGCCACATTCCGCGTATCGTATTAGGACCGAACCGGCCGGTTGGCGGGGACTGGCGGTTCGAGATCTCGGAGGAAGACCCGCGGAGAAGTCGTGATGGCTAAAGGTACGGTCAAGTGGTTCAACCCGACGAAGGGTTATGGATTTATCCAGCCTGCGTCGGGCGGCAAGGATGTGTTCGTGCATATCTCGGCAGTGCAGAAAGCCGGTCTGTCGTCCCTGAACGAAGGACAGACGGTGGAGTATGAAGAGATCGCAAACCGAGGCAAAAGCTCCGCAGAGAACCTCAAAGTATAAGCCCGCCGGCTTTTGCTAACTCCCGGATCAATCCGGGGGCCGGGCCAAGAAAATTTCAGAAGACGGTCAGTGCATTCGACGACAGGCGTTGCGATTGCACACGGAGAACTATTTGCCCGTGAAGACCGCCCGTTCGACGCCACAGCAACGACAATCGCGACGGCATTTCGTTAGTCCACCGGCAATGGTGCGTCGCGCTTGATCTCTTCCATCACCGCATAGGTTCGCGTTTCGCGCACGCCCGGCATCGACAGCAAGGTCTCGCCGAGGAAACGTCGATACGCGGTCATGTCTGCCAGCCGCGCCTTCACAAGATAGTCGAAGCCGCCGGCAACCATGTGACACTCCAGCACTTCGGGCGCGAGTTTCACCGCGCGGGCAAAACGCTCGAAATTGTCGGGCGTGGTCTTGTCGAGCAGCACCTCCACGAACACCAGGAGCCCGAGGCCGAGCCGGTGCGGGTTGAGCCGCGCGCCATAGCCTTCGATGAAGCCCTCTCGCTGCAAACGCTTCAGCCGCTCGCCGATCGAGGTCGGCGACAGCCCGATGCGCTCCGCGAGCTCGACATTGGCGATTCGCCCGTCTTGCTGCAAAATCGAGAGGATTTTGCGGTCGGTTCGATCTAATTCCATATTTCATAAGGCCAAATATCTCGATAGCTTCATTTTCTAAGCCGAATGAGCTAAATTGTCTATCGAGCTAAGGTAGCGTGGGCATTATCCTGGATTGGAGCCACAGGACACGACATGCCGAACATTCCGCCTCCCTTCTCCGCCGCCTACGCGCCCGATGATGCCGATATCGCCGCGCGCCTCTTGCCGTCTGCGAATCTGAGCCCGCCGCAGGAGGCGCGGATCGATCGCACCGCGACGCGGCTGATCGAAGCCATCCGCAAGCGGGACGACCGGCTTAGCGGCAGTCTTGGCGGTGTCGAGGACATGCTGCGGGAGTTCGCGCTCTCGACCAAGGAAGGCCTCGCCTTGATGGTGCTGGCCGAGGCGTTGCTGCGCGTGCCTGACGCGCGCACCGCCGACCAGTTCATCGAGGACAAGCTCGGCGAGGGAGACTTCATCCACCACGAGACCAAGTCCACCGCCTTCCTGGTCAACGCCTCGGCCTGGGCGCTCGGCCTGTCGGCGCGGGTGATCCAGCCCGGCGAGACGCCCGACGGCACTATCGGCCGTCTGGTGAAGCGGCTGGGCGCACCCGCCGTGCGCACCGCCACGCGCCAGGCGATGCGGCTGATGGGTAATCATTTCGTGCTGGGCGAGACCATCGCGCAGGCCCTGGAGCGGGCCCGACCGCGCTCGGGTGAGAGGCAGCGCTATTCGTTCGACATGCTGGGCGAAGGCGCGCGCACGGCCACCGACGCCAGGCGCTATTTCGACGCCTATGCCAGCGCGATTCTGACCATCGGCAAGGCGGCCGGCAACCATCCCCTGCCCGACCGGCCCGGCATCTCCGTCAAACTGTCGGCGCTGCATCCGCGCTTCGAGGCGATCAGCCGCGACCGCGTGATGGCCGAACTGGTGCCGCAACTGCTGGACCTCGCGCAACGCGCCAAGGCCCATGACCTCAACTTCACCGTCGATGCCGAGGAAGCCGACCGGCTGGAGCTGTCGCTCGACGTGATCGCGGCGACGCTCGCCGATCCCTCGCTTGCCGGCTGGGACGGATTTGGCCTCGCGATCCAGGCTTACCAGAAGCGCGCCAGTGCGGTGATCGACTATGTCGATGCGCTGGCCCGCGCGCATGACCGCAAGCTGATGGTGCGGCTGGTCAAGGGCGCCTATTGGGACACCGAGATCAAGCGCGCACAGGAGCGCGGGCTCGACGGCTATCCCGTATTCACCCGCAAGGCGATGACCGATCTGAACTTCGTCGCCTGCGCTCAAAAGCTGTTGAGCCTGCGGCCGCGCATCTTCCCGCAATTCGCCACCCACAACGCGCTGAGCGTCGCGACCGTGCTGGAGCTTGCCGGTGCGAACGGCGGCTTCGAATTCCAGCGCCTGCACGGCATGGGCGAAGCGCTCTACGAGCAGCTCGCCAAGGATCGCCCGGACATCGCCTACCGCACCTACGCCCCGGTCGGCAGCCATCGCGACCTGCTCGCTTATCTGGTGCGGCGACTGTTGGAGAACGGCGCCAACTCCTCCTTCGTGGCGCAGGCGGCCGATTACCGCGTGCCGGTTACGGCGCTGTTGCAACGTCCGGCGGATGCCGTCGTCGGGCCGCAGCAGGCGGCCCATCCCAAAATTCCGCTGCCGGGCGATCTGTTCGCGCCGGAGCGGCGCAATTCGCGCGGCGTCGAATTCGGCGCGCGCGCCGCGCTCGACCGCTTACTGACGGAGGTCAAGGCCGAGAGGGCCGACCTCAAGCCGATCGCCGACGCAACGCCGGATCAGGCCAATGCGGCCGTGACGGCTGCGCGCGCGGGCTTTGCCGCCTGGGAGCGGACTCCGGCAGCCACGCGCGCGGCGGCGCTGGAGCAGGCCGCACATCTTCTGGAGAGCCGCGCGCCCCATTTCATCGCGCTGCTGCAACGCGAGGGCGGCAAGACGCTCGACGATGCGCTGTCGGAGCTGCGCGAGGCCGCCGACTTCTGCCGCTATTACGCCGCGCAGGGCCGCAAGCTGTTCGGCAACGATGTGGCAATGCGAGGCCCGACCGGCGAGAGCAATGTGCTGGCCATGCGCGGCCGTGGCGTCTTCGTGGCGATCTCGCCCTGGAATTTTCCGCTGGCGATCTTCCTCGGCCAGGTCACGGCAGCGCTGATGGCCGGCAACAGCGTGGTGGCCAAGCCCGCGGAGCAGACCCCGCGGATCGCGGTTGAGGCGGTGCGGCTGCTGCACGAGGCCGGCATCCCCGCGAGCGCGCTGCACCTCGTCACCGGCGACGGCCGCATCGGCGCCGCGCTGACCGCGCATCCCGATATCGCCGGAATCGTCTTCACCGGCTCGACCGAAGTCGCGCGCAGTATCAACCGCGCGCTGGCAGCCAAGGACGGACCGATCGTGCCGCTGATCGCGGAGACCGGCGGCATCAACACCATGGTCGCGGATGCGACCGCGTTGCCCGAGCAGGTCGCAGACGACGTCGTCACCTCGGCGTTTCGTTCCGCCGGCCAGCGCTGCTCGGCGCTGCGGCTGCTGTTCGTGCAGGAGGACGTCGCCGACCGCATGATCGAAATGATCGCGGGTGCGGCGCGCGAGTTGAAGATCGGCGACCCCAGCGACGTCGCGACCCATATCGGTCCGGTGATCGATATCGAGGCCAAGCAGCGCCTCGATGCGCACATCGCACGAATGAAGAGAGAGGCACGGCTGCACTTTGCCGGCACCGCGCCGGAGGGCTGCTTCGTCGCGCCGCATATTTTCGAGCTTGGGGATGCCGGCCAGCTCACCGCGGAGGTGTTCGGCCCGATCCTCCACGTCGTGCGCTATCGTGCGGAACATCTCGAACGCGTCCTGCATGCCATCGAGCGCACCGGCTACGGGCTGACGCTCGGCATCCATTCCCGCATCGACGACACCATCGAGGCGATCGTCGACCGCGTCCAGATCGGCAACATCTACGTCAATCGCAACATGATCGGCGCCGTCGTCGGCGTACAGCCGTTCGGCGGCAATGGCCTGTCCGGAACCGGCCCAAAGGCCGGCGGCCCGCACTACCTCGCGCGCTTTGCGACCGAGCAGACCGTGACGATCAACACCGCAGCAGCCGGCGGCAACGCTGCCCTGCTCGCAGGAGATGAGTGAGGCGCGGCGAGGAGCACGCTACGACGCATGATCTCAGTTCCGTCATCCTGAGGTGCCGGAGCGTAGCGGAGGCCTCGAAGGGTGAACGGCCGAGATGCAGCCGGGCCGTTCATCCTTCGAGACTCCGCATGGGCCGCGATGCGCCCCATGCCTCGCACCTCAGGATGACGGGACTGGTACCGCAGCGAAGCTCTGCGCCCGCCGCCGTTGCATCCCGCCGAAACATCGGTCTAATGCTGCCCGTGACGTGGCCCTCGCCAATTCCAGCGCGCGGGAAACAACACGAGCGAGGGAGCGACGCCGCGATGGAAAAGGGCATTTTTGCAGGGCTCAAGGTGCTGGATTGCGCGAGCTTCATCGCAGCACCAGCGGCCGCGACCGTGCTGTCGGATTTCGGCGCCGATGTCGTCAAGATCGAACCGCCCGGTGCCGGCGATCCCTACCGCAACCTGCCCAACATCCCGGGATATCCGACCAGCGAGCACAATTTTGCCTGGCTGCTGGAAGCCCGCAACAAGAAGAGCATCGCGCTCGACCTCGCAAAGCCCGAGGCGCAGGCCGTGCTCTACAAGCTCGTGGAAGAGGCCGACGTCTTCATCACCAACATGCCGCCGCCGGTGCGCGCCAAGCTCGGCATCACCTATGACCACCTCGCCCATCTCAACGACCGGCTGATCTACGCCTCGTTCACCGGCTACGGTGAAAAGGGCGAAGAGGCCAACAAGCCCGGCTTCGACAGCAACGCCTATTGGGCGCGCTCCGGCCTGATGGACCTCGTCCGCGCCGACATCGACACGACGCCGGCCCGCTCGGTCGCCGGCATGGGCGACCATCCCTGCGCCATGGCGTTCTACGGCGCCATCGTCACCGCGCTGTACCAGCGCGAGAAGACCGGCAAGGGCTCGCATGTCGCCTCCAATCTGATGGCGAACGGCGTGTGGGCTGCGAGCGTGCTGGCGCAGGCAAAGCTCTGCGGCGCCAAGTTCGCCGAGCGGCGGCCGCGCGAACGGGCCTTGAACGCGGTCGCCAACCACTACCAGTGCAAGGACGGCCGCTGGCTGATCCTGTCGCTGCTGAGCGAGGAGAAACAGTTTCCGACGCTGGCCAGGTGTCTCGGCCGCGAAGACCTCATCACCGATCCGCGCTTCGCCACCAAACCCGATCGCCACGCCCGCTCGGTCGAGCTGATCAAGATCTTCGACGAGACCTTTGCAACCAGGGATCTCGCCGAATGGCGCAAGATCCTCGACGGCAACGGGTTGGTGTTCGGCATCGTCGGCATCCTCGACGACATCCCGAACGACAAGCAGATGCTCGATAACGAAGTTCTGGTGCCGTTCGAGAACGACACCATGCTCACCATCTCCAGCCCGATCTGGATCGACGGCGCCAAGAAAGTGCAGCCGCGCAAGCCCCCCGGCGTCGGCGAGCACAGCGACGAGATTTTGCGTGGCGCGGGATACGACGAGGCCGCGATCAAGCGGCTGCGGTCGCAGGGGGCGGTGGGGTAAGAGAGGCGGCTCGCTGCATCTACTATGTCGTCCCGGCCTAGCGCGCAATTGCGCACGGGGGCCGGGACCCATATCCCAGAGTGAGAGTTGTCGCGCAAAGCCGCCAACTCCGAGTCCTCGCCAAACCACATTCGGTGGTTATGGGTCCCGGCCTTCGCCGGGACGACGGTGAGGGATAACTTGCTTCAACTACATTCGCCATCGCGAGGTCCCATGCCCAGCTACCGCCTGCACTACTTCCCCGAATCCGGCAACAGCTACAAGCTGGCGCTGATGCTGACGCTTTGCGGCGCGAGGTTCGAGCCGGTCTGGACCGATTTCGGCGGCGGCGTCACGCGGACGGCGGAATGGCGCAAGAGCGTGAACGAGATGGGCGAGATTCCCGTGCTCGAAATCGACGGTGTGAAGATGACGCAGACCGCGCCTCTCCTGCTCAAGCTTGCCGAGCAGTACGGGCGTTTCGGTGCCGAGACCGAGGAGGAAAAGTTCGAGCTGCTGCGCTGGCTGTTCTGGGACAACCACAAGCTCACCGGCTACATGGCGACCTACCGCTTCATGCGCGCCTTCACGCAAAGCAACGATCCGCAGGTGCTGAAACATTTTCGCCGGCGGCTCGAGGATTTTCTCGGCATTCTCGACGGCCATCTCCAGCACAATCAATTCGCGATCGGCACCAGGCCGACCGTCGCCGACATCTCGATGATGGCCTATCTGCACTATCCGAGCGACGAGCACGGCTTCGATTTCGCGGAAAGCTATCCCGCCATTCACGCCTGGCTTGGCCGCATGGCTGCACTGCCCGGGTGGAAGCCGGCCTACGAGCTGCTGCCCGGCAAACGGATGACGAATTACGCGACGTGAGGGCGCCGACTACTTCAGCGCCAGCCAGCCGAGCGTGAACAGGATTCCGCCGATGATGACGACGACCGCGACCGCCGAGGTGCTGACGCGGAAGCTGCCGCTGACCTGCTTGGCCTCTTCATTCTGCGCGATCTCGCGATTGCGCTCCTTGTTGGCTTCGCTGGAGTCCGTCATGGGGTCATCCAAACCGATTGTGGGCTTTATCTTGCGTGTGATCTTCTCGGAAAACCGCTGCACACTTTGCGCTGGCGCGGCCCTCCGGGTCCGGATCACGCGCTAACGCGTCTTGATGAAGCACATGCCGATGCGGCGCGAGGCCGCGGCAGCCTGACAGGTCAGCCCTTTAGCACAGCTCCATGACGTAAAACTCCTGTCGGCCGATCCCGATCCCGCATTTTCCAGGGAACAATGCGCACCCCAGCCATCCTGATATTCGGTCCCGGCCAGCTCAGTGCTGCCGCGGGTCTGCGGCCGGCTGGCAAATCCGCGTGAAAAATCGGGACGTTTGCCTGCGGCCATCGCGGTCAGGATGTCACGGCGGCGGACCTGGTCGCCAAGAAAATGCGGCGAGGCCGGCACGATGGTCGAGTTGGACGGCTTGTCCGCAAGCCAATCGACGCCCGGGAAATGAAAGCCGCCGATGCCGCGGGTCTGGTGGCAGCCGGCGCAGGTGACGTCATTGAGGCGGCGCTGGAAGCCCGCGACCGAGCGGACGTTCAGCATGTCCCCGCGCGCAGCAGCTTGCTTCAGCGCACCAACCACGTCGTTGTCGGAGAAGACCGGCTCGCCTTGTCCCTCTCCATTGCCCTCCCCTTGCATCATCCCGAACTCCGGCTGCAACGGAGAAGCATCGAGGCCGGCTGGCGTCGGCACGATTGCAGCCTTGGCCAGGAATTTCTCGGGGATCAGCACCGTGCCGCGATCGAACGCACGCAGATTTTCGGGCGCGAGCAGCCAATCCCTGAAATCGCGCCGGAGTGCATCGTCCGCGAGGATGCGGTCACGGTCGATCTGGTTTTCCAGCGTCGATTCCTCAAACGTCTTCGAGACGGCGTCGTACTTGAACACCTTGAGCAGATAGTCGGAGCGGAAATCGTGCAGCGCCGATTTCGCTGCAACCGAGATCTGTAAGTTGGTCTCGATGCGATCGAGCATCGCATCGTAAGGATGGAAGCTGCTGCCGATCAGCCCCTGGCAGTCGCCATGACCGAGCCAGCGTCGCGCGACCTCGGCGCAGGTGATCGGTTTGCCGCTCGCATCCGTCTGCCGCGCATCGCGCGCTTTCATCACCAGGTTGAGCGTCATAGGCAGCCGCGTTGCGGTTGTGCCGCCGTCCGGCTTGGTCTCGAAACGCGCGAGACGATAGATCAGCCTGATCTCGCCGCAAGAGTCTTCCGAGACATAGGCCCGGTCCATGCGGTTGACGATGCCGGCCAGCACGAAACGGGTGTCGCGGGATTTCAGATTGGACTGATCGAACAATTGTACGTCGAAGCCATCGCCGACGCCGATGGTCTCGGTCGGATATGCCGCCTTCTGCCGCGCGACGTAGCGGTCGATCTCGCCTTCGATTGCGGGGCGAATTTCCTTGAGCTGCGACAACCACGAAAACATCAGATCGGTCGTCAGCGGAAAGTTCGCGTTCCGCTCCGGCCACAACAGGCGCGAGATCGTGAACGCATCGTGCTGGTCGAGCTCGCGCAGGAGATCGGGATCGGTGATCGCCGTGCCGCGCGCCAGTTGCGCATTCTCCGCGGCCAACGACGAGACGACGCCGCCGAAAAACACGGCGGCGGCAACGAGAATTCGCAAGGCGCGGCTCATGCCTCAGGTAACACCGCGCCGGGACGGCTATTCAAGCAAAAAGGCGCTTCACATGGTGGTGAAGGGCCTTTTCGAAAATCGGATAGCAGCCGCTCAGCGCGCGACGATCAGCCCCTTGCTGGTGACGACCACCCAGCGGCCGTCCTGACGGCGGATCGCATCGACGCGGCCAACGCCGGGGATGGGGTCGCCGGCATAGACCTCGTAGAGGCCATTGCGGCCCTCGACCAGTGCGCCGCCGTTGGAGACGTCGCGCAGCACCCAGCCTTCAACCGTCGGCAGCCGGCCGACCTCGGTCTTGGGTGCGGCGGGAGCCGGCGCAGCTGCCGCGGTCGCAACCTGGGCCGGCGCGATCGAGCCGGTGGTCTCCCTGGCGGACACGGCGGCTGCCGCCTGGGGCGCCGCGGGCGGGGTGGCACGGAGCTTGTCGACGGTCTCGGACAGCTTCGCGATTTTGGCCATCGGCTCGGCCTGCGCCTTCTCGAGCTTGTCGAGGCGGTCGTTGGTGCGGTTGAACTGGCCGAGGCCGGTCTTGGAGGTATGCTCGACATTGGCCTTGAGCGCGACGACATCGGCATCGATCCGGGCGACCGAGGATTCCAGCGCGCTGGTGTCGGCAACCTGTGCCGGCGCGGGGCTTGCGAAGTGCATCATCCCTGCGGTCGCGAGCGCGCCGCTGATGGCGCCGACACTGGCCGCTATCGCCACCACCGCGGCCATCGCCGACAGGCGGCGCTTGCCGCCGGTCTCGCGCGGCTCGTCCGCCTTCACATGCGGCGCAAACTCCTCACGGTCCCAGGACCGCTCCGCGGGTGCCATGACGATGAGCTTGCCGGGCTTCGGCTCGGGCTTGGTCTCGGCTTTGGGCTCAACCTTGGCCTCGAACTTGGGCACCTCGATCCTCGACGCCTCGATTTTTGGCGGCTCGATCTTGACCGGGTCGGGTTTGGGCGGCGTCTCGTGGTCGGGGGCAATCGAGGGGGCCTCGATCCCGGCAGCAGCCTCGATGGCCTGCGGCACGGTCGCTGCGGCTTCGACGACGCCAGTATCCTGGGCGGCCTGCTCGGGCATTGGTTCGCTCACGGCTCAAATACTCCAGTCTCGGTTGACCTTTTGGTAACTTTCATTGCTTGCGAATTCCTTACCTGCGGACCCGCTTACCGAAATTTTAGGAACTCATCCGGGGCCGAATTGGGCCGGGATCGTGGAACCGGTGTGGCGCTGTGCAACAAATTGTCAGCCGATGCTGCCCCGCGGCAGGCCACGCTCTCCCCGAACAGGCTGTTGCCCGCCCCTGTTACCCCGCTAACATGACTGTCAGCCAGAACGGCTGCAGAAGGCCCTTGGGGGGTGTCATGACGATCGAGAAGTGCATCAACGAGTTTGGCGTCGACGACATCATCTTCGAGGAGGGCTCGACCGGCCGCGAGCTGTACGTTGTCCTCGACGGCGAGGTCGAGATCGCCAAGATCAGCGGCGCCAGCAAGACCAGCATCATCAAACTCGGCAAGGGCGAATTCTTCGGCGAGATGGCCGTGATCGACGGCTCGGCACGTTCGGCGACCGCGATCGCGGCGGCGCCGAACACCAAGGTGATGAGGGTCAACCACGCCCGCTTCGTCTATCTCGTCAGCCAGCAGCCGGCGTTTGCGCTGATGGTGATGGACGCGCTCTCGAAGCGCCTGCGCGCTGCCAACGCGGTCAGCTACCGGGCGGCCCAATCATGAGCGACGGCAAGCCGACGGCCTTTCCGGTCCTGATGAAGAACGACACCTGCTCGCTGATCCAGGCTGCGGACGACGTCTACCAGATCCGTTTCTCCAATCGCGCCGCCAACGTCTATCTCGTGCGCGGCTCGGCGCGGACCATCCTGATCGATACCGGGCTGTCCTCGAATTATGCGGCGATGGTCGAATGCCTGAACTTCGTCGGCTGCCCGCCGGAGAAGATCGACATGGTGGTGCTCAGCCACGAGCATCTCGACCACATCGGCGCGGCCTGGCACTTCAACGAGCGCCGCACCTTCGTCGCCGCCCATCGCCTCGCCGCCAACAAGATCATGCTGCGCGACGACTTCTCGATGCTGCGCAAGATGTTCAACGAGCCGAACGTGCCTGTGAATATCGACATCTGGCTCGAGGAGGGCAATCTGATCGACCTCGGCAATTTCCGTCTCAACGTCATGCACACGCCGGGACACACCTCGGCCTGCATCACGCTGTTCGATCAGGACAAGGGCCTGCTGTTTGCCGCCGATACGCTCATGCCCGGCGGCGTGATGGGCGGCGTGTTCGGCTCGGGCAGCATCGCCGACTACATCGAATCGCTGGAGCGGCTCAAGGGATTGAACGCGAAGATCTTGCTATCGGGCCATGGCCGGCTGTCGGACACACCGCAGCAAGACGTCCGCATCGCGATCGCGAGGTCGCATGGGTTGCTGGACGACACCGCGCAACTGTTCGACGCGCTCGATGCGCGCTCGAACTTCGAGCCGATCATGCAGTCGGTGCGGGATCTGAACAAGCTGGACGATTAGGTGGGCGTGCGGCACCCGCCTCTCCTGGCCCGTCATCCTGAGGTGCGAGCGGGGGGGGGGGGGGGGGGGGGGCGCCCGCCGGCGGGGGGGGGGGGGGCCCGCGGGGGGGGGGGGGCGCGCCGCGGCGGCGGGGCGGGGGGCGGGG
>NZ_JBVVPL010000008.1:90859-201828 GCF_055807615.1 Bradyrhizobium sp. MV1.5 | reverse complement strand
CCCCCCCCAACCCCCATTCCTGAGATGTCTCGTGGGCTCGGAGATTTTTATAAGAGACAGATGCTTTGCATCGCGCCGGGAGCCTCGAAGGATGAACGGCCGAGATGCAGCCGGGCCGTCGCCCTTCGAGGCTCGCCGAAGAGGCGAGCACCTCAGGGTGACGGTGATAGATTATCGCGAGCTATCACATCACCACCGGTGCATCCGGCAGCTCGTTGGGATGCGGGCCGCTTGGCGGAAAGTGCTTTGCCAGCTGCCGGGACACCGCCTCGATCCCGCCGATCACGCCGCGCTCGAACTGCCCCGACCTGAACTCGACTTCCATGGCGCGGCAGATGCGTTCCCAACGCTCGCCACCGACCTTCGCATCGATACCGCGGTCGGCGATGATCTCGACATCGCGGTCGGCGAGCAGGAGATAGATCAGGACGCCGTTGTTGTGCGCGGTGTCCCAGATGCGCAGTTGCGAGAACACGTCGAGCGCGCGCTCGCGCGCCGGCTGGTTGCGAAACAGCGGGCCGCCGTCGAGCGCGCCTTCGACCACGAACCGTACCTGGCCGGAATGCATGGCTTCGCCGCGCCTGATCGCCTGCTCGATGCGGTCGAGCATGTCTTTTGGGAACACCTGCTTGGCACGCCAATGATGCTGAAGCAGATGCCGGGTGATGCGCTTGATGCTCATGACCTACCAGCTCCCCGAAGCACCGCCGCCGCCAAAGCTGCCGCCACCGCCACTGAAGCCGCCGCTCGACGACGACCCGCTGCTCCAGCCGCCGGATGACGAGCCGCTCGACCACGAGCGGCCGCGCGAGGACCCGGTGCCCGATCCCGCCCCGAACAGATCGGCGATAAACGTCAGGACAGCGCCGAGCACACCGACACCCAGTCCGATGACCGCAGAGCCGATCACGAACCAGGCGAGGACACCAACGATCGCCCCGGTTATGCCCGAACCGAACAGCCGCCCGAACATGGAACGCAGGATGCCGCCGATCACCAGCGGCCCGAACAGCAGGAAGAAAAAAAGCGGCTCGATGTCGTTCCAATCGCCGAAATTCACGCTGCGCGAGGGCGTCGGCAGCGGCTCGCCATCGATGACGCGGATCATGCGATCGACGCCCGCCGTGATGCCGCCGGCGAAATCGCCGCTCCGGAATTTCGGCGTGATGTCTTCGTCAATGATGCGCCGCGAGGTGACGTCGGTGAGCGCGCCCTCGAGGCCGTAACCGACCTCGATGCGCAAATGCCGGTCGTTCTTGGCGACCACCAGGATGGCGCCGTCGTCAACCTTCTTGCGCCCGATCTTCCAGGCCTCCGCAACGCGGATCGCGAATTGCTCGATCGTCTCCGGATCCGTCGTCGGCACGATCAGGACGGCGATCTGGCTGCCCTTGCGGGTCTCGAAGTCCTGCAGCTTTTGCGACAGCGCGGCGATGTCGCCGCTGGAAAGCGTGCCGGTCTGATCGACGACGCGGCCGGTGAGCTGGGGTATGGCGACATCAGCTGAGGCGGGAAGCGCAAAGGTGAGAAAGAATGAGAATGCGACGGCGACTATCGCTCGCCACACATGCGCTGTCATCGCCCGGCTCGCCGTCTTCGCTGACGCTTCGCCGGCCCAATATCGAGGAGTCCGGCGAAGCCCTTGGCGAAGCCGGGACCGGGCGATCCAGTATTCCAGAGACGCCAGCGGGATACGGTGAAGCCGCGGCGTACTGGATTCCCCGCTTTCGCGGAGAATGACAGTGGTGGGTGGGGCTGGGCGCATGCGCAAAATAGCGCGCACTTACTTCGACGGCGCAGGTGCCGGATTGAAATCGACCTTCGGTGCGGTCGAGATTTCCTTCTCGTTCCCGACCGTGAAGTTTGGCTTCTCCTTGTAGCCGAACATCATCGCGGTGACGTTGCTCGGGAACGAGCGGATGGTAACGTTATAGTCCTGCACCGCCTTGATGTAGCGGTTGCGCGCCACCGTGATGCGGTTCTCGGTGCCCTCGAGCTGCGACATCAGATCCTTGAACAGCGCATCCGATTTGAGCTGCGGGTAGTTTTCGGTGACCACCAGCAGCCGCGACAGCGCGCCGGAGAGCTCGCCCTGGGCAGCCTGGAATTTCTGGAATGCGGCGGGATCGTTCAGCACCTCGGGCGTCGCCTTGATCCTGCCGACCCTGGCGCGGGCATTGGTGACGCCGAGCAGCACGTCCTTCTCCTGCTGCGCAAAACCCTTCACCGAGTTGACGAGATTGGGCACGAGATCGGCGCGGCGCTGATACTGGTTGACGACCTCGGACCAGTTGGCCTTGATCTGCTCGTCCTCGCTCTGGATCGCGTTATAGCCGCAATTGGTGAGGCTCAACGAGGCCAGCGCCGCCAGCACGGTCAGGATCTTGCGCATCAAATTTCTCCCGGTGGAATCGGGCGCAAGCTACCAGATTGCATGCACGAGATGCCAGACATCTTGCGTCCCGGCCGAGGCCGCGAAAAGCAGCCAATGTACGCAAGCCTCTTGCTTAATCCCGGCTGTAATAGTCAACTTGAGCGAACAATAATACCGGGTCGGGAACGCCAGGGGAACGCGATGAGTTCGTTCGAGACCATCCTCGTGGAGAGGCCGGAGCCGGCGATTGCCCGGATCGTGATGAACCGGCCCGACGCGCGCAACGCGCAGAACCTGCAAATGACCTACGATCTCAACGCCGCCTTCGATGAGGCGGTGCAGGACGATGCGGTCAAGGTGATCATTCTCGCCGGCAACGGCCCGCACTTCTCTTCGGGCCATGACCTGCGGCCCGGCAGCAAGAATGAAGCGGGCGTGGATTTTCCGCCGATCGGAAATTGGGGCGGCTTCGCTGAATCAAATGCTCATGGCCGCTTCGCGCGCGAGCAGGAGATCTATCTCCAGATCACACGGCGCTGGCGCAACCTCGCCAAGCCGACCATCGCCGAGGTGCACGGCAAGTGCATCGCCGGCGGCCTGATGCTGGCCTGGGCCTGCGATCTCATCGTCGCCAGCGACGATGCGCAGTTCTGCGATCCCGTGGTCACCATGGGCGTCTGCGGCGTCGAATGGTTCGTGCACCCATGGGAGCTTGGCCCTCGCAAGGCCAAGGAGTTTCTGTTCACCGCCGACGCATGGAGCGCGCAAGAGGCGCACCAGCTCGGCATGGTCAACCGGGTCGTGCCGCGCGCAGAGCTGTCAGCCGCCGTGCTGGCGCTGGCGCGCCGGATCGCGTCAAAGCCGTCCTTTGCGCTGAAGCTGACCAAGGAAGCGGTGAACCGCTCGATTGACGTGATGGGCCAGCCGGCCGCAATCGATCAGGCCTTTGCGCTGCATCAGCTCTGTCACGCCCATAATCTTCAGGAATTCGGCATGGTCGTCGATCCATCCGGCCTGCATCCCTCCGTGCGCAAGCCGCCGGCGGCCGCGGAGTAGACAGGATGGATCTCAATCTCACCGACGAGCAACGCCTGCTGCGCGAAAGCGCGGAGCGCTTCGTGGCCGAAAGCTACGATGCCGATCACCGCCGCAAGATGGCAAACGATCCCCTCGGCTTCAGCCCCGCGGTGTGGACGCAATTCGCCGAGCTCGGCTGGCTGGCATTGCCGATCGCGGAGGAGTTTGGCGGGCTCGGCGGCAGCGCGGTCGAGATCGGCATTTTGATGGAAGCCTTCGGCCGCGGGCTGGTGTCGGAGCCGTATATCGCAACAATCGTGCTTGGCGCTGCGTTGATCGAGCGATGCGGCAGCACGGCGCAGAAGCAGGCAATCCTGCCGAAGATCGCGGACGGATCGATGAAGCTCGCGCTCGCGCATTCCGAGCGCGCGGCGCGGTTCGATCTTGCCAAGGTTGCAACCATCGCCCACAAGACGGCGCAAGGCTGGCGCCTCGCCGGCAGCAAGATTGCCGTGCTCGACGGTCATGCCGCCGACGAGATCATCGTCTCCGCGCATATCCATGATCATCAGGGGCCCTCGGCGCGGATCGGCCTGTTTCTGGTCGCGGCGACGACGCCGAATGTTGCGATCTCCGACTACGAGCGCCTCGGCGGCGGGCGGGCCTGCAACGTCGTGCTGTCGGACGTGCAACTGCCGGAGGATGCCTTGCTCGGCAACGGGCATGACGCGCTGCCGGCCATCGAATGGGCTGTTGACCGCGCCATGGCTGCGCTTGGCGCCGAGGCCGTCGGCATCATGCAGGTGCTGCTGGACACCACGCTGGAGTACACAAAAATTCGAAAGCAATTCGGCCGGCCGCTCTCGGCCAACCAGGTGATCCGCCACCGCCTCGCCGACATGGCGGTGCAGGTCGACGAAGCGCGCTCGATGGCGCTGCGCGCCGCGCTGAAGGTCGACGCCGATCCGGTCGAGCGCGCGCGGGCGGCGTCGGGCGCGAAGGCGAAGATCGGCAGGTCCGCACGTTTCGTCGGCGAGCAGTCGATCCAGCTTCACGGCGGCATGGGCGTCACCGAGGAGCTCGAGGTCGGCGCTTATTTCAAGCGGCTGGTCGCCTTCGACACGCTGTTCGGCGGCAGCGCGCACCATTATGGCCGCCACGCCCTGCTTGGCCGCACCATCGTGCCGGCCTGATACTGGGAGAGCCTCATGGACCTGTCGTTCAATGCCGAGGAGCGCGCCTTCCAAGACGAGGTGCGCGGCTTCATTGCCAAAAATCTCACCGAGGAGATGAAGCGCGCGACCGCGCTGACGCCGTCGGTGTTCTCCGACCCCGATATCGGCATGGCCTGGCAGCGCACGCTGCACAAGCAAGGCTGGGGCGCGCCGGGCTGGCCGGTCGAGCATGGCGGACCGGATTGGACGCCGGCGCAGCGCTGGATTTTCGAGACCGAGAGCGCGCGTGCCGGGGTGCCCAATGTCAATGTGATGGGCGTGAAGATGGTCGGCCCCGTCATCATCGGCTTCGGCTCGGCAGAGCAGAAGAACTTCTACCTGCCGCGCATTCTGTCCGGCGAGGACTATTGGTGCCAGGGCTATTCCGAGCCGGGCTCCGGCTCCGATCTCTCCTCGCTGAAGACGCGCGCGGTGCGCGACGGCGACGACTACGTCATCAACGGCACCAAGATCTGGACCACGCATGCCCACCACGCCAACCGCATGTTCGCGCTGGTGCGCACCAGCGACGGCCCGCGGCAGCAGGACGGCATCAGCTTCATCCTGATCGACATGAAGACGCCGGGCATCACGACGCGCCCGATCCTCACCATCGGCGGCGACCACGAGGTCAACCAGGTGTTCTTCGACGACGTGCGCGTTCCCGTGGCGAACCGCGTCGGCGAGGAAGGCAAGGGCTGGACCTACGGCAAGTACCTGCTCGAGTTCGAGCGCGGCTCCGGCATCGCCTCGGCAAAATTGCGCGAAGGGCTGAAGGCGATCGCGGATCTCGCCGAGTCCGACCTGACGGGCCGCGCAATCGACAGTCCTGAGATCGCGACGCGCATCTCCGAGGTCGAAATCGACATCGACGCACTGGAGATGACGGAGCTGCGCGTGCTGTCGGCGCTGCAGACCGGACAGAATCCCGGCGCGGTGTCGTCGATCCTGAAGCTGCGCAACAGCGAGATCCGCCAGGCCGTGACCCGGCTCGGCGCCGACGTGATCGGCCATGACGCCCTCACGATCGAGCCGATGCGCCCGCTCTACAGGCTCAACCACGAGCCGGCGATGCCGGAGGAGATGCTAACCGTGGTGCCGGAATATCTCAACGGCCGCGCCTATACGATCTTCGGCGGCACCTCGGAGATCCAGCGCGACATTATTGCGAAGATGATGCTGGGGATTTAGCACTTGTAGCCCGGATGGAGCGCAGCGCAATCCGGGACAACAATCGCGAGCGGCCCCCGGGGGGTGTGGGTGGGGAGCGCGCGGGGCGCCCCCCCCCCCCCCCCCTCAAAAACCTCCCCCCCGGCGCCCTTTTTTGCGCCCCCCCACCCGGGCCCCCCACGCCGAGCAACTACCCCACCTTCGCGTCCCGGATCGCCTGCCAGATCTTCTGCGGCGTCAGGGGCGTGTTGAGCTGGGTGATGCCGAGTTCGGCGAGCGCATCCATCACGCCGTTGGTGACGCAAGGCGGGCCGCCGATGGCGCCGGATTCGCCGCAGCCCTTGGCGCCGAGCGGATTGGTGCGGCAGGGCGCGGAATCATCCAGCGTCACCACAATGGGCGGAACGTCGTCGGCGCGCGGGATGCAATAGTCCTGGTAGCTCGCGGTGAGCAACTGACCGTCGGCATCATAGGACACGGCTTCATACAGCGCCTGGCCGATACCCTGCGCCACGCCGCCATGGATCTGCCCCGTCACCAGCATCGGATTCACGGCGACACCGACGTCGTCGACGGTGGTGTAGCGCACGACCTTGGAGACGCCGGTCTCGGGGTCGATCTCGACCTCGCAGATATGCGTGCCGTTGGGCCAGCTCGGACCATCGACCTCGCCCTCGGAATCGACGCTGAGTTTTGCGCCGCTCTCCTTCTCTGCAATATCGAACAGGCTGATGCGGCGGTCGGTGCCGACCACGGTGAGCATGCCGCCCTGATATTCGATGTCCTCGATCGAGGTCTCCAGCACGTTCGCCGCCTTCTCGCGCGCCTTCTGGATCAGATCGTTGGAGGAGACCGCGACCGCCGTGCCGCCGACGAACAGCGAACGCGAGCCGACGCTGCCAAAGCCCGTCGCCAGATCGGTGTCGCCCTGGACCACGTCGATCTTGTCCATGGCAATGCCGAGCGTGTCGGAGATCATCTGGGTGTAGGTGGTCTGCAACCCCTGCCCCATCGCCATGGTGCCGGAATGCAGGATGACGCGGCCTTCCGACGTCGCGTGCAGGCTGACCTTTTCGGTGTGGGCGCGGCCACCCGTCCATTCGATATAGGAGGTAAGACCGCGGCCGTAGAGCAGGCCCTTCTTCTTCGCCGCCTTCTTGCGCGCGGCAAAGCCGTCCCAATCCGCAAGCTTCACGGCGCGATCGAGCATGTGCGCGAAGGCGCCGGAATCGTAAACCTGCCCCGCAGCATTGGTGTAGGGCAGTTGCGCCGGCTTGATGTAGTTGGCTTTTCGGATCGCGCGGGGGTCCATGCCGATTTTTCGCGCGGCCGCGTCGAACAGACGCTCGACGATGAACACCGCCTCCGGGCGGCCCGCGCCGCGATAGGCACCGACGGGTGCGGTGTGGGTCATCACCGACTTCACCTCGAAATGCACCAGCGGCAAATCGTAGACGCCGGTCTGCACGAACGGCCCCAGCACCAGCGGAATGATGTTGGCCGCGCCCGAGGAATACGCGCCGGTACAGCCGATCGAGCTGACGCGATAGGCCAGCACCTTGCCCTTGTCGTCGAGCGCGAAAGAGGCGGTCGAGGTGAGATCGCGGCCGTGCGTGCCGCCGACGAATTCGTCGGTGCGGTCCCCGCGCCAGCGGATTTTCCTGTTCAGCTTGGTTGCGGCATAGGCGACGATGCCGTCCTCGGGATAGAGGTTGGTCTTCTGGCCAAAGCCGCCGCCGATATCGCCGACCAGCACGCGAATGCTGTCCTTCGGACGCTTCAGCACGGCCTCGGCCAGCACGTCGCGGGTCGAGGCGGGCGTCTGCGACTGCACATGGAGGAGAAGACGGCCGGTCTTGTCGATCTCGGCAATGGTCGAGCGCGGCTCCATGGCCGAGGGCACCAGGCGTTGGCTGACGAGATCGAGCTCGACGGTATGCGCCGCCTTGGCAAAAGCCTCGTCCACCTTGGCGGCATCGCCGTAAGCCATCGCGCCGACGATGTTGTCGGGCGCCTCCGGCCACACCAATGGCGCGCCGGGCTTGACCGCCTCGACCGGATCGACCACCGCCGGCTGCACGTCATATTCGACCACGATCGCTTCGGCCGCGCTCTGCGCGTCGGCACGCGAGGAGGCCACCACTGCGGCCACAGCCTCGCCGGCATAGCGCACGATCTCGTGCGCCAGCAGGCGACGTGGCGGCACCGTCATCGGCTTGCCGTCGGGGCGCTTGAAGATGCTCAAGGTCGGGATGATTCCGATGTCGTCCTTGACGAGGTCGGCGCCGGTGTAGACCGCGGTCACGCCGGGCATTGCAGTGGCGGCGCCAGTGTCGATCGAGACGATCTTCGCGTGGGCATGGGGCGAGCGCAGCAGGTACAACCACAGCGCGCCATCTTCCGGCTTGTCGTCAATGAACTGCCCCTTCCCGGTGAGCAGTCGCTGGTCTTCCAAACGCTTGACGGGCTGCCCCGCTCCGAAACGCAAATTGCCGGGAAGAATGTTCATTCCGTGGGGTCCCTTAATGTCTCAAAAGCGGCTGCCTTTTAGCGGATCGAGGCATGCGAGGCCAGCCGCGGTTTTGGGCGGTCTATCCACGATTTCGTCATGCCGGGCATAGGCGAGCGGAAGCGAAGCCGTCCTATGGACGCCTAGCCAAGCTCCCGCAGGGCCGCTTCCACGATCTTGCGCGCATCGGCCGTGAGAGCGGCCTGCGGCAGGACGGGATCGCCGACGTCGTAGCCCTGGATAGCCAGCCCGGCCTTGATGCAGGCCGCCAGGTTGAAGCGGGCAAAAGCCTCGTTGATGCGCCACAGCCTGCGCTGGAGCGCCATCGCCTCATCCCAGCGGCCGGCCTTGCAGAGGTCGTAGAGCGCGACGCTCTGGCGCGGAATGATGCAGGCCGGACCCGCCATCCAGCCGAGCCCGCCGATCAGCATCACGGCGGCCGGGATGTGGGCGGAGGCCGAGAACACCCGCAAGGCATCGCCGCAGCGGTTCATGATCGAGAGCAGCCGGCCGGTGTTGGTCGAGGCGTCCTTGATGTAGCCGATGCGCGGATGTTCGGCGAGGCGCGCGATGACGTCGAGGGTGAGATCCGAGCGCTGGAATTGCGGATTGGTGTAGACGACGACGGGGATGTCCACGGCATCCGCGATGGCGTGGAAATAGGATTCGATTTGGGCATCGGCGAGCGGGAAATACGCTTCCAGGATCGCCAGAATGCCGTTGGCGCCGAGCTTCTGATACGCTTTCGCCTGCGCCACCGCGTCAGCCGTCGAGGTGGAGGCGACACCCGCGACAACAGGCACACGTCCCCTTGCCGCCTCGATCGTGGTCTGCACGACCGCGGTGCGTTGGGCGGCATTGAGATAGGCGAACTCGCCGGTCGAGCCGAGCGGGGTCAGACCGTGGACGCCGGCACCGACCAGATCGTCGCAGAGCTTTGCGAGCACGTTCGTGCGCACCGCGCCATCGGCAGCGACGGGCGAGACGAGATAAGGGAAGACGCCGCGAAAATCGGACATGTCAGGTGTGAATCCCGGAAACTGGCCAGCGCCTGACCGGTCATACCAACGCTGGCGCCGGCGATCAAACCCTGATCAGCCGCACCCGCGTGCCCCAGGGATCGATCGCCTCGACGCCATTGGCCAGCGCCGTGACTTTCGCGCCGCCCTTGCGCAGGCGCTCGTCCTGCGCGGCAAGCAGGTCCGGCTTCTCCGTCACCAGCGAGAACCAGGCGAGCCCTGTTGCCTGATCGTCGCGCTGGCCGGCGCCCTGGCTCTGCCAGACGTTCATGCCGAGGTGATGGTGGTAGCGGCCCGACGACAGGAACGCGGCACCGTTGCGGCTGCGGGTCGGGTCCAGGCCGATGGCACCGTGATAGAAGCGCTCAGCCTGCGCGAGGTCGCCGACGCGCAGATGCATGTGGCCGATGCGCATTCCGTCCGGCGCCCTCGCATAGTCGGCCACGCGCGCATTGGTCAGCGACAGCAGGTCGGGAATGTTGAGCTCGTCGGCCGCCATCTTCACACTGCCCTCGCTCCACTGCCATTGCGAGGGATCGCGATCGGCATAGACCTCGATGCCGTTGCCCTCGGGGTCGTCGAGATAGACGGACTCGCTGACGAGATGATCGGCAAAGCCCGACAGCGGCACACGATGCGAGGCCGCTGCTACCAGCCAGCGCGCCAAGTCCTTACGGGTCGGCATCAGGAAGGCGGTGTGGTAAAGGCCCGCGGCGTTGCGTGGTTCGATCTCGGCATCAGGACGGGCCTCCAGCACCAGCAGCGCGATGCCGGCCGTGCCAAGCTTGGCGGCGCTCGCCGAGCGCTCCATCACGGTGAGCCCGATGACGTCGCGGTAGTAGTTCGCAACCTTGTCGAGATTTTTCACGCGCAACGTCACCATGCCGACCCGCATCGGCGTACGGCTGGCATAGGTCGGCCCACCGCCCTGTGGTGCGCCCTCGGCGCGCGCAGCGCCCGCAGCCGCCATTGCGAGCGAGCTGGCGCCGGCGAGTTGAAGCAGGGTGCGGCGGGTAAGGTCGATGGTCATCAATCAGGGCTCGCAAAAAGGCTCGAGGCCGTACGGCACAAAGTCGAGCCGATTGCTACACGTTCCCGTGAGCGGCTCCAATCACATGTTCGTCGGCCGTGGTCTTACGGACCAGCTTCCCTGCCTATTTCCTGGCCATGCGGCCAGTTACGCGATCGCCCGCGACATCCCAGATTGAGGACAGCTTACAGGAGCCTCCCATGACCGAACCCACTCCCCTGTCCTCACTGTCGTCCGCGCTCGCAGACGTCGTGGCGCGCACTGCGCCGTCCGTCCTCGCCGTGCATTCGCATCGCTCCCGCGCCACCGGCTTCGTCTGGAAACCCGGCCTGATCGTCACCGCCGACGAGGCGCTGGCTGACGAGGGGGACGTCGCGATCGGCCTCCCCGACGGCAGCCAGGTGGCTGCCACGATCGCGGGCCGTGACCACACCACCGATATCGCGCTGCTGCGCGCCGATACGGCGATTGCTCCGGTCAAGCTGGCCACAACGGTGCCGCCCCTCGGCGCGTTGTCGGTCGTCGTCGCCACCAACCGCGATGCGTCGAGCGCCGCGCTCGGCATGGTGTCGCTGTCCGGCAAGAGCTGGCGCTCCTTGCGCGGCGGCGACATCGACGCGCGAATCGAGCTCGACGTCCGCTTGCGCTCCAGCCAGCAGGGCGGCCTCGCGCTCGATGCATCGGGCGAAGCCTTCGGCATGGCCGTGCTCGGCCCGAGGCGTGTGCTGGTGATCCCGACGGCGACGATCGAGCGGGTCGCGGCCCAGTTAGAGGCCCGCGGCCACATCGCACGCGGATATCTTGGCCTCGGGCTGCAGCCGGTCCGGCTCGACGACGGCGTCGGCGCGATGGTGATGAATGTCGACAAGGCCGGCCCTTCGGCCGCGGCCGGCATCCGCCAGGGCGACGTCATCGTCGCGGTCAACGACCAGAAACTGTCCGGCGTGCGCGCGCTGTCGCGGACGCTGGGTCCGGCGAGTGTCGGCACGGTGGTCGATGTCGCGGCGCGCCGCGGCGGAGAGCCCGTCAGCTTCAAGGTCACGATCGGCGAGAGGCCGGCGGCGTGAGCGAGGATATCGCGCCCGAGATCGTTCTGGCCCTGGAGATCGACGATCCCGCCCTCGCCGATCGCCTGGCGGCTCTGCTCGGCAATATCGCCGGGCTTCGCCTCGCCGAACCCGGCGAGAAGGCCGCCGCGACGATCGTCACTCGCGATCCGCGCATCATGCCTGAGGACATCGCGCTGACACAGCGCGAGCTCGATGTACTGGCGTTGATGGCGGAGGGTGGCTCCAACAAGATGATCGCGCGTCAGCTCGGCATTTCCGTCCACACCGTGAAATTCCATGTCGGCTCGCTGCTCGACAAGCTCGACGCCACCGGCCGCACCGACGCGGTGGCACATGCGGCCCGCCGCGGCGTGATCGAACTCTAGAGCGGGAGCAGCGGGAAGCTGAGCTGAACCGTCAGGCCCGGCGCGTTGTCGTGCAGGGCAATCTCGGCGCCATGGAGGCCGGCGACCGCGGCGACCAGGCTTAAGCCAAGGCCGTTACCCGGCGTGTAGCGGCTCTGTTCGAGCCGGTAGAAACGCTTGAACACGTGATCGCGCTGATCCGCCGGAATGCCCGGTCCATCGTCGGCGACCGCGATCGTCGCGCCACGGTCGGTGCTGCGGCAGGTGACGGTCACCTGCCCGCCTTTGCAGCCGTGCTTGATCGCGTTGTCGACGAGATTGGCGATGGCGTCGAACAGCAGGTCGCGATCGCCCGTGATCGCCACCTCGCGGTCGCCGCCCAGGCTGAGCCGCGTCGCGACCTGTTCGGCGGCGGCATCGTAGAGCTCGACGACCTCGCCGGCGATTTCGGCGAGATTGAGCTTGCGAAACGCGCTGCGGCGGGCGCGGGTCTCGATCTCCGAGATGCGGGTAATGGAGGCAAACATGCCGAGCACGGCGTCGAGATCGGCGATGGTGTCGCCGATCAGCGCCGCATCGGCCTCCCCGTTGCGATGGGCGTGATAGGCCTTTTCCAGCCGGCCCCGCATGCGCGTCAGCGGCGTGCGCAGATCATGGGCGACGTTGTCGCTGACCTGCTTGACCTCGCCCATCAGCGTCTCGATGCGGTCGAGCATCTGGTTGAGGTTTTCGGCGACGCGATCCCACTCGTCGTGGCTGCCGCGCAAGGGAATGCGCTGGTCGAGGCCCGACATCATGATGGCGCGGCTGGTGGCGTTGATCTCCTCGATTCGTCCGACCGTGCGGCGCGTCACCAGCACCGCGGCGAGCCCGGCGAGCACCAGCATCAGCACGGCTACCGCAGCCATTGCGAGCTCGATCATCGCGGTGAAGCCGCCGTGATCGCCGGCATCGCCGACCCGGCTCCGCACATAGGCGATCGTACCGAAATAGACATACGCCATGATTGCCGCGACGATCAGCCCAAACGCTGCGATCGCGATCAGCGCAAGGCGGAAGGTCGAGGAGCGGAGCGTTTTAGCCAGGAGCACGGAGACAATATCCGATGCCGCGGATGGTGTGGATCAGCGGATAGGCCTGGGCACCATCGACCTTGCGACGGACGCGCCCGACATAGACGTCGATGATGTTGGTGGAGGGATCGAAGTGCAAATCCCAGACATGCTGGAGCAGCATCGCACGCGAGACGACGCGGCCCTCGTTGCGGACCAGATATTCGAGCAGCTGGAATTCCCGCGGCAACAGCGGAATCTTCCGGCCGCGGCGGCTCGCGCTGCGTGCGATCAGGTCGATGGCGAGATCTCCGATCCGCAGGATCGTCTCCTTGGCGACGGTGTCACTGCGCCGGCCGAGTGCCTCCAGCCGCGCCAGCAACTCGGTGAAAGAGAACGGCTTGACGAGGTAATCGTCGCCGCCGGCGCGCAAGCCGCGCACGCGGTCGTCGACTTCGCCAAGTGCGGAGATGATCAGGAACGGTGCGGCGATGCCGTCGTCACGCAACTGGCGCATCACGCTGATGCCGTCGATGTCGGGCAGCATGCGGTCGATGGTGATGACGGCATAGTCGCGCGCGGCGCCGCGGCTGAGGGCTTCGCGCCCCGTGGCGGCGAGATCGACATCGTAGCCGGAGGTCGTCAGCTCCTCGACGAGCTGGCCTGCGGTTTCCGCATCGTCCTCGACGACCAGAATGCGGCGGTGAGCTCCGGTCATGACAAACTCCGCGCGACGATCGCCACCAGACTATCCCGTTCCGGGGCTGAGCGGAACCGTCCGATGACGATCGCGACAATGGTGCGGTACGGCGATGCTAGTACCAAGAGTCTCCGCACACATTGACCCATTGCCACCCATAGGGCGTCAAGCTCCTGCGCCAGCAGCCGTCATTGTAGCCGGCATAGATGAAAGGTGCTCCGAAGAAGAAGCGATGGTGGTGCCGGAAGAAGGCATGGCGACCAATGAAGGGCCTGCCGTGCCAGCCGGAGCCAGCGAAGCGCGGCCCGATCGCCGCATGTGCGAAGCCGGCGCCGCCGAAGCCGGGTCCGCCAACATGGGCGAAACGGGCGCCACCCATGCCACCAACGTGCATGCCGCCGAAGCCACCGGCGTGCATGCCACCGCCGAAGCCTCCCGCGTGCATGCCACCACCACCGAAATGCCCGCCGCCACCAAAGCCGCCATGACCTCCGCCGCCAAAGCCGCCTCCGCCGTGACCTCCGCCTCCGCCACCGCCGCCACGGGCGAGCACAGGCGAAGCGAGCGCCATCACCGCGGCGACCGACACCGCCGTAAGGCCTTTGAGAATCCTGTTGTCCATCGAAGCGTCCTCCGTGCTGCGCAGCGATACCTGCCGCGCGAGGGGGCTCAGATGAAAGCAAGGGACCGGCACCTTCAACTTACAAAGGCGCCAGATTCTGACGCGGAAGTTAGGAGGCGTCCCGAATCTCTCCTCGTCATTGCGAGGAGCGAAGCGACGAAGCAATCCAGAGTCCCGCCGCGAAACGATTCTGGATTGCTTCGCTGCGCTCGCAATGACGATTGGATAGAGCTCTCCATACATCGACCAGTGCGATCAGCGGAGGCTCGGCCCTCACCCGGAATCCGCGCTTCGCGCGAATTCCGACCTCTCCCCGCAGAAGAGCGGGGACAGGTTAGAAGCTACGCCCGCTTGCCGCCGTTCTTCTCGGCCGCGCGGCGCAGCGCTTCGGCGAGCGCACCGCCGCCGCCGGAAGATTCCTGCTGGCGCGGGGTCGACGACGTCATGCGGGAGGGGTTGCGTGAGCTGTTGTCCCGCTGCATGCCGGGGGCGTCCTTCTTGGCGCCGACCTCGTCGTCGAGCCGCAGCGTCAGCGAGATGCGCTTGCGCGCGACCTCGAAGTCCAGCACCTTGACCTTGACGATGTCACCGGGCTTCACCACCTCGCGCGGATCCTTGATGTAGGTCCTGGACATCGCCGAGATGTGCACGAGCCCGTCCTGGTGCACGCCGATATCGACGAAGGCGCCGAACGCGGCGACGTTGGTCACGGTGCCCTCGAGGATCATGCCCTTCTTGAGGTGCTTGATCTCCTCGACGCCGTCCATGAACACTGCTGCCTTGAACGCCGGACGCGGGTCGCGGCCGGGCTTCTCGAGCTCGCGCAGGATGTCGGTGACGGTCGGCAGACCGAACGTCTCGTCCACGAAGTCTTTCGGCTTCAGCGTGCGAACGATGTCGCTGCTGCCGATCAGCGCCTTGATGTCGCTCTTGGTGGCGCTGAGAATCCGGCGCACCACCGGATAGGCTTCCGGATGCACGCCGGAGGCGTCGAGCGGGTCCTCGCCGCCGAGGATGCGCAGGAAGCCCGCGCACTGCTCGAACGCCTTGGGACCGAGCCGCGGCACGTCTTTCAGCGCCTTGCGCGACTTGAACGGACCGTTGGCGTCGCGGTGTGCCACGATGCTGGAGGCAAGGCCGGAGCCGACGCCCGACACGCGCGCGAGCAGCGGAGCGGACGCGGTGTTGACGTCGACGCCGACGGCGTTCACGCAGTCTTCGACCACCGCGTCGAGCGATTTGGCGAGCTTGGCCTGGCCGAGGTCGTGCTGGTACTGGCCGACGCCGATCGCCTTGGGCTCGATCTTGACGAGCTCGGCGAGCGGATCCTGAAGCCGCCGCGCGATGGACACCGCCCCGCGCAGGGTGACGTCGAGATCAGGCAACTCCTCCGAGGCGAAAGCCGAGGCCGAATAGACCGACGCGCCAGCTTCCGAGACCACGATCTTGGTCATCTTCAAGTCAGGCAGGCCCTTGACGAGGTCGGCCGCGAGCTTGTCGGTCTCGCGGGAGGCGGTGCCGTTGCCGATCGCGATCAGCTCGACGCGATGTTTCAGCGCGAGCTTGCCGAGGATCGCAAGCGCCTCGTTCCACTGCCGCTGCGGCTCGTGCGGGTAGATCACGGCGGTATCCACTACCTTGCCGGTTGCGTCGGTGACGGCGACCTTGACGCCGGTACGGAAGCCGGGATCGAGTCCCATGGTGACGCGGGTGCCGGCGGGCGCGGCCAGCAAGAGGTCGCGCAGGTTCGAGGCGAACACGCGCACGGCCTCGGTCTCGGCGGCATTCCACAACCGCATGCGCAGGTCGATGTTGAGATGCACCTGGATCTTTGTGCGCCAGGCCCAGCGCACGGTGTCGATCATCCAGCGGTCGCCGGCGCGCTTGAGGTCGGCGATGCCGAACCGCTTCATGATCTTCAATTCATACACACTCGGCACGCCCGGGGGCGATGCTTCGGCCTCGGCCTGGATCTGGAGATCGAGGATTTCTTCCTTCTCGCCGCGGAACATCGCGAGGATGCGGTGCGAGGGCAGCTTCGTCAGCGGCTCGGAGAACTCGAAATAGTCGGCGAACTTTTCGCCCTCGGTTTTCTTGCCGTCGCGCACCTTGGAGGCCATGCGCGCATTGGTCCACACCTCCTCGCGAAGCGCACCGATCAGGTCGGCGTCTTCGTCGAAACGCTCGACCAGGATGGCGCGGGCGCCATCGAGTGCCGCAGCGGCATCGGCAACGCCCTTCTCGGCATTGACGAAGGCTTCGGCGACGACCTTCGGATCGTTGGTGGGCTCGGCCATGAGCTGATTGGCGAGCGGCTCCAGGCCGGCTTCCTTGGCGATCTCCGCCTTGGTGCGGCGCTTCGGCTTGAACGGCAGATAGATGTCTTCGAGGCGCGCCTTGCTGTCGGCGGCGAGAATGGAGGCTTCCAGCGCGGCATCGAGCTTGCCCTGCTCGCGGACCGATTCGAGGATGGCCTTGCGGCGGTCCTCGAGCTCGCGCAGGTAACCCAGGCGCTCCTCCAGCGTGCGCAATTGCGCGTCGTCGAGCGCACCGGTCGCTTCCTTGCGGTAGCGGGCGATGAAGGGAACCGTGGCGCCGCCGTCGAGCAGCGCCACTGTCGCCTCGACCTGCTCCGCCCGAACCCCAAGCTCCTGCGCAATTTTCTGGTTGATATTTGCCACGCGAGAACCCCTCTATCCAAGCACCCATCGCGGAGGCGAACCACCGGCTGCGGGACGCCGCTTATGGACCAATCAGGGTTGATTCATCAAGGTGCGACGCACGGCCGTCGACAAGGGATTTTTTGTTGAGCCGATGCGATCTCGCCACAATCGTGGGAGCGACGAAGACGACGCACATACTTCGTCGTCGTCCTGGCGAAAGCCAGGACCCATACCGCGGAATTCATCGATTGTGGGCGGTATCAATACCGAACGACGAGCCTTCGCCAAACTCCCCCGTGGGGTAATGGGTCCTGGCTTTCGCCAGGACGACGAGGAGGACATCTTGACAGGCGCCGCGGTTCAGCGGCTGTTTTGTCGGCCGGGCTCCTGAACCCATGTGAGGACTATCATGCGAACGACATCGGTCGGCGTCTTCAGGATCGCCACCAAGGGCCCCGGCGACATCTCCGGATTGATCAGCATGATCGCCTCCGGCGCGATCGATCCGGCATCCATCCTGGCGATCCTCGGCAAGACCGAAGGCAATGGCGGCGTCAACGACTTTACCCGTGAATATGCCGTTGCCGCGCTGTGCACGGCGCTGGCGCCGCAGCTCGGCCTGTCGCCGCAGGAGGTCGAGCAACGCATCGCTTTCGTGATGTCCGGTGGCACCGAGGGTGTGCTGAGCCCGCACATCATCGTGTTCACGCGCCGGGACGTCCAGCAGCGCCCGCCAGGCATCTCCGGCAAGCGCCTGAGCATCGGCATGGCGCACACGCGGGATTTTCTCCCTGAAGAGCTCGGCCGCTCCGCTCAGATCACGGCGACAGCCGACGCCGTGAAGGCCGCGATGTCGGATGCCGGCATCGCCGATCCCGCCGACGTCCACTTCGTGCAGATCAAGTGCCCGCTGCTCACCAGTGAGCGCGTCGCGGCGGCGAATGCGCGCGGCCACAAGACGGTGACGACCAGCGCCTACAGCTCGATGGCCTATTCGCGCGGCGCTTCCGCGCTCGGGGTCGCGGTCGCGCTCGGGGAGATCGCAACCGACATTCGCGACGACGACGTGCTGCGACGCTACGATCTGTTCTCGAACGTGGCCTCGACCTCGTCCGGAATCGAGCTGATGCACAACGTCGTCATCGTGCTCGGCAATTCGATGTCCTCAACGAGCGAATTCGAGATCGGGCATGCCGTGATGAGCGATGCGATCGACGCTGCCGCGGTGCTTGCGGCGCTGGAGAGCGTCGGGCTCGGTGCCGCGCCGCAGACGACGACCGGCCGCGAGCTCGTCAACATCTTCGCCAAGGCCGAGGCCCCGCCTGATGGCAGCGTGCGCGGCTTCCGCCACACCATGCTGGAAGATACCGATATCAGCTCGACACGCCACGCACGGGCTGCCGTCGGCGGCCTGATTGCCGGCCTCGCCGGCACCGGGGCGGTCTACGTCTCCGGCGGCGCCGAGCATCAGGGCCCCGCCGGCGGCGGGCCGGTCGCGGTGATCGCAAAGCTCTCGAATTGATGCGCGCGCATGCAATGCGGGATTACCTCTCCATCCGGCGCAACCCTGCCCTTCGCGCCGCTCAGTTGATTAAAGTGTTCCTGTGCGAAACTAAGATGGCGCCGCACGAAGAGGTTTGGATCGCATGACTTTTCCGATGAGCTGGAACGAATGGGCGCAGCACGATGGCGTGGGGCTGGCCGCGCGCGTCCGCAAGGGCGAGCTCACGGCAAAGGAGTTGGCGCGCCAGGCCGCCGCGGGCGTCGCCAAGGTCAATCCGGCACTGGCGGGCGTGGTCGAGTTGTTCGATGACGTGATCGCCGATCCGGCCAAGGACGGCGCCAATCTCGCCGGCCCGTTCGCAGGCCTGCCCTTCCTGATGAAGGACCTCGGCCCGACCATGAAGGGCCGGCTCCAGGAGATGGGCTCGCTGCTGATGCGCGGCAATCGCGCCAGCGCCGACACGTTCCTGACCGGCAAATTCCGCCAGGCCGGACTGAACCTGATCGGACGCACCACGACGCCGGAATTCGGCGTGTGCAGCTCGGCCGACAATCCCGCCGTCTATGTCACGCGCAATCCCTGGGATACCGACTACACCACCTGCGGCTCGTCGGCCGGCAGCGCCGCAATGGTGGCCGCCGGCGTGGTGCCGATCGCGCACGCGACCGACGGCGGCGGCTCGATCCGCATTCCCGCCGGCGTCAACGGCAATATCGGCCTGAAGGTCTCGCGCGGCGTGTTCTCGCTGGCACCGCACATGTCCGATCTCACCGGCCTCGTCTCAATCCAGGGCTGCCAGTCGCGCTCGGTGCGCGACACCGCCGCCTTCGTCGATCACGCAAGGGGAGCGGCGCCCGGCGAATTCATGCCGTTCTGGACCACGGCGCAGCCATATTCCGAGATGATCAAGCGCGATCCGTCAAAACTTCGCATCGCGCTGTCGCACAGCTGGGGCGACTACACCGCGACGCCCGAGATCGCAGCCGAACTGGCGAAGGCCGGCCGCTTCCTCGAAGGCCTCGGCCATCACGTCGACTACGCCTTGCCCGAAGTCGACTTCCGCGCCGCGTTCGAGGCGCAGACGACCTGCTACATTTCGAATTTTGCCGTGGTGATCTCCAACATGCTCGCCGCGCGCGGGCTGGAACGGCCGCCGGAAGATCTCATCGAGCCGATGAATATCCGGATCTGGGAAGCCGGCCGGCACACGAGCTTCGCCGAGCGGGCGAAGATGCAAGGCGCGTTCAACACGACCTCGCGCGCCTTCGGCGCCTTCTTCGAGCAGTGGGACGTGATCCTGACCCCGATCACCGCGCTGCCGACGCCGAAGGTCGGCACCAGGGAATATCTCACCATCTCCGACAACCCCGACGTGCTCGACTGGTTCGGCAATCTCTGGCGCTTCTTCGCCTTCACGCCGCTCGCCAATCTCTGCGGCATGCCCGCGATCTCGATGCCGATGGCCACGCAGAACCACGGCCTGCCGCTCGGCATCCAGGCGATTGCGAAACAGGCCAATGACGGCCTCCTGCTGCAACTCGCCGCCCAGATCGAGCGCGCGCTCGACGGCAAGTGGAACGACGGCAGGAAGCCGAAGGTGCATGTGAGCTGAAGCGGAGCTATTCGCCTTGACGAGAGTTCACGTCCCCGCGGCCATCCTTCGAGACGCCCGCGTTGCGGGCTCCTCAGGATGAGGTCTGGTTTAGCGGCGAGGCGAAATGTCAGACCCTCATGGTGAGGAGACCGCGAAGCGGTCGTCTCGAACCATAAGGCCAAGCGCGCGAGCCAACCTCCAAAGCGGATCTCAGTTCTTCACGGTCGGAATTTCCTCCGGCCGGGGCTGCTGCTGGCCCTGCTGGTACATCGCCAGCGCCTTTTCGAGCGCTTCGCGCAGCGCCAGCGCCGCGGCCACGCTGCAGCGCAGATGCGCGGTCTGGACCACGTCGACCCTGACGGCGGCGCCGACCGGCATCAACAGGTTCGCCGCAAGTTCGATCTGAATCGCGCCGTTGTGGTGGCCGAAGCAGGATGCGCCGTCGAAATAGATGATCGGCGCCCGCTCCGAGCTCGAGGTCGAAATGATGACGGGCCCCTGGCTGGTGGCGGGCGTTTCGGAATCGGCCATGGGTACTCCTTGCGGCTAGTCGGACGAACGAAGCGCCCACCATCGTTGCTTCGGCCCGCCCTGTCGAGGCCAAACCGCCCCCGGCGCCTGCCGCCGGACACGCATCCGGGGTTTTGCGCCGCGCCCGCCACTGGTCTAGAACGTCCTCATGTCCAGCTCACCGACCACACTTTCGTTCGAGGACCTCGCCGAGGCGATCCAGGGCCGCCGCTCCGATTACGGCCGTATCAGCGGGCTCCAGCTCGATCGCTTCGCACCTCGCGAGGCCTGGTCCAGCCTGCCCTACCGGCCTGTCTTCGTCGGCGACACCGAGACCGGCGTCCTGCATGGCGGGGTCGTCACCGCGATGCTGGACGAGAGCTGCGGCATGGCAGTGCAGCTCGCGCTCGACGGCACGAGCGCCATCGCGACGCTCGATCTGCGCATCGACTATCAGAAGCCGGCAACGCCCGGCCTCGACATCAAGGCGCATTCGGTCTGCTATCGCACCACGCGTTCGATCGCCTTCGTGCGCTCGACTGCCTATCAGGAGTCCGAGGACGATCCGGTCGCGACCGCGACCGCCTGCTTCATGATCGGCGCCAACCGCACCAACATGCTCGCGGATCGCAGGATGGACTCGCTCGACATCCCGACGCTGGAGGCGCCGGACGATCCGGAAGGCCCGTTCGCCAACAGTCCGTTCGCGCGTTGCCTCGGCATTCGTGTCAACGACGACGACACACTGACGATGCCGTTCTCGCCCAAGATCATCGGCAACCCGATCCTGCCCGCGATTCATGGCGGCATGACCGGCGCCTTCCTCGAGACCGCCGCGATCTTCGGAGTGGCGCGCGAGCTCGGCGTCGCCGCACTGCCCAAGCCGATCGGACTCACCGTCAACTATCTGCGCTCGGGCCGCGCGCTCGACACGTTCGCCAACGTTTCGATCGTGAAGCAGGGCCGGCGCATTGTCGCCTTCGAGGCGCGGGCCTGGCAGGACGATGCGAACAAGCCGATCGCCACCGCCTTCGGCCATTTCATGCTGCGGCCGACGCCCGGAAACGACGAGGAATAGGCGCATTTTCCCTTGACGGCCAAGGTCTGGGCCACAACGATAGCGCGTTCCCGCGAGAGGTATTGGGTTGCGGCATCCGCTCGACATCATCGCCATGTTCGCCGCGCTCTGGCTGCTGGCAGCGATGGTGCTCGACGCGCTGACGCCGAAGGAGCTGACCGCGGTGATGATTGGCATTGCCATCGGACCCGCCATCGTCATCACCGCCGTGTTCTACTATCTGCGCTGCCCGCGCCTGGATTTCGCGGTGATGTTCGCAGCGCTCTGGCTGATCTCCGACATCGGCATTGCGTTCATCTCACCGGCGCAGCTGCCGCATTTCCTGATCGCGCTCGGCTTCGTGCCGGCACTGCTGATCGGCATCGTGCTGCACTGGCAACGCTTCCAGCGCCGCCATGAGCGGCTGCCCGTGCCGTCGGTCAAGCGCGGCTAGCGCGGCAGCAAATTGGTCTTGGCGAGATCGACGACCTCGTCGCCGCGGCCATTCATCACCGCGCGCAAGACCCAGAGGCTGAAGCCTTTGATCTGCTCGGGCGTGATGGTCGGCGGCATCGACAGCTCCTGCTTCGCGGTGACGACGTCGAGCAGCGCCGGCCCGCTGTGGGCCAGCATCTCCTTCACCGCCCCCGAGAGTTCGCCGGGATCCTCGACGCGCCGCGCAAAGATGCCCATGGCGCGCGCCATCGCCGCGAAGTCCGGATTCTCCAGATCGACATTGGTGTCGACGAAGCCGGCCGCCTTCATCTCCAGTGCGACGAAGCCGAGCACACCGTTGTTGAAGATGACCACCTTCACCGGTAGCTTCATCTGCATCAGCGTGATCAGATCGCCCATCAGCATCGTGAAGCCGCCGTCGCCCGAGAGCGAGATCACCTGGCGGCCGGGCTGCGCGGCCTGCGCGCCGATCGCCTGCGGCATGGCGTTGGCCATCGAGCCGTGCACGAACGAGCCGATCAGCCGGCGGCGGCCGTTCATCTCGAGATAGCGCGCGGCCCACACCGTCGGCGTGCCGACATCGGCGGTGAACACCGCATCATCGCTCGCATGGTCGCTGATGACCTTTGCCAGGTATTGCGGATGGATCGGTTTGCTGCCCGGCGTGCCCTTGGCGAGCGAGTTGAGGCCCTCGCGCGCCTTCTTGTAATGCGCGATCGCATCGTCGAGGTGCTTGCGCTGCGTCTTGGATTTCAGCAGCGGCAGCAGCGCCTCGAGGGTGAGCTTGACGTCGCCGACCAGGCCGAGATCGAGCTTGCAGCGGCGCCCGAGATTTTCCGGACGGATGTCGATCTGCGCGATCTTTGCATCGGTCGGGAAGAACTGCTTGTAGGGAAAATCGGTCCCGAGCATCACCAGCGCGTCGCAAGCGTGCATGGCCGCATAGCCCGAGGAGAAGCCGATGAAGCCGGTCATGCCGACATCGTAGGGATTGTCGTATTCGACATGCTCCTTGCCGCCCAGCGCATGCACGATCGGGCTCTTCAAAGCTTCCGCAAGCTGCATCAACGGCGCATGCGCGCCGGCGCAGCCGCGACCGCAGAACAAGGTGATGCGCTCGGCGCCATTCAAGAGGTCCGCGAGCGCCTTCAGCTCATCGGCCTGCGGCACGACCTTCGGCGCCGACAGCGCAAGGCCACGCGCCGTCGACAGCGCGCGCTTGGGTGGGCTACGGAAGGCGACGTCGCCGGGCATGGCGACGACGGCAACGCCGCGCATGCCCACCGCCGCGCGGATGGCGTTTTCCAGCACGTAAGGCAGCTGGCTCGGATCGGAGACCAGCTCGCAATAATGGCTGCACTCGCGGAACAGGTTTTGCGGATGGGTCTCCTGGAAATAGCCGCTGCCGATCTCGGCGGTCGGGATTTGCGCGGCGATCGCCAGCACCGGAACGCGGCTGCGATGTGCGTCGAACAGGCCGTTGATGAGATGCAGATTGCCGGGACCACACGAGCCCGCGCACACCGCAAGGCTCCCCGTCATCTCCGCTTCCCCGGCCGCGGCGAAGGCCGCAACCTCCTCGTGCCGGACATGGATCCACTCGATCGTGCCGCGCCGCCGCAGCGCTTCGGTCAGCGCATTCAGGCTGTCGCCGACGATGCCGTAGATGCGCTTGACGCCGGCCTGTTCGAGCGTTGCCACGAACAGATCGGCCACGTTGTTGATCGCCATGTCGGTCTCCTGATCTCGCTTCTTCGGCAAGATAGGATAACGCGCGACCGTGACCGCATCACGGCTGGTTTATTGCGGGGTCAGTCTTTCGCAATCGCCCGATCGTAGGCCGCGATCGTCAACTTTGCGCGCGCGGCGACATCAGCCGCCGACATGCCGGGCTTGTAGAGGCTGGAGCCGAGCCCGAACGCCGTGACGCCACCCTTGATGTACTCCGCAAAATTCTGATCGGAGACGCCGCCGACGGCGGCGATCATCACGCCGGCCGGCAGCACGGCGCGAATCGCGGCGATGCCGGATGCACCGAGCACGCTGGCCGGAAAGAATTTCAGGCCCGAGGCGCCGGAGCGCGCGGCATGCAGCGCCTCGGTCGGCGAGAATACGCCCGGCAACGTCACCATGGCGTACTGATGTGCACGCGTAAGCACCTGTGTATCCACATTCGGCGAGACCATCAGCTTGCCGCCGACATCATTGAGCCGATCGACATCTGCGGTGGTCAGCACCGTGCCGGCGCCGATCAGCACGCCCGCCGGCGCCTGTTTCACGGCCGTTGCGATGGAGCGGAACGGGTCCTGCGAGTTCAGCGGGATCTCGATCGCAGTCATGCCGGCTTCGATCAGCACGCCGACGATGGCCTGCGTCTCCTCGGGCTTCACGCCGCGCAGGATCGCGACCAGTGGCCGCTTCATCGCCGGAAAGGGAACGCTCATCTCGACAGTCCTCTCATTTCATCCAGATCGCAGCAGCCGCCATCGACAGACCGCGGCGGACGGCTTCATCGGCATCGACCGGGTTCACAGTGACCGACAGCGCGCCGAAAGCCAGCCGGTACAACGTCGCGAGCCGCCCCGAGGCAATCAAGGTAATGCCTGATTTCGGCACGGCGCCAGACAGCCCCGCGGCCAGCTCGATGCCGATCAAGGTGCCCGACAGCGTTTCGCGCGCGGCAGCTGGCGTGCCGCCGAACAGCAACTGCCGCGACCGCGCGGTGAACAGAAGGTTGGCTGCAAAGGCCGGCGCTTCATACGCAGACTTCACCGCTGCCTGGAAGCTCGCGACATCCTCGGCGTCATCGGCCCCGGCAACCGCAAGCGACAAAATCGTCTCGCGCGAGACGACGCTGAAGAGCTCGCCGGTCATGAAGGTGGAGAAACGCGCGACGGTGCCGTCCTTCAGGCGCACCCATTTCGAATGCGTGCCGGGCATGCAGACCAGCGCTTCGCCGGCGGCATCGAGCCCGAGCGCGCCGAGCAATTGCGTCTCCTCGCCGCGCATCACGTCCGGCGCTCTTGGATCGCGCTGCGCGATACCCGGCAGGATGCGGATGTCGCGTGCTTCGCCCGGCACGCGCGCGGCCTGCTTCAGAACGGCGGAGAGTGGTGCCGGCGTGTCGACATAGCCGGCCTCGACCCAGCCCGTCTTGGCGCCGGCCATGCCGCAGACCAGAACCGGCAGTTGAGCTGGTGCTTCGACGGCGGCAAGATGCGATTGCAGCACGACCGCGAAACCGGTCTTTGCCGCCGCCAGCATGCCCTCATCGCTGCGGCGTTCGGCCAGCACCACGCCGGTACGATCGATCAACCAGAGCCGGAAGCTGCTGGTGCCCCAGTCCACCGCGACGTAAGCGGGTTCGGTCATCTCGGTTCTCGTCCTCGTCTCACCGGCAAGACGCCGTCTCGCGACAATGAGACGACATCAGGCAAATTCGCCCCGGGATATCGGCTATTGCCGCCGCAAACCAGCGTTTTCTCGCGGGTCTGAGACGCTGTAGTGCTGGCACACCGCTTGCGGAGCGGTGGCACACCGCTTGCTCAAGCAACCCTGCTCACATCCGTGAACCGCGCAACAAGACGCGTCAATTGTGGAGAGGAAACCCATGGAGATCGGCTATTTCACGATGCCTTCGCACCCGCCGGAGTGCGGCCTGAAGGAAGGGAACGACTGGGACCTGCAGGTCATGCGCTGGCTCGACGAGCTCGGCTATCAGGAGGCCTGGGTCGGCGAGCACCATACCGCTCCGTGGGAACCCAATCCCACGCCGGATCTGCTGATTGCACAGGCCCTGATGCAGACCAAGAATATTCGCATCGGACCGGGCGGCTTCCTGCTGCCCTATCACCACCCGGCCGAACTCGCCAACCGCGTCGCCATGCTCGATCATCTCTCCGGGGGGCGACTCAATTTCGGCGTCGCAGCCAGCGGCCTGCCGAGCGACTGGGCGATGTTCAACGTCGACGGCATGAGCGGACAGAACCGCGACATGACGCGCGAGGCGCTCGAGATCATTCTGAAGATGTGGAGCGATCCCGCGCCCTGGACCTACAAGGGTAAATTCTGGACGGTGACCAAGCCGGACACGATGTTCGACTTCCTCAAGCCGCACATCAAGCCGTTGCAGACGCCGCATCCGCCGATCGGCGTCGCCGGTCTGTCGAAGAACTCGGACACGCTGAAGCTCGCCGGTGAGCGCGGCTTCATCCCGATGAGCCTCAACCTGAACCCGGCCTATGTCGGCAGTCATTGGGATTCGGTCGTAGCAGGTGCCGCCAAGACCGGGCGCAAGCCGGATCGCGCGGATTGGCGGCTGGTGCGCGAGGTGTTCGTCGCCGATACCGACGAGGAGGCGTGGAAGCTCTCGACCGGCGACATGATGGGGCGGATGATGGGCGAGTACTTCCTGCCGCTGCTCGGGCATTTCGGCTTCAAGGACTATCTGAAGCACGCGCCCGACGTGCCCGATAGCGACGTCACCGTCGAATATTGCGCCAAGCGGAACTGGATCGTCGGCTCGCCCGCGACCGTCGCCGAGAAAATCGAGAAGATCTACGAGGAAGTCGGCGGCTTCGGCGTGCTGCTGGTGTTCGGCTTCGACTACAAGCACAAGGCTGAAGCCTGGCATCACTCGCTGTCGCTGCTGAGGAACGAGGTGATGCCGCGCCTGAAGCATCTCGGCTCCGCGAAGAAGGCGGCTTGACCCGATGCGGATGCGGCGCGATCGTGCCGCATCCGTTCTTACTGGAGACCATCGCGTGAGCGTGGACGCTAAGAATTTCAAGCAGGCGATGCGCCAGTGCGCCGGCGCGGTCGCGCTGGTGACGGTGGGGGCCGAGCACGGCAAGCGCACGGGGCTGACGGTGACCTCGGCCTGCTCGCTGTCGGACAATCCGCCATCCCTGATCGTCTGCGTCAACCGCAACGCCAGTGCGCACGCGCGTATCCGCGAGGAAGGCGCGTTCGCGATCAACTTCCTGCACGAGGACCATGCGGCGCTGGCGCTGACCTTCAGTGGCCAGAAGGGCATCAATGGCGACGACCGTTTTGCGTTCGGGGAGTGGACGCGCGGGGTGACCGGCGCGCCGGTGCTGAGCGATGCGGTCGCCGCGTTCGACTGCGTGCTGGCCCAGGAATTCGAGACGTCGACGCATTCGATCTTCGTCGGCGAGGTGCGCGGCGTGTCGTATTCCGACGGGACTGCGCCGCTGGTATATCTGCGCAGCAGCTTCCACGCACCGCGCGAAATCCGTGGGACAGTCACAGTCGGAGATCTCGATTCCCGGCATCTGAGCTGGAGTGATTTTTCGTAAGGCAGCGGCGGCGAGTTCGCTACCGTTCCCTTCTCCCCTTGCGGGAGAAGGTGGCGCCGCACGCAGCTGAGGGCTACTGCGCCGTCTCGATCTTCAACTGCTTGATCTTCCGATACAGCGTGGCACGGCTCAGCTTCAGCGCGCGCGCCGCTTCGGTCACATGGCCGCCATGCTTGCGTAGCGCCTCTACGATCGTGGCGCGTTCGGCCGCTGCCAGATCCGGCTCCGCCGCCCTTCCACCAAACGGCGGCAGATCGAGGTCGGCGTCGGTGATGACGCCGTCCTCCGCCGTGCAGCCGGCGAGCCGCAGCACATGGCGGAGCTGGCGCATGTTGCCGGGATAGGGATAGGCCGCGAGCTGCGCCCAGGCCTCGTCCGAGAGGGAGCAGTTCGGCGCTTCCTCGCGGGCGATCTGGCGGATGACGTCGTCGCGGTCCGCGCGCTCGCGCAGAGCCGGCAGCCGCACCTCCATGCCGCGCAGACGGAAATAGAGGTCGGTGCGGAAGGCGCCCTCCTCGGCCATGCGGCCGAGATCGCGATGGGTAGCGCTGATCAGGCGAATGTCGACCGGCACCGGCTTCAGCGCGCCGAGCGGCCACACTTCGCGGTTCTCCAGCACACGCAGCAGTCGCGTCTGCAGCGCGATCGGCATGTCGCCGATCTCATCGAGGAACAGCGTGCCGCCGTCGGCCTGCACGATCAGGCCCTTCGAGCCGTCGCGGCGTGCGCCGGTGAAGGCGCCGGCCTCGTAGCCGAACAGCTCGGCATCGATCAGGCTTTCCGGCATCGCCGCGCAGTTCAGCGCGACATAGTTGTGGCGTGCGCGATTGCCGGCTGCGTGAATGGCACGAGCGAACACATCCTTGCCGACGCCGGTCTCACCATGTAGCAGCACCGGCAGATTGTGATCGCCGATGCTTCTGAGCCGCTTTACACTCTTGATCAGTCCGGGATCGCGACCGGCGAGCCGGTGCAGCGCGTCGAACCGGTCCACAGGAGCGTCACGACGCTGCGTGGACGGCCGTGGTCGCAGCGGCGGCGCGACATGGCCATGCCCCAACGGAGTGCCATCGGCCCGGCGCAGCTCGACGAGATCGTCTGCGTCGCGCGCGGCGGGATGGTCGAATTTGACGTAGCGCAACAGATCGATGCCGGCTGCGATCAAGCCATCCGTGAGACCCAGCAGTGCGCGCGCCGAACGGCAGGCGCCGACAATGCGGCGATCGTCGTCATAGGCGAGCAGGCCGCTGCCGCCGTCGCCCGGGACGGTCGCGATCCAGGCGTTGCGGAAATGACCGCGGAAGATCGCCCCCTCCATGCGCCGCGTCGCCTCCATCGTCACCGCCAGCGCAAGCTGATGCGCGGTGCGTTCGAGGTCCTCGCGGCAGGAGGTGATGTTGACGGCGCCTGCGAGCCGTCCGGCCTGGTCGAACAGCGGCGTCACGGCGCAGGAGAACATGTGCCACTGCGCGCGAAAATGCTCGTCGCGATGCACCAGGATCGGCTTCTGCTCGGCGAGTGCGGTGCCGAGCCCGTTGGTGCCTTCGAAGGCCTCGGAAAAATTGGAGCCGGTGTAGATCTTCCAGTCCATGAATAGTCGTGCGTCGGCCTCGCCGGGCAGACGGCTGAACAGCATGGTTGCGTTCACGTCTGCCAGATTGACGCAATAGCCGGCATCGCGCAGCACACGGGCGAGGTCGTCGAGCTCCGGTGTTACGAGCCGGATCGTCTCCTCCATGGGTTCGGCGACGCGACGAATCTCGACTTCGGTCAGCGTCTGCGGCGGCCCCTGACGGGCGGGATCGAGCTTGTGGCTGACCAGGCAGCGCCGCCAGGAATTGGCAATGCGCGAAGAGGCATCGACGTCGGCCACGTGATTGGCGACGGACAAGACGCGGGCGACATGGTTCGAGGCCGAAAGGCTGGCCATCGCGGACGTCTCCACCCTGTATTATTGTGCAAAGTCTGGCACCGCAGGCGGGGATGTCAATCGGGAACCGGAAACGCGGCGAAGCGCAATCAGAATTGCTGCAGCGCCCTCACCACGTATCGATGCACGGCCGCTTCTTCCCGGTCCGCGCCGGCGGCTTCGGCACCGAGCGCAGGCCTGCCATGATCCACCGCCGCGTCTCGGCGGGATCGATGACGTTGTCGATCTCGAACACGGAGGCGATCGAGACCGCCTTGCCGTTGGCATAGAGCTCGGCGACCTTGTTGCGATAATAAGTCTCGCGCTCGACGGGGTCGGCGATCGCCTCCATTTCCTTGCGGAAGCCGAGCCGGACGTAACCCTCCAGACCCATGCCGCCGAACTCGCCGGTCGGCCAGGCCGCGGTGAAGAACGAGGCGTGGAAGCCGCCGCCGATCATCGACTGCGCCCCGAGCCCATAGCCCTTGCGCAGGACGATGCCGAACAGCGGCACTGTCAGGCTCGCGCCTGTCACGAACATCCGCGAGACGTGGCGCACGATCGCGGTCTTCTCGGCTTCCGGGCCGACCATGAAGCCGGGCGTGTCGCACAACGAGACGATCGGCAGATCGAAGGCGTCGCAGAGCTGGAGGAAGCGCGCGGCCTTGTCGCCGGCATCGGCGTCGATCGCACCGCCGAGATGGCGTGGATTGTTGGCGATCAGGCCGAACGGTTTGCCCTCGATGCGGATCAGCGCGGTGATCATGCCGACACCGTAGTCGCGGCGCAGCTCCAGCACGGACTCCTTGTCCGCGACGAGATCGATCACGCTGCGGATGTCATAGACCCGCAGGCGGTTCTCGGGGATCGCGCGGCGCAGCAGGCGCTGGTCGGCGGCCTGCCACTCCGTCACCGCGCCCTGGAAATAGGACAGATATTTTTGCGCAACACGCGTCGCCTCCTCCTCGTCCTCGACGAGGATATCGATGACACCGTTCGGCGACTGGAACGTAACAGGACCGACCTCGGCCGGATGATAGACGCCGAGCCCGCCGCCCTCGATCATCGCGGGGCCACCCATGCCGATCGAGGCGTTTTTGGTCGCGATGATGACATCGCAGCAGCCGAGCATCGCGGCATTGCCGGCGAAGCAATAGCCGGAGACCACGCCGATGACCGGCACCAGACCCGAGAGCCTCGCGAACTGCACGAAGGACGGACCATCGAGCCCGGTCATGCCGAGCCGGTCGGTATCGCCGGGCCGGCCGCCGCCGCCTTCGGCATAGAACACCAGCGGCACGCGCCAGTCTTCCGCGAGCGTCAGCATGCGGTCGATCTTCTTGTGATTCATGTGGCCCTGCGTGCCCGCGAGCACGGTGTAGTCATAGGCCACGACGATGCAGCGCCCGCCTTCGGGACCGAACTTCCCGGCGTTGACGGTCGCGACGCCCATGACGAGGCCGTCGGCCGGCGTGTTCTTGACGAGATCGTCGAGCTTGCGCCGGCGCCGCTGCGCCGCGATCGCAAGGCTGCCATACTCCATGAACGAGCCGTCGTCGACGAGCTGCGCGACATTTTCGCGCGCGGTGCGCTGGTTGGTGTTGCGACGGCGCTCGACCGAGGCAGGGCGATTTTCATCGAGCGTGTTGGCCTGGCGCGCAATCAGTTCGGCGAGATCGGGACGGATGTGGTCGAGATCGATGTCGGTTTCCGTTGCCGACGCGTCAGCCGCGACATCGAGCGGCTCCAGATACATGATCGGCTCGCCATGCATCAGCGTGACGCCGTCGCCGGCCACGAGCTTCATGACGCGGCCGCCCTGCTCGGCCATGACGAGATGCTCCATTTTCATGGACTCGATCACGGCGAGCTGCTGGCCCGGGCGCACGACCTCGCCTTCCTTCACCTGGATGGTGACGATGGTTCCCTGCAAGGGTGCTGCGACCATCACGGCGCCTTCAGGAACTACCTGCGCGACGTGTGCGTCGGTGTCTTGGCCACCGCTTCGCTCGCTCGCGGCAAAATACAGCGGCTTTGCAGCGCCATCAGCGGCCTCCACGAGCTTCGCGATATTGCGATCGATGAAGTCTGTCGCGATGCGGTTGGCCCTGAAGTCGGGATGCGCCAGCACGGCCTGGAGGAAGGCGATGTTGGTGATGACGCCGTCGATCCGAAACTCGCGCAAGGCACGCGAAGCCTTGGCAACGACCTCGTGCCAGGCTTCACCGGGCGTATGCACGATGACCTTTGCCAGCAGCGAGTCGAAGGCGGCGCTGGTCTTGTAGCCGGCATACCCAAAACTGTCGACGCGGACGCCGGGACCTGACGGCGGCTCGAACACGGCAAGTACGCCGCCGGTCGGGTGCGTCGCCCCCAGCTCGTCCAGCGTCTCCATGTTGACGCGCAACTGCATGGCGTAGCCGCGCGGTTTCGGGATCGAAGCTTGCGCCAGGCCGAGCGAGGCAAGCGAGGCACCGCCAGCGACCGCGAGTTGGGCGCGGACGAGATCGAGGCCGAGCACCTCTTCCGTCACGGTGTGCTCGACCTGCAGCCGCGGGTTGGCCTCGATGAAGGCAAAACTGTCGTCGGCAGTGCCGTCAACCAGGAACTCGAACGTGCCGAGATTGTCGTAAGACGCGGCCGCGGCGAGTTGCTTCGCCGCTTCGATGATCCGGCCACGCAAGCCGTCGCTGAGCGACGGGCTCGGCGCCACCTCGACCAGCTTCTGGTGCCGGCGCTGAATCGTGCATTCGCGTTCCCAAAGATGAGAGATCGCGCCATGGCGGTCGCCGATGATCTGCACCTCGATATGGCGCGCCCGCCGGATCAGCCGTTCGGCATAGACGCCGTGGAAGCCGAACGCGGCCTTAGCCTCGGACTGGCAGCGCGTGTAGGCCTCCGCGAGATCGGCAGCGCGCTCGACCAAGCGCATGCCGCGGCCGCCGCCGCCGGCCATCGCCTTGATCACGATCGCCGCGTTGCTGCCGAGCGAGGTGAAGAACGCCGTGATGTCCTCCAGCGAGGACGGCCCGCTGGTGCCGGCGATGATCGGCACGCCGCAGCGCTTTGCCAGCTGACGTGCCGCCACCTTGTCGCCGAACAGTTCGAGCGCCGCCGGCTTCGGCCCGACAAAGGCGATGCCTGCATCGGCGCAGGCCTTCGCAAACGCAGCGTTCTCGCTGAGGAAGCCGTAGCCGGGATGCATGGCGTCGCAGCCTGCGCTCTTCGCCGCCTTCACCACGGCCTCGATGTCGAGATAGGCCCGCGCGCCGCGGCCGGCAATTTCGAGCGCCTCGTCGGCAACCCGCACATGCAGCGACAGCGCATCGTCCGCGGGATGGATCGCGACCGTCGCGATCCCCGCGTCCGCCGCCGCACGCGCGATGCGGATGGCGATCTCGCCGCGATTGGCGATCAGGAGCTTCTTGAACGACATGCAGCGTCTCCATGCCCGCGTGCCCAAGCGCGGATCGGCAGGTCCGATGGTTCTGCTTCGTCACTTTAACCGAGGCCGTCAAGGGCAAGAACGCTAGTGGCGACGACCGTTCCCGCGGGCCGGAATTTCAGTCGGGCGCGCGCGCCGTGAGGAGGCGAATAATCCGCGCCACGGCAGACGGGATCGGCGCGATCACCGGCACGGTGAACATCGGCTGAAGCTCGCGCGCGACGTCGCCCAGCGGCCCGCCACCGATGATGACCGCCTCCGCGCCATCCTGCGCGATGCAGGCCTCGACCGCGCCGGCGAGTGCGGCGCGCAGCCGCGCCGGATCGCGCATCAGCTCCTGCGGATCGCCCTCCGCGAAGCGGACGCCGGTGTAATACGATCGCAGCCCCAGTGCGTCAGGCAAGGCGTTGATCTTCGCCTCCAGCAGCGGCGTCGTGGTCGCCACGCCGAAGCGGCGGCCGTTCTCGGCGGCTGCCAACATCGAGGACTCGCCGATGCCGACCGCGGGCAGTTTTAGCGCGGCCTTTATCCCGGTCAATCCGGGATCGCCGAACGCCGCGACGATGATACCGTTGCATGCATGCCGGTTCGACTCCGTGATCTCCAAGACTTCGGTGGAAGCTGCATCCAGCGCATCCGGCGTCACGATCATTTGCGGCGCGCGCGTTGCGGTCGCGCCGTCGATGTCGAAGCCGTCGACGGCGGCCGACTTCGCGATGGCGACCATCATCGCTGTGGTCGCCACGGAACTGTTCGGATTGATCAGGAGAATGCGCGCGCGCCGATCGGAAGTTTGGCCCATCCCCCTGCTATACTAGGCGGCCCGCACCCCGGCAACGAAAGCACTGACTTCGTTTTCCAACGATTGCAGCTTCTGCGACAGCCGGCCGCTCGATTGCAGCACGAGGCCGGCAGCCTGGCCGGTCTCAGCCGTGGCATCAGTGACACCCGAGATGTTCTGCGAAACCTGGTCGGTGCCGGAGGCGGCCTCCCTCACGCTGTGGGCGATGGCCGCGGTCGCGGCGCCCTGCTCCTCGACGGCTGCGGCGATCGACGAGGAGATCTCGTTGACCTCCATGATGGTCTTGCGAATGCTGTCGATGTTGCCGACCACCTGGTTGGTCTCGGCCTGGATCGCGGTGATCTGCGCGCCGATCTCGTCGGTCGCCTTCGCGGTCTGGCTTGCCAGCGACTTCACTTCGCTTGCCACCACCGCAAAGCCCTTGCCGGCCTCGCCGGCGCGCGCCGCCTCGATGGTGGCGTTGAGCGCGAGCAGATTGGTCTGCGAGGCGATCTGGTTGATGAGGTCGATGACCTCGCCGATCTTGTGCGCGGCGGCGGCAAGTCCCTGCACGGTGTCGTTGGTGCGTTGACCGTCGGCGGCGGCCTTGTCGGCCACGCTTGCAGCCTGCGCGACGCGCTGGCTGATCTCGGTGATCGAGGACGACAGCTGCGCGGCGGCGGAGGCCACCGTCTGCACGTTGCTCGAAGCCTGCTGGCAGGCGGTGGCGACGAAGCTCGCACGGTCGGTCGCCTTGTCGGCGGTCGCGGACATACCCTGCGCGGCCTGCTGCATCGCGCGCGCCTCGTTGAAGACGTCGCGGACGACGGCTTGAACGTTCGCCTCGAACTTGCCGGCGAGATCGGTCATCGTCTTGCGCTTCTCCTCGTCGGCCTTCTGCTTCGTCTCCTGCTGTTCGGCGTGCATCCGGCCGACCTCCACAGCATTGTCCTTGAACACGGCGAGCGCCTTGGCGAGCCCGCCGATCTCGTCGCGACGGTCGGTATGGGGCACGTCGAACGCGCTGTCGCCGGAGGCGAGGCGCTCGGTGAGCGCGGTGATCTTCGCCAGCGGCCGGGTCACGCTGCGGCCGATCACGAAGGAAGCGCCGAGCACGAGCACGAACACGACCAGGCACACCAGGGCGAAGGTCATCGCATTCTGGCGGAAAACGGCATCGACGTCGTCGAGATAGATACCGGTGCCGATGATCCAGCCCCAGGGCGCAAAGCCCTTCACATAGGAGATTTTCCCGACCGGCTGGTCGAAGCCGGGCTTCGGCCAGAGGTAGCTGTAGAAGCCCGCGCCCTGCTTCTTGACGACGTCGACGAAGCCGACGAACAGCGCGTTGCCGGACGGATCCTTCATCCCGGCGAGATCCTTGCCATCGAGCTCGGGCTTGATCGGGTGCATGACCATCTTGGGGGTCATGTCGTTCAGCCAGAAATACTCGACCTTGTCGTAACGCAGGCTCTTGATCTCCGCGATCGCGCCGGCCTGGGCCTGCTCGCGCGGGAGTTTTCCCTCGCTCTCGAGCTTCTGGTAGTGCGCCAGGATGCCGTAGCCGACGTCGACCATGTGCTGCGTCTTTGCCTCACGGTCCGCGATCATCTGCGTGCGCAGGGTCGAAAGCGCGATCGGCGCCAGCGCGATCATGCCGAGGAGGCTGATGCCGACAATCAGGACCAGCTTGAAACTGATGCGGGAGAAAAACATTGGAGCTCGCAAGAATTGGAAGGGCTGATATGCCAGTTTATCCCGCGCCCCTTAGCAAAGCTTTAAGCATTCGGGTTCCCCCAAAAACTCCGCAGACCTCCGTAGGATCCTACCGGCGTGCCGCGCACGGCCTCGCAGGTTCACGACGCCGGCTGCATCCGAGATGCGAACTCTTCAAAACTAGAAGACCTCGACATCGCCCCTCCGGGCGTTGACTTGCAGGGGGCTCTCACCGAACGATCGACGCAGATCATCAGCGCCGGCCGGGGCATCGGCGCAGCCAGAGGCCGGAGGCTCAATGCATCAATCGACATCGACAGGATCCCTCGACCTTCCGTCGCTGAGCGCGGCGGAGCGGCTCTTCATTTGGGGATTTCGGGCCAAGGCACGCAGCGGAAGCGCAGTTCCGACCGCGGCCGACATCCAGCAAGTGTACGAACAGTTTCGCGTGGGCGATGCCGTGCCGTCGCTGGAATCCATCATCGAGATCTTTGCTTGCACGGCGCATACGGCCATCGCGGTGCACTGCCCGACCTGCCCGCGCATGTCCGACAGCGAGCACGGCATGTTGCGGGCGATCGCCGCCGCGCAGAAAGAGCGCGACGATATCGCGCGCGAACAGTTCGAATGCTGGCTGCCACCGGTCGGCGCCGATTGGGCCCTCGCACCTGTGCGGGGGCTTGCAACGATCTTCCGCATGGCCGGTCTCATCCTGCCCGACCGACACGTTCCGTCTTTCGACCATGACCGAACGATGGCGATAAAGAGCTGGCTGGTCGGAAGCCCGACGTTGCACTGACCGGGATCGCGCATGATGCAGGATAATTGCGGCTCTGTGTCTGTCACGGAAGCCGGCCAGGCGCGGCTCTGTCCGCTTCAGGCCGCGCTTGCGACGCGGCCTAACGTCGAGAGCTACGATGATTTTGGCCGCGTCACGCTCTCGCTGTTCCGGTTCATCGCTGCCGCCTATGCGACCGGCGCGTCCGATTGCTGGGAGGCGGCCTATCGCTTTGCCGACGAGGCGCCTGGCATCGCCGACAGCCCGCTGCTGGTCGCACGCGTTGCCGCGCTGGTCAGAATCCTGCGCAGCGGCCGGCCCTGCCAATTGTGCTTCATGCCGCCGTCGTGCCGGCGCCTGTCGAAGGACGAGGCGGAATTGATGCGGCTGCTGGCGGTGGCGCGCGGCAGCCAGGCGGGTGAGCTCGAATCCGCCGTCTGCCAGTTCGTCGGCAACGAGAACGAGACCGTGACGACGCGGGCGGTCAACGCGCTCGCGGTCTGCTGACACCTAGCCGCCCTTCTTGCCGAGCACGAGATCGATGGTGTGGGCGGCGATCATGCGCAGCTGGGGCTCGTCGCCGAAGGCACGTTCGAGCACCGCGAGCCCGCGCGTCACCGTGATGATGTGCAGCGCTGCGGACGCGGGGCTGCCGTTGAATTCACCGCGCGCCGCACCCGCCGACAACGTCTCCTGAACCAGAACGGTAATGCGCGAGATGAGGTTCGCGAAGGCTTGCCGCGCCTCCTCGTCCAGCCCCTCGCCTTCGGCCGCGCCGAGCTCCATCAAGCCGCGCGTCGTCGGACATCCGCGCGGCGGTGTGCCGGAGCGGAAGTTTGTGATGGTCAGATCGAAGAACGCGGTGAGGCGTTTTCGCAAGCTGCCCGCAGCGAGCGCTTTTTGCAGCGCAAGAAGATAGTCGCCCGCGTAGCGCTCATAGGCCTGGAGGAACAGCGCCTCCTTGCTGCCGAAAGCATTGTAGAGGCTGCCGCGCTGGACACCGGCATCCCGCGCGATGTCGGACAGCGAGGTGCCGCGCACGCCCTTGCGCCAGAACTGGTCGAACGCGATCCGCAGGACGTCGTCGTGGTCGAACTCGCGCGGCCTCAAGGTTTGCTCCTGCCGGGAATATTTGACACGCCGTCAAAAATGTGGTTTCTTGACGCTGCGTCAAGAACAAACTGGTGCCGATGCGCCCTCTCGTCAATGAGGAATTCGCGATGCCTCTCCTCCACATCTCGATGCGCGCCGGAAAGCCGGAAGCGTACCGGAGGGCCATCCTCGACGGCCTCTACCGTGCCATGCGCGAAGCGCTGAACGTCCCTGACGGCGACGAGTTCATGACCATCAGCGAGCTCTCGCCTGCGAACTTCCGCTGCGGCAACGCCTATGGCGTCGAGCGCAGCGACGACGCCGTGCTGATCCAGATCACCGTGTTCGCCTCGCGCACCCCTGAGCAGAAGAAGGCCCTGTACCGGCGGATCGCCGACCTGCTCGGCGAAAACCCGGGCATCCGCCCCGAGGACGTGTTCGTGAACGTGCTCGACGCGCCCGCGGAGAACTGGTCCGTCGGCCACGGCCTCGCGCAATTCGCTTGAGGCAGCAGCTTCACCGATCCACAACGCACGTCTCCATGATCCCATCGAGCTCGGCCTTCGAGAGCACCCCGAGCTCGGCGATGAAGACGATCCGCGCACGCGGCAGGCCCGGCGGCCGCGCATCGCCATCTGCGGGGGCCAGCGTGGCGCGGCCGGCGGCGAATTGAAACGCCATCCGGCGCCCGGGCTGCTCGACGGTCTCGAACAGGCCTTTTGCCCGCGCGAGTTTTGGCGCAAGCCGTCCGATCGCCTGCTGCAGGCGCGGCAGCGAGAGCGGGTGGTCGGAGGTCCAGCTCAGCGTTTCGAAGCGTTGCTCCGCCGGCCGTTTAGGTCCGGGCTCGCGTAGCGCGGGGGCGCGATCGACGGTTGCGGGAAACAGCAGCGCGGACGGAATCTCGCCGTGCTGCGCATCGACCACCACGGCAGGAACGCGCTGCGCGCGGATGGCCTCGCGCATCCGGGAGCCCGCGCCCTCGTCCGCCAGATCCAGCTTGCTCAGAGCCACGATGTCGGCGACGCGCAATTGCGAACGGTGCAGCGCATCGTCCAGGGCAGCCGGCGGTGTCGCCGCGTCCATCACGCAGAGCACGGTTTCCAGCGGCGCCTCGCGCAGGATCACGGGATCCATCAGGTTACGGACGATCTCGGCGGGATCGGCGACGCCGCTGGTCTCGATGACGATGTACTCCGGCTTGGGATTTCGCCGCAGCAGCGTCGCAAGCGTGCGCAAGAGGTCGCCTTCGAGCGAGCAGCAGATGCAGCCGTTGGCGAGGCTGACCACGCCGTCGATCACGCCCGCGATCAGCTCGGCATCGATGTTGATCGCGCCGAAATCGTTGACCACAGCGGCGATCCGCCGCCCCTCCGCATGCGCCAGCAGATGGTTGACGACAGTGGTCTTGCCGGCCCCCAGAAAGCCCGTCACCAGGAGAATGGGGACCGGCATGTCTCAGCCCCCAACGACGGGGCGGCGCACGGGACGGCCAGGCCGCGCCGCCACGTCCAGCACACCATCTGTGATCAGCGGTTGGCCGCTGACCACGAGATGCCGCACGCCTTCGGAGGGGCGGTTCATCGCAGTGAAGGTCGCGCGGTCCGAGAGCTTCTCGTAGTCGAACACGACGATGTCGGCATCGGCATCCTTCGCGAGCCTGCCCTTGGCGCGCATCGCGGGCGTGCTCTGCGACAGGATCTCCGCCGGGATCAGCGCGCATTTGCGCACGCCTTCGAGCAGCGACACGGTCTTGCGCTCGCGCACCCATTCGCGGATGAACTTCGTGAAGCAGCCCGCCGAGCGCGGATGCGAGGTGGCGTCATCCGGCAGCGGCCAGGCATCGCCGGTGTAGGTCTTGCCGTCCGACGTCGTCCACGGCATCGCGTCGGAGGCGATCGCGCCGCCGGGATAGAGCACCGACATGTCGAGGAGGTCGCGATGATGCGCATTGTTCTCGGTGTCGAGGATGTGCCACAGCACCAGCGAGGACGGCTCTTCCGCCTGCGCCTTCAAGAGCTCCTCGCGATCGCTGAAGCGATGGCCGTCGGTCACCCGCTGCACGGAATCGTAACCGGTGCCGTTGCGCTCGACGAATTCCGGGTCGCTGAAGAAGGCCGCCGCCAGCACGGTCGAGCCGGTGCCGTAGGGATAGGCCTCGACCGTGATCGGCAGGCCCTGCGCCTGCGCCTTCGCGATCAGCACGCGGCAGCGCCCGACGTCGGTCTTGCTCGACGAGTTGAAATGGCAGATGTGCATGTGCGCGCCGGTGGCGCCGGCATAGCCGATCAGGCGGATATAGGCCTCCGCCGCGCTCTCGGGGTCGACCCGCGACATGTAGGCGACATGGGTGAAGGTCGGCACGTCCTGCGCGGCCGCGAGCTGGCAGACCGCGGTCAGCTCCTGCACCCCGGCGCCCGGCGCATAGGCGTTCAAGATGCCGATGCCGATGCCGCCCTCGTTCAGCCCGCGCGAAAGGCGCTCCAGAATGCCGGCGACCTCCGCATCGCTCGCCACGTTGTCCATCCAGCGGCGATCGCGCATGGCGTTGCCGAACGCCTCCAGCGAGCTCTCCGCATTGGAGCCCGTCATCGCGCCAATACGCGCGAAAGCCCAGTTGGTGGCCGCGCCGTAGTTCAGCACGCGTCCCTTCCGCGCCTGGCGCTCATACCAGGACCCGACCGGCAGCACGCCGGCTTCGAGATCGAGCGTCGTCGTGACGCCGTCGAAGGCCTGCATGCGATCGGCGGGGAGCGATTGGCCGTGCGCATGAAGGTCGATGAAGCCGGGCGCAACCACGAGCCCGGTGGCGTCGATCACCCGCTCGGCGCCGCCGAGCGAGGCGCCGACTGCGGCGACCTTGCCGTCCACCACCGCCACATCACCAACCGCGTCCATTCCGCTGGCGGGATCCACCACCCTGCCGCCAGAGATCACCAAGCCGCTCATATCGTCACTCCCTCACGCTGAATTCGCATCAAGGCAGATTCCGCGAGGGACGACCACCTCCACCGATGCCGACGCATCATGCTCGCAAGCAAGGCTCGCAAGGAAGGCTCGAAAGAGAGGTCAATTCACATGCGGGTCGCGGACACGCGCTCGCAGTCTCGCGGCAGGTTTGCCCGAGTTATGCTTCTCGCTTCACCCCTCCGAAAGGAAAGGGCGCAGGGAAGACCGGGCGCCGGCTGGCACCCATAAAAACCCCCATGCGAACTGATTGCACACGCAATGCACAGGGGAGCCACAGGGCAGCCGAGACCAGGCCTTCCCTGCGCGATGGTTTGACGGCCTATGCCGCGCTCTCCCCGGAGACGAGTTCCTGCTTGCCTCCGTCACCTCCGCGAAATGCACGGCACCGCGCCGGTTGACGCGCTGACGCCTTCGCAAAGGCTTGACCGTAGCAACGACGGCCAGGACCACACGGTTTCGCCGTACGCGAGCTTCCTGCTTCGCCCAAGGCTTCGCAGGACATGCCTGCTTCGCCAGAGGCTTCGCGAGGTTTGAGCGCCGTCCGTCGATGCGGTTCGTGCCATGCTCACGAGGTTCATCTCGCCCTGCACGTTACTCACCCGCCTTTAACACCGCCCGCGTCCACCGCAACTCCCAACCCGCGTTCGTGACGACGTACGACCGCCCCTTTGTGGGCTGGGATGGGCAACACATGCGATATTTCCGAATTTCGGTAAAGTGGAATATTTTTGTGGGAGGGGATTGACAGGGGATTGGGTGTTTCGCTTTTCCTCAGGGAGCTTCACGCCTGAGCGAGACGGCACTCAGGCTCGGCGATTCTTCGGGCCGGCGGATGCCGTGTGAGTGCGTCCAGGACGCTCCTTCGCCGTCTTCTCGCCCCCATTGTCATTCACGGAGCTAGCGGGGCGGCGTACGGTGGGCAAAGTTCCCAAAGGTTCCATGTGATCAGCCGACCTCTCTTGCAACGCGACTCCGGTCATTCTGTTTCGCGCCGCGCGCTCCTCGGCGGATTTGTGTCGGCAGGGAGCGCCCTCGCGCTCGGCGGATGCGCCGGCCTGGGAGCGACCGGTGCGCGCTTTGACGCCTCGTCGCTCTCCGTTGACCCCACATTGCTCGTCGTCACTACGCGCAAGCCCGTGAACGGCGGCCGCACCAAACCCTGGTTCGGGCCGGAGCGCGCAACCAGCATGACGGTCGCGCGGGCGAAGCTGGTGGTGCCGGACGAGAGCCGTATTTCTCTGGCCTCGGTTGGACTTGGAGATTGGCGCCTGGACCGGCTCGAACCGGTGTCGGCCGATGCGGGCGATCTCGCTGCGCAGGCTGGCGGAGGAGACGTGCTGATCTACGTGCACGGCTTCAAGCAGACATTCGAGACCGCCGTACTTGATGCCGCCCATCTGTCCGACGGGATCAAATTCCGCGGCCGGACCATGGCGTTCTCCTGGCCTTCCAAGGCAGGACTGTTCGACTATGCCTATGACCGCGACAGCGCGATGTGGTCGCGCGACGATTTCGAACGCGTGCTCTCTGCGCTGGTGTCGGCGCCAGGCGGCGGCCGCGTGCACATCGTTGCGCACAGCATGGGAACCATGCTGACGCTCGAAAGCCTGCGCCAGCTCTATGCGCGCTACGGCGACACGGTCACGAGCAAGATCGGCACCGTCGTGTTTGCCGCGCCCGACATCGACATGGACGTGTTCACGTCGGCGATCCAGCGCATCGGCCCGCTGGCCGGCAAGATCACCGTGATTGCCGCGACCAACGATCGCGCTCTGGCGCTGTCGGGACAGATCGCAGGTGGAATGACCAGGGTCGGCGCCGCCGAGAAAGCCGTCATCGCGCGGCTCGGCGTGCGCGTGGTCGATGCATCAGCGGAAGGCTGGGGCATTATCAACCACGACCTGTTCCTCTCGAACGCGGAAGTGCAGCGGGTGATCCGCCGCTCGATCGACGGCACGACGGCTTGAGAGAGCGCTTCCTCAGTCTACGCGATCAAACGCTGCACCAGCGCCGACTCGCTCGAGTACGTCAGGAGTGCCTCGTGGGTCGCCCGGGTCACCCCTACATAGGTCAGTCGGACACATTCCTCGACGGTCTCGCCGTGGCGGCCGAGCAAGCCCAGGCCGGCAATGGCGACGCAGGGAAATTCCAGCCCTTTTGCGCTGTGCATGCTCAAGAACCGCACGGCCACCCGCTTGACCGAAACTCTGTTGCGATTGTCCTTGGCGATATCGATCGGCACGTCATGCCTGGCGAGGATCTGCGCGACCCGCCCGCCGATCCAGTGCTCCGGGTAGAGACACGCCATCTGCGACCACTCGTACCCGGCCTTTTTCCGGTCGAGCAACCACTCGGCGACGCAGTGAGCTTCCGCGTCCACGCTCACGCATCGCCGCACCGCCGGCTCCAGTCCTTGCCGGCCCGCATCTTCAGGCAGCAGGATGGCGTGCTCATCGTCGGCTGTGATGCCGGGAGCGCCGATGACGTCTGCAGCGAAGCGTCTCGCGAAGGCAACGATTTGCGCAGTGTTGCGGTAGTTGACTTTCAACACGGTCGTTCTGCCCTTGGCCTCGATCCCGAGCTGACTCCACACCGGGCGTTCACGTCCCTTGTAGATGGCCTGGATGTCGTCGTAGACGACCATCAACGCCTTAGTGCGCGGGTTCACCATCTTGGCCGCAAGCGCGAGCCATTGCGGCTCGAAGTCGTGTGCCTCGTCGATCAGGACGGCGTCGTACTGCTCCGCCGGGATATGGCCTTGATCCACGGCCTTCACCACCTCTGCAACGCTCGCAGCCAGTCGCTCTGCGTGGTCCGGATGGTCTCGCTCGGATGGTGCGGAAATCCCATAAGTCCGCAGCATGCGGTAGCACCATGAATGAAAGGTGAGAACCTGAACGCGGTTCTCCACGCCTCTGCTCTGCATGGCATCCTCAAGTCGCCCGGCGATGCCATTGGCGTAACACAGGATGAGCACCGGCTTTGCCGCCGCACGTGCCAGATACTCGGCTCGAAACGCGAGGATCAGAGTCTTGCCCGATCCGGCGACTCCGCGAATAATTCGATGCCCCTCTCCCAGGCTGCGGGCGAACTGCTCCTGATGCATGTCCATGACCGCAAGCGTCCGGTCCGAAGGATCGCCCTCGGTCGGCTCGTCCAAAGGCAGCGCAATCTGGCGTATGCGTATTTCCGGAAAGAGCAGCGCACGCAGCCTGTCGAACTGCGGCATGGATAGGGGCTCGCCGAGACGCGGATGAACCATGTGCCACACTCTGGACGGAATTCTTCGGGATGCGTCCCCTCCGTCATTTCGTCCTTGAACAGACATAGATGCTCCGCCAGCACCTCCTTCAGATTGGTCTGCTCGAACTGCTTGCGCGTGATGTTGGTAAAAACGGCCCCGAAGCCGAACGGAACAATGGACCGGCCCATCAAGCGATGACCCGCCGGAAACAGCAATTGTCCATCGCGCTCCAGCGTGCGCACGACCTCGAACGTATATTTACGAGCCTGTTCGAGCGGATTGCTCTCCCGCACAACGCCGCGACTTGTCAGCAGCTCGACCTTTGTCTTGTCCGCCGAAACAATCGTCTCCAGGCGCCAGTCCTTCACCTCGAGTACGAGCAGGCCATTCGCGGGATGAACGACGATAAAATCCGGATGCCGGTTGCGAGGGCCGACAGGGAGGTCGTGCCAGACGACGGCGTTGTCTTCGAGGAAGTCCTTGAGGCGTTCCGCGAGTCTTAGCTCTCCACGGCTGTCGAAGCGCGCGAAGCCCAGACTGGGGATCAGGATTGCCATGTTACAACCGCGAGGGCCATTGCGGACCACCTCGTCAGGCTACGCGTGTAGCAGGGTGGTCTCTCTCCAGGCTCCCATGGTCGCCTAGGGTGTGCAGTTTTTCAATGGCTTAGGATGTGTCTGGCGCTCCCTAGGGGAATCGAACCCCTGTTTCAGCCTTGAGAGGGCCGCGTCCTAACCGCTAGACGAAGGGAGCGTGAGGGAGAGGACATAGCCTCGAATTTTGCCGGCGGCAAGCGGGGATCGGGGGGTTTCAGACGCGCAATCGGCGTCGTCCTGGCGAATGCCAGGACCCATTACCCCGAATGAGCGTGGTCAAGGCAAATCGGAACGACGATCTCGTTCACGCAACCGGGTTCGGTGGTTATGGGTCCTGGCGTTCGCCAGGACGACGGCTGAGGCGAGTGCCGCGCCCCAGCCCCCCGCGTTACGGCTCATTGGCGAATTTCAGCTTTCCGGCCGGCCGCAGGGTATGGGCGTCGAAGGTGCGGATCTCGGTGACGCCGCCGACATCGAGCGTGATCACGAGCCGGTCGCCGGCCACACCGCTCGAGACGATTTTGGCGCCCTTGGGCAGGGTGGCGGTGACGTCGCCGACAGGCTCGGGCGCCCTTCCCTCGGACTTGAAAAGGCGGTAGCCCACCGCGATCAGCACGGCGCAGATTGCCAGCGCCGTGGTCAACCCCGCGATCAGCATCATCCGCCGCACCCGCGCGAACAGCGCGGCCTGCTCGGGGCTCGGGTCGGGAACAGCGGTATCAGACGTCGTCATGGAAAATTCTGGCTCTGCGCAAAGGTTGGAGGTGGTCGTCGAGGGCTCCGAGGGCTCGACCCGGCTCGACCGCGTGCTGGCTGTGCATCTTGCCGAGCTGTCGCGATCGAGGCTGAAAGCCCTGATTCTGGCGGGCGCGGTGAGCCTCAGGGGCGCCGCGATCCGGGACCCCGCTTATCACGTCGCCTCCGGCGATACGATCACAATCGACGTGCCGGAAGCGGCCCCGCCGGAGCCGAAAGGCGAGGATATCGCCCTCGACATCGTGTTCGAGGACGACGACATCGTCGTCCTCAACAAGCCAAAGGGGCTGGTGGTGCATCCCGCGGCGGGCCACGAGACCGGCACGCTGGTGAACGCGCTGATCGCCCATTGCGGCTCATCGCTGTCGGGCATCGGCGGGGTGCGCCGGCCCGGCATCGTGCACCGGCTGGACAAGGACACCACCGGGTTGATGGTGGTCGCCAAGAACGACCTCGCGCATGCCTCGCTCACCGCGCAATTCGCCGATCACGGCCGCACCGGGCCGATGCGGCGCGGCTACATGGCCTTCGCATGGGGGCTGCCGGGCCGCCACCGCGGCACCGTGGACGCGCCGATCGACCGCCACCCGCATGCGCGCGAGAAGATGGCGGTGCGCCAGGGCGGCCGCGAGGCGGTGACGCATTGGGAGCTGCTGGAGAGTTTTGCCGGGCGTGACGGCAAGCCGATCGCGACGCTGCTCGCCTGCGAGCTCGAGACCGGGCGCACCCACCAGATCCGCGTCCACCTCGCCCATATCGGCCACCCCCTGATGGGCGACGCCGTCTACGGCCCGCATTTCAAGACCAAGGCGAACCAGCTGGCGCCTGAGTCGCAGGCCGCCCTCGCCGCGCTGGGGCGGCAGGCCCTGCACGCCTACCTGCTGGTATTGGAGCACCCGAGGAACGGAGAATTACTTCACTGGGAGACGCCTCTGCCGGAGGATTTGCTTCTCCTTCAGGGGGCCCTGAAAGCGGCGCAATGACGCAGGCCGCTTCAGAAATGCTTTACATTACAAAAAGTTATAGCTGCCACACGGGGACGTGACGTCAGCAATCCTTCCCTTTTTGCCTCCCGATGGAGTATATTGCGCTTGCGTTGAAGACCAACGCGGAACATCGCAGCACCGATCGGCTTTAACCAAGCGGTCGTCTGCCTGGCCCGCCGCTATCGGGGGCCTGAACCTGTTTGGAGGGCGCACTATGGCCCGTACAGCTACCCTGCCGGTCCTTAATGGCGAATCCGGCCTTTCCCGTTACCTCGGCGAGATCCGCAAGTTTCCGATGCTGGAACCCCAGCAGGAATACATGCTCGCCAAGCGTTGGCGCGAGCACGATGATCGTGACGCGGCGCACCAACTCGTCACCAGCCATCTCCGTCTCGTGGCCAAGATCGCCATGGGCTATCGCGGCTACGGCCTGCCGATCTCCGAGGTCGTCTCGGAAGGCAATGTCGGCCTGATGCAGGCAGTGAAGCGGTTCGAGCCCGAGAAGGGCTTCCGTCTCGCCACCTACGCGATGTGGTGGATCAAGGCGTCGATTCAAGAGTACATCCTGCGTTCGTGGTCGCTCGTGAAGATGGGCACCACCGCGAACCAGAAGAAGCTGTTCTTCAACCTGCGCAAGGCGAAGAGCAAGATTTCCGCGCTGGACGAAGGCGATCTCCGCCCCGACCAGGTGGCCATCATTGCCAAGCGTCTCGGCGTCACGGCCCAGGACGTGGTCGACATGAACCGCCGCCTCGGTGGCGACGCGTCGCTCAACGCTCCGATCCGCGACGACGGCGAAGCCGGCGAATGGCAGGATTGGCTGGTCGACAATTCGCCCAACCAGGAAGCCATGCTGGCCGAGCACGAGGAGTATGATCACCGCCGTGACGCCCTGAACGGCGCCATGGGCGTGCTCAACCCGCGCGAACGCCGCATCTTCGAGGCGCGCCGCCTCGCCGATGAGCCGATGACGCTGGAAGACCTTGCCGCCGAGTTCGGCGTGTCGCGCGAGCGCGTCCGCCAGATCGAGGTCCGCGCCTTCGAGAAGGTGCAGTCCGCGGTCAAGGGCACGATCGCAAAGGCCGAACAGGCCGCGCTGGAAGCCGCGCTCTAAGCGCGAGGTTTTTGGCGCCAGAGATTGGCGGATCGACGAGAGACGGAAAGCCGGCGGCAACGCCGGCTTTTTTTTGCGTGTGAGGCGCAGCATGTTCGCGGGGACGCGGACCAGGCATCTTGAACCGGCGCTGCCGGTCGACCGACCAAAAGCATCGGGCAGACAGCATCAAGAGAACGGACACGCACCGTGTCGATCATCCTGCAATCCACCGTCGGCGGCTTCTCCGCCCAGTTCATGCGCAAGCTGCCGCTGGTGGAGCAGGCGATGCGCGAGCACGGACTCGAGCCGTCGGAGTTCGTGATCTCGAAGGACTACGCCTCGACCGCGAGCATCCCGCTCATGGGCCCGTTCTTCTTCAATTACAGCGTCTATTTCGGCGACGAGACATTCACCGTCACCGAGCCGAACGACATGGTGTTCCTGGACTACTTCTTCAAACGCGTGCTGGCGGCGGACGGCCCGCCGGAGATGCCGCGGCGGCCGGGCTTGATCCGGCGGCTGTTCGGCTGGATGTCGGAGCCGGTGTGACTGATCTTCCCCTCGCCCCTTGCGGGAGAGGGTGGATCGCCGCGTAGCGGCGAGACGGGTGAGGGGTTGCCTCCGCGAGCACGCCTCTCTCATCGTCATTCGCGGAGACAACCCCTCATCCGGCGCTTCGCGCCACCTTCTCCCGCAAGGGGAGAAGGGAAAAGACTACCGCCGGCGCGCCCTCTACTCCCCCCAAACCCGCGCCAGCGTCGCGAGCCAGCAGCCTTCGCAATAACGGGCGTCCTTATAGTCGATCCAGTTGTGCGCATAGACGTGGTCGAGCGGGATGCCGTAGCGCGCGCGCAGGATCTGGACGAGGATCTTCCACGCCGCGACCTGCGCCGCGGTCGGGCCCGTGGTGACGTCGGGATAGTTGCCGGCGAACTCGACGCCGATCGAATTGTCGCGCACCACCTGGCGATAGGTCGGCTTGTTGTCGATGTACTTGTTGTCGTTGCGATTGGCGCCGTCGCCATGGGTCGGCACCAGGTGTTCCGCGACCGCCCAATAGACGGTGCCGTCGGTCTCGACCCACAATGTGACGCCGCGACGCGTGGGATTCTTCGCTTGCTCTTGCGCGCCGCCGCGCGCCGAGCCTGCCGGTCCCTCGGTCTGGTGCACGATGATGTTGCGCCAGGGTTTTGCGTTGGCGACATCGCCCCATGGCGCCAGCCACACCATCTTCAGGCCGGGAATGTCGGGCGTGCCGGAGGCGCGCGCGAGCTTTGCGAGCTCGGCATCGGTCGCAGCGGCGGGTGCGATCAGAATGAGAGCGGCGAGAACGGCCGCGAGCAGGCGAGAGATCATCATGGAGGTCCAGTGCGGACCTGACGTTAGCACGCCCTTACGCGAATTTGCGCAAGGCCTCGCCTGGACCGATCGGGTCAGGCATGAGCGGCGGCGCCGGATCGTGGACGGCAAAGTCGTTCTTGCCGTTCTTTTTGGCCGCATAGAGGGCGTGGTCGGCATGCGCGATCAGCCGGTCCGGAAACTGGCCGACGCCGCGGTCCCACTGCGCCACCCCGATCGAGATCGCGATCGGAATGTCGATGCCGGTGCAGGTGACGGCATCCTGGCGGCAGACCTCGAGCACGCGGCGGGCGATCGCAGCCGCCTCGCGCAAGGTCGACGACGGCAGCACGACGCAGAATTCGTCGCCACCGGTGCGGGCGAGCATGTCGCCGGGCCTCAAGCGCGTCTGCGCCATCAAAGTGAAGTGCTGGAGGCAGGCATCGCCCGCGGCATGGCCATGGGTGTCGTTAATGGTCTTGAAGCCGTCGAGATCAATCACCAGCAGCGAGAACGGTTCGTTGCTGCGCTCCGAGCGGGCGCATTCTTCACCCAGCCGCTGCAACAGGTGCCGCCGGTTGGCGACACCGGTGAGATCGTCGAGCAGTGCGAGGTCGGCAACCTCGTTGCGCAGGCGGTCCATCGCCATCAGGAGGAAGCCGAAATTGAGCGTCATCGACAGGAACAGGAGGCCCAGCACCATGACCGCATGAGACTGCCCCCCGGCGACCGACGAGAAATCGCCGCCGAGCAGATTGCCGATCGCACGGGCCGCGAAGATCGCGATGATGGTGATGATCACGATGCCGGAGAGCCGGGCTCCCGGGCTGGCGCGGCCTTCCGGCGGCGACAGCAGCAACCGCAACGACAGCGCCAGCGGCAGCGCCTGGCCGAGCGAGTAGCTGAGCATGCGCAGCTGCATGTGATCGTATGCGACCATGAAGAACAATACGCCGCCGAGGCTGAGAATTCCCGTCGCGGCCATGACGCGCCAGGACACCGGCTGGCCGTAGAAACGCTGAATGCCCATGGCGGCAAGGCAGCTCGCGGCAATGATGCCGACGGCTCCGAGCAGAAGCGGGACAGGCGAAACGACGAAAAGGCGGATCAAGGCCGCCATCGTGCCGGTCGCGCCGACGAAGCACGATGCCATCCAGAACCGCGCGGCCGCGAATTTCGGATAGGAGCGCGTCACGTAGGCCCAGATCAGGCCGAGCGCCAGGAAGTTGACGACGAACACGGTCCAGAGTGTCGGCACGTTCAGCATGGCGCGCGCCACAAGCGCAGCGTCGCGCCCTCCGTCCCTGCCAGCTGTCCGTCCATGACCCGTCCCCGTTTTCTTGCGGGGACAATGCGACCGACGCGCTTAACGGAGTCTCACTGCGATCCGCGAAAACATGCCTTTGGTTTTGGATTCATGAACGGCGAGCGCATTGTCGGATCGTTAGGCATGCCGGCGAAGCGGATTCGCGAACCAAAATCACCCGAAAATGCATCTGAGCTGTGGATAACGCGATGACACGGATGTGACAGCGCGGGGCAGAAGCGCGCGAATCTGCTGAGTTCGTCGTCGAGGATGTTGCGAGGCTGGCCCTCCGCCGAGCATCCCTCGTGTCGCGTTTCACCATTAACCCTGAAGAGGATCCTATGGCTAAGAAAGCGAAGAAGGCGAAGAAGGCGACGAAGAAGAAGGCCAAGAAGGCAGCGAAGAAGAAGTAACGAGGCTTCTTATTCTTTGCCCGGGTGGAGTTCGCTCCGCCCGGGCGTCGGGCAAGAGTTCTGAGTTTGAAGACGGCGGGCAAGGCCCGCTTTTTTATTGGCTCCCGCGTTTATTGGCTGGAGAAGCCTACCGCTCCGCGAACGCCAGCTTGGCGCCGAGCGCGGCGAAGCCGGCGGCAAAACTCCGGCGCAGCCAGGCCATGACGCGCGGGCGGGAGATGACGCGCTCGCGCACCGAGGCTGCGCAGAGCCCGTAGACCACGAACACCGCAAACGTCATCGCCATGAAGGCGCCGCTCAATTCCAGCATCCGCGCCAGCACATGGGTTTCGTCCGCGGCGATGAACTGCGGCAGGAAGGCCAGGAAGAAGATCGACAGTTTTGGATTGAGGATGTTGATCAGGAAGCCGGTCACGATCACCCGGCCCACCGAACGCTCGCGGATCTCGCCGTCCACCGCCAGCGCCCCGGTCTCGCGCAGGGCCTGCCAGGACATGTAGAGCAGATAGGCGACGCCGCACCATTTCAGTGCGGCGAAGGCGAGCGCGCTGGTGTGGAGCACCGCGGCGAGCCCCAGCATCGCGGCCGTCATGTGTGGCACGATTCCAAGGGTGCAGCCGAAGGCGGCCGCGATGCTCGCGCGCGAGCCGCGGGTCAGTGCGGCGGCCAGCGTGTAGAGCACGCCGGTGCCGGGCGAGGCGACGACGATCAGCGAGGTGAGCAGGAAGGACAAGGTCATGGACCGACCTTATCACCGCGCCCCGGACCGCGAAAGCGGCCCCGCGGGATCGCCTTCAGGACAGTTGCGCGATCTCGGCCTCGCGGAGCACGTCGAGCGGGGCCCAGGGTTTGGCCCAGAATTTCGCGCCGTCAGGCAGGGCCTGCATCAAGGGGCGGCCGGAGGTGACGATGATGTCGAGCCTGGGGTTGCGGTCCTTGGCGACGTGGGCGAGCTCGACGCCGTTCATGCGGCCCGCAAGCTGGACGTCGGTCATCATCAGGCAGAGCGCGCCGGCCCTCTTCTCCAATACAAGCTCGGCCGCCTCGGCGCTCTCGCACTGAATGACGTCGTAGCCGCTTTCTTCGAGAAGAAGACTGAGCATCTCCCTCTGCATGAGGTCGTCTTCCACGATCAGTGCGGTGGCCCGAAATGGCTGTGCTTGTCCCATCGGCGGCTCCCAATGCTGCCTGTCTTCATCAAGTAACGTAGGTTAAGGTGGGAACAGCGATGCGGTTCGGTTCCAATATGAAAAAATGTAAATCATAGTTCCGTTCGAGAGGCTCGACGGGGGATCATCATGACAGCAATCCGCGGCGCCGCCGCCATCACCGGAGCGGCAAGCGGCATCGGCCGCGCGCTGGCGATCGAGCTTGCGCGGCGCGGCTGCGATCTCGCGCTCGCCGATCGCGACGAGGCCGGGCTGAAGACGCTCGCGGCCGAGATCGGCGCCGCATGCAAGATCAGCCTGCATCGCGTCGACGTCGGCGAGCCCGACGACATCGCGCAGTTCGCGCGTGAGGCGACCACCACACATCCCGCGCTCGGCATCGTCGTCAACAATGCCGGCGTGGCGCTGATGGGCTCGTTCGAGGAGATCGACCAGGCGCAGATGGACTGGCTGTTCGACATCAATTTCTGGGGCGTGGTGCACGGCACGCGCGCCTTCCTGCCGCATCTGAAGACGCTGGGCGAGGCGCACATCGTCAACCTGTCCTCGATCTTCGGCATCATCGCCCCGCCGGGACAGTCAGCCTATGCCGCGGCGAAATTCGCGGTGCGCGGCTTTTCCGAGAGCGTGCGGCACGAGCTAGTGGTGGCGGGCAGCCCTGTCAGGCTGTCGGTGGTGCATCCCGGCGGCGTCGCCACCGCCATCGCCCGCAATTCGCGCACAGGGGTCGGCGTCACCGACAATGCGCGCCGGTCGCAATCGATCGAGCGGTTCGAGAACGCGGCAAAGACCACGCCGAGAGACGCCGCGCTGCGCATCATCAAGGGCATCGAGAGAAACGAGCCGCGCATCCTGATCGGCAACGACGCCCGCTTCATGGACCTCCTGCAGCGCTTCCGCCCGGCAACGTACTGGGCGCCGTTGCAGCGCAAGCTGGAGAAGATGGCGAAGGGGACGTGAGCAAACCCGTCGCCGTCGTCCTGGCGAAAGCCAGGACCCATAACCACCGAATTCAGTTTGGCGAAGACTGGCAGTTACTCAGCATGTGACTGTGAATCGTTGTAACAAGTCCCGCCTGGGGTAGTGGGTCCTGGCTTTCGCCAGGACGACGGCGGAGAGACATCACGCCCCTCACTGCCCCGCCAGCCGATCGGCGAAATACCCGATCGTCTTGCGATAGATCACCGCCCTGTTCCATTCGCGCATGGCTTCGAAATTGGCGGTGCCTTCGCCGTAGGGCTGGCCCATCTTGAAGCCGCTGGTGTGGAGCAGGTTCGCGGTCGAGGCGAGCACGTCGGGGACGCTGTGGCGGAGATCGACGTGGCCGTCGCCGTCGAAATCGACGCCGTACTTGATGTAGGAGGACGGCAGGAACTGGGTCTGGCCGATCTCGCCGGCATAGGCGCCGATCAGGTCGCGCAGCGGCAGGTCACCGCGCTGCACGATCTTCAGAGCGGCGAGCAGCTCGCCCTGGAACAGCTCCGTGCGGCGGCAGTCATGCGCAAGCGTCGCCAGCGTGCGGATCACCGGCAGCTTGCCGATGTCGCCCTTGCCGAAATCGCTCTCCAGCCCCCAGATCGCGACCAGGATGTAGCGGGGCACGCCGAACTGCTGCTCGATGCGTGAGAGCAACGCGGCGTGGCGCTGCAACAACGCACGGCCGCCGTTGATGCGGCCGGGGCCGACGCGGGTCGAGACATACTGCTCAAAGCTCTTGTTGAAGGTGTAGCGCTGGCGCCGGTCGAAGGCGAGCACCGCGCCATCCTGCTGCACACCGCTGAGCGCCGCGCTGGTCACGCTCGCCGAGACGCCGGCAGCCTGCGCTTCCGAGGTCATGCTGGCGACAAAGCTGTTGAAGTCGCCGCCGCAGCGCGCGGCTTGCGCCGATCCGCCGGCCAGACAGGCGATGAAGGCGATGGCCAAGGCGTATTTCGACATTCGGATGAATCCTACAGGGAATGGGCGGGGGAGCAGCGCGCGATCATGCCCGGGAACCGGATTCGCGTCAAAGCGGCAAATCCTCGCCAGAACCGATCGCTGCCTGCCTGCGACAAATCAAATGCGCTCGCCCCCTCCCCAACCGATCGAGATGACCATGCCTATGTCCATGTCGCGCCGCATGCTCGGCGTCCTCGCATCGCTCTCCCTCACCGTGACGGCCGCTTCCGCGCAGACGCGCGATGTGGCAGGTGGCCGCGACTATCCCGGCATCGGCCGGTTCGCCGGCAGCGTCATCACCGGCTATGTGATGAAGGATTTTGACGTAGCGCGGATGCAGGCGGCTCCCTTCAGGGACGGCCAGCCCGTCGATGCGCGACGGCTCGAGGGCCGCGTCTTTCGCATCGCGTATCGCACCAATCCCGGCCCCTCGATCCTGGAAGTGTCGCGCAATTTCGAGACGCAGCTTGCCAAAGCCGGCTTCGAGACCCTGCTCGCCTGCGACACCGATGCGTGCGGCGCCATTCCCTTTACTGAAGCTATCGACACGCTGCCGGTGCCGCAGATGTGGGTCGATGGTTTCAACTACCGTTACTACGCCGGCCGCAAGACCGAGGGCGGGCGCGAGACCTTTGCCAGCGTCCTCGTCAGCCAGAACAATCAGGACATCACAGCGCAGGTCACCGTCGCCGAGCTCGGCGCCATCGCGAACAAGATGGTGGATGCCGCCGCGATGGCGAAGGGGCTTGGCGAGACCGGTCACATCGCGCTCTACGGCATCTATTTCGACACCGACAAGGCGGTGCTCAAACCGGAAAGCCGCCCGACGCTGGAGCAGATCGCAAAGCTGCTGACGAGCCAGCCGCAGCTCAACGTCTTCATCGTCGGCCACACCGACAGCCAGGGCGCCTATGAGTACAATCTCGATCTGTCGAAGCGCCGCGCCGAAGCAGTCGCAGCCGAGCTGGTGAAGAGTTTTCGCATCGCTCAGGCGCGATTGCGCACTGCCGGCGTTGGATTGCTGGCGCCGGTCGGATCCAATGCAACGGACGCGGGCCGTGCGCTGAACCGACGGGTGGAGCTGGTGGCGCCGTAGGAACGGTGCATGCGGCGCGCGCAATGTGATGGGAACAACGCTACGTGTGGAGCGCGGAACTCATTATGTTGGGCATCGCAACTTCTGCACGCGGGGAATACGTGCAGGCAAACGCGCTTGCCGACAAGGCGCGCACCGATCGCTGCATTGCGAGAGGAAATATGAACAAAGTGATTTGGCTATCCAAGCAATGCTCTGACCCTGATCGAAACGCGATTTCGCGACCATTGCATGTCTGATGCGCTCGCTGCGACATCGCAGCCCCAACGATTTGCCTTGCCATGGCATGGCGCCGGTTATAAACTTCTATTCTAGGTTGTCGCCCCGCCAGCCCCGGGCGACACTGAAGACCAAAAATAAACGGCGGGCTTCGCGGCCCGCCGTTTGTTGAGGCAAGGGTGAGGCAAGGCTGAAGTTGAGGGTCCCCCCCGAAGGAGCGCATCGGGTTTTACGAAGCGTCGGACGCTTCCGCCCTGCATCCGCGCCGCTCACAAACGGGTTCGTCGATCGATCGCGCAGCCGGTGCTGCCGCTGCAGAGCCCGCGGCCGGCCCCCGGAAACCTGCCAAAGTCATTTGACTATGGCCCCCTGATCGACGAAAAGCCGGCCATGGCCAAAAAACCCGGAACCAATCCCAAGGGCGAATTCGCCTTTTTCAACGTCTTCTATGAAGACGGCTCCCAACGCTCCAACCGGCGCGTCCCCGCCGAATTGCTCGGCGGCCTCGACGGCGACGAGCCGGCCCGCGGCTTCATCATGGAGCAGGACCGCGAGATCGCCGAAAAATCCGGCCGCCCGGCGCTGGAGATCAAGAACCTCGAGCGGGTCGGCGCGAAGAAGAAATAGGCTCCGCTCGCGCCACGCGCGAAGCGTCGGAACCAGAATGGCGGGCTTGGGCCCGCCGTTCTGTTTCGATGAATGCATTTGCGAGGCTGGAGGCGGCGCTGAAAACCAACACAAAGGGTTGCCCCTGCGGCCGGTCGTTTTGAGGTTGGGTGGGCAAAGCCCCTCAGGCCGTGCCCGTCTAGGGAAATAGCGGCGGATCACCGATCCTCAGGCGGAATTCTAGGAACTTCACCAGCGCTTTAGCCGACTGCGATAGTTCTACTTTTCTCTTCAGGCCTAAGTTGGCGTCCGCAACGATCTCGGAATAGGTCATGCTTTCACCTTCGGGTATGAAAATCGGATCCCAGTAGAACTCCCGAACCCCGGCAGGCCGCTCCGCGAGCGTCCCAGCTGTCTCCCCCTGAAAGCACCGAACGCTCAGCCCATCGCAGTATCCAACTACAGCACGCGCGACCACTTTCCGTCCCTTGCTTTGAGTCTCGGAAATGAATTTTTCCGCGCCAAGCGCGTCCCACATAGGCTGGGTGAGCCCACCTGGATAATTCGCACCAAGATAGCTCTGAAAAATCAAGCCGGCGTGTTCTACGATACATGGAACCAGCAGATTTTTGTAAGCGGCTACAGCTTTGTGCCGAACCATCGCCTCGATATCTCGCTCAAGAGGCTCAGATGGCTTACCGTCACGAAATTCAAACTTGAAAGCCTGCCCTACGAGTACGCGACCACCAGTCGGGACAGTTATTGACACAGAGCGGCAAATCTCTTCGACTTCCGCCTTCTTGTAAGCACTCGTGGTTGAATAGACGATCAGGATTGCGGCCGTCACGACGATAACTCCGTCAACAACTCAGCAACAGCGCGCGTTCGATCCAAATCAAACGTCGAAATCACCTCAATCTTTCTCTCTCGAAACAGCTGCAATTCGAAGTCAGATGGATTTGTAACAACGATGTATGCTCGTTTACCTGCAAAGGAATGAGGCAGTTCACCGAACTTCTCATTCACTGTTCTGAACAGGTACGCAATATTTGGATCACGAAAACTATAGCCAACAAAAAGTATCGCCCTACCAAGTATGTCTGATCGGAGTTTGAGATCCATCGCGGATTCAAGCCGCATCCGTCGCTCGTAGTGAGATTCGGAGAGCACCATCTCGTCTGGCGCGTTAAAATCTCCATGAAATTTGATGACGTGAGTATCGTCACCGTGATTCAGATCTCTTTCCGATGTGGTGACTTGCACGGCCCTCCCATGCAGTCGAAGAGAGCACTCCAAGAAGTCGTCAAAATTCGTCGTGTAAAATAACTTGCACTTGGTCAGGCTCGCCAGCGCTGCATGGATTGTTGATTTATGCAGCTCGCCATCAGTCGGCTGCATTTGCGCGAATAGCCAATTGGTTAGCGGAGCAATACCGTTTTTCTTCAAGCGGAAGTACTCGAGGATTTGCAAGTCGGTCCCTCGAAAACGAAGAAGCTCCGGATTCTCGGAACCGAGTTGGCGCACCGCTTCATCCACCAACTCTGTCCAGGAGAGCCCTCTTCTCTCCACCCCACTCGCCATCCACGTTGCGGACATAGAGACGCCGGCGCCGACGAATGGCAAAACTCTTCCATCTCGATAAAGACGGCGCAGCTCCGGTGGACATATCATAGCGGCTTCCGCGCCAAAATTCTTGTTAGCGAATGGTGGTGGGGAATCTTATTGTGAGGATGCTCTTCATGCAGAGTTTCGTCGGAAAGGGCCTCGACATGCCAATCTTGATAGAGATCGACGTAAAATTTATGGGGCAACAGGCACGGCTCAAACCCAGGGTGAGCCGACAGATCGTGATCTCGATCATTAAATGAGCAGATTACGTGATAGCCGCCCGCCTTCGTTGAACTTGCGAGCCTTTCGTGGAGAGCCAAGATGTGAGCCATACTTGGCAAGCAGTGATACAGTCCGTACGAAATAACGACATCGTATTGCGCAGCAAGCAAGCAATCACTGATGTCTCCTTCCATCCATTCCACATCGACGTCCGAATGAAGAATCCGTGCGTGAGCTAACGCCACCCCTGAAATATCCACAGCCTGTACCCGAGCTCCCATCTTGGATAGGAACGCCGCATTCTTTCCTTCACCGCAGCCGGCGTCTAAAACAAGTAGATCGGTACAACCACTTAGTTTCGTGAGCAATTTTTGGACGTAACTTCCAGGCTCGCTCCCCCAGAAGCAGGGACAAAATTTATATCCCTCGTCGTATCCTCCTTGATTTCGCATCGTCATATAAATTCAACTCCGTGCCTAATCTGTCGAGCGCCGCATCGTACTCACTTCGACCTGTCCAGTTGTATATTATAGCATCTGCATCTTGAATGAGATAGCGCACGTCTCGTTCTACTGGAGCGTTGTAAAGCTCGAAGAACTTTCCCGGCGAAATACTTCTCCGCTCGCGAGCAGAGTACAACTTATACGCAATATCCGGTGCGGCTTGAACATAAACTGTCGCCACATCTCGGCTTGAGAACTCACGGATTAAATCCAGCGTTTCTCGATGTCTTATGCCATCTACAACAACCCGTGGAGCACCACTTGCATTAGCAAGATTACATATCGCGCGCGCCAATCTACGCGGACCAACCTTTGAACTGATAAATCGCTCCGCCGCTGCCTGGAACACGCGCCGGCTTGTGCGCGGTATGGGAGGCAGCTGAAGAATTTTCGCGAGGACCTTGCCGCTATTGATCTCTCGATAGTTGAGCCAATCGCGGAAGAACTCCGTTGCCGCCGACTTTCCTGATCCAATCGTTCCAGCAACAACAAGCAGATGCGCGCCGCCGAATGGTTTCTTTCTGATTACCCTATACGAAGGCTGAGACTCCACAACGGGGCGGAAAAAGGCTCGCCAGCAAAGCTGGGACCAATACTCAAACTCATTCAGATCGACTTCGTCTTTAGCTGTGTCAATCCATTCGAGCTGATTGATTGAGGCCTCTCCGCGACGAGGGCTCGACCATGCGATCCAGTCCTTCACCCTATATTCAAAGACCACAGCCACATGCCGACGTCCCACGTCTGACGAGTCATCATTGATCACACCGAGATAGCTTAGCTTCCCATCAGCCACGCCTTGTGAAATGTCATGACTAAGCTCTTCACCTAACTCTCGTAGCGCGCTGCTCTTGATACCAAGGTCATCATGAGAGAATAGCGTGTGGTCGTGCTCGGTGACGTGTCCGCCAAATCCGATACAACGACTTCCTCGAAGGAAGGCGGCAATATTGTTGTAGGAGCCTCGCCTAAACGAGAGCACTTTCTTTTTGTGCGTCACCAAGACGTACGTTAAGACCTGCTTTCGATCGTCCAGGGTTTCAGCCTGAATTCTGGGAATGTAGGAAACCTCGCCAGATCGAAATAGCTTCCCTAACATTGCTGGCTGCAGTAGCCGAAAACCTTGAAAATCTAGATACTGCTTATAATGCTCGCGCGGCACTGTGAGTGCATGTTCTAGCGGTGACGGATATATCCGACGGGCCGTTGTGAAGGGTTTGGCATACCTTGGCGCCTCTTCCGCTATTGAGAGCAAGTCCGAACTCTCGGAAAGGGGACTACCCAATAAATAGCGAAGATAAAACCTTCCTCTCCGCGTTCTGATGAATCTCGACTGTTCGCCCTTTTCGAGAATATCAATACTCAAGCGAGCTTGCATCGACTTTTGCGGAGTCTTGCTGTCCCAGCTCTCTACGAAGCCGTCCTCAATTCCAAGATTGACAAGATCACGAGCTCGTAACGGGAGCTTGTGCTTTGCCAGCACCCGTTCGGCAACTTCCAAGTACCTTTGGCTCCGCGCCATCTGGTCACTACGTTTTCTTTGGAGATGCTTGGTCCGCAATTTTCTCGATTGGAACAGAAACATAAAAGAAAAGGACGAGCAAAGCTCGTCCTTTTCGACTTCTGCACATTATCCAGTGAGGCTCAATTGTCCAAGAAGCTCCGCAGCTTCCGCGACCTGCTCGGATGCTTCAGCTTCCTTAGCGCCTTCGCCTCGATCTGACGAATACGCTCTCTCGTCACCGAAAACTGCTGGCCGACTTCTTCCAGCGTGTGGTCGGTGTTCATGCCGATGCCGAAGCGCATGCGCAGGACGCGCTCTTCGCGCGGGGTGAGCGAGGCGAGCACGCGCGTGGTGGTTTCGCGCAGGTTGGACTGGATCGCGGCGTCGATCGGCAGGATCGCGTTCTTGTCCTCGATGAAATCGCCGAGGTGTGAATCCTCTTCGTCACCGACGGGCGTTTCCAGCGACAGCGGCTCCTTGGCGATCTTGAGGACTTTTCGCACTTTCTCCAGCGGCATGCCGAGCTTCTCGGCCAATTCCTCAGGAGTCGGCTCGCGGCCGATCTCGTTGAGCATCTGCCGCGAGGTGCGCACGATCTTGTTGATCGTCTCGATCATGTGCACGGGGATGCGGATGGTGCGCGCCTGGTCGGCGATCGATCGGGTGATCGCCTGCCGGATCCACCACGTCGCGTAGGTCGAGAACTTGTAGCCGCGGCGGTACTCGAACTTGTCGACCGCCTTCATCAGGCCGATGTTGCCTTCCTGGATCAGGTCGAGGAACTGCAGGCCGCGGTTGGTGTATTTCTTGGCGATCGAGATCACGAGACGGAGGTTGGCTTCCACCATCTCCTTCTTGGCCTGGCGGGCTTCGCGCTCGCCCTTCTGCACCGAGTGCACGATCTTGCGGAACTCGATGATCTCCAGGCCGGTCAGCGCAGCTAACTGATGCACCTCGTGGCGGAGGTCCTTGATGCGGTCCTTCTCGTGGTGGACGAAGTTCTTCCAGCCCTTGGCCGACAGCTTCGAGACACGGTTGAGCCAGCGCGGATCGAGCTCCGAGCCGGTGTAGTTGCGCAGGAAGTCCTCGCGCGCGACGCCGTGGCTGTCGGCAAGGCGCATCAGGCGGCCCTCATGCGAGACGAGGCGCTTGTTGATGTCGTAGAGCTGCTCGACGAGTGAGTCGATACGCGCCTGGTTGAGGCGCAGCGACTTCACCTCGACGATGATCTCGTCCTTGAGCTTGCGGTATTTGCGCTCCTGGTGCGGTGAGAGCGAGGGGCCGTGCGAGGTGCTCTCGAGCTGGTTCTGGATGTCCTGCTCTTGCAGCTTGCGCAGCTTCTTGTAGCTGTCGGCGATCTTGTCGAAGATCTCGACGACCTTCGGCTTGAGCTCGGCCTCGATCGCCGCAAGCGACATCTGGTTCTCGAACTCGTCGTCCTCGTCCATGTCGGCTTCGGCGGCGGACTCCGCGGGATCCTTCGCGGCCTCGCCGGCATTGCCGGGCGCAGGCGCGGCGCGGAACGGGGTCGGCGACGGCGGTGCGGCCGGCGGGGCGACATGCGCGGGCGCGGCACCGGTGGCCTGGCCGCCTTCGGCCGGCGCTTCACCGGTCTCGCCGTTGGGACCCGCGATCATGGCATTGTTCATGCCGGCCTTGGCGTCGGGCCCGGCATAGGTGGCTTCGAGATCGATGATGTCGCGAAGGAAGATCTTTCCTTCGTTGAGCTCGTCGCGCCAGATGATGATGGCCTGGAAGGTCAGCGGGCTTTCGCACAGCCCTGCGATCATCGCCTCGCGGCCGGCCTCGATGCGCTTCGCGATCGCGATTTCGCCTTCGCGCGACAGCAGCTCGACGGTGCCCATCTCGCGCAGATACATGCGCACGGGATCGTCGGTGCGCTCGCCCGGCTCGCTTTTCTTGACCTCGGTGACGGCCTTCTGGGTGACTTCGACGAGCTCGTTGTCGGTCTCGTCCTCGCCGCTCTCGTCCTTGTCCTCTTCGCCTTCGCTATCGTCGGCTTCGGTGACGTTGATGCCCATGTCCGAGAGCATGGACATGATGTCCTCGATCTGCTCGGGAGAGGTCTGGTCGGACGGCAAAACTTCGTTGAGCTGATCGAAGGTCACGAAGCCGCGCTTCTTGGCCTGCTTGATCATCTTCTTCACGGCCGCGTCGGACAGATCGAGCAACGGCGAGGGCGCGTCCTGGGAGTCCTTCTCCGGCGCGTCCGCTGCCTTGTCGTCTTTTTCCTTGTCCTTCGCCTGCAGCGTCTTTGCCTTGGTGGCCATCCATTGCTCCTAAACGCGTTTCACACAGACGTTCGCCGCGCCCGCGTGAAATCACTTGAACCTGTTGCTCGATGCTCTCGCTTCGTCAGATCTCGACACGGAAAGGGCGGCGCGGACCTCTTGTCGCCACCCCCGACCTTTCACTCGCCGGATTTGCCTAACGCTTCGTAGAGCCTCTTTGTCGCAGCGGATGCAGGTGTAGTGCCAACAGCAATTGCGCGGATTCATTCCTGACGCGTCTGTTCTGCCTGCGGCCGCCTGGTGGCCAAAGTGCTACAAGACCGTTAAGCCTCGATTAACCCTGTTTTTGCCGCCAAACCTCGGATTTGGCGAGTCTTTTAGCGGTTCCGGTCCCGGCCGTCCGCATGATTCTTTCATCACACGCTCTTCTGGAACCGGCCCGACAGCTCGCCAAAACCCTCGATCAGGGCCTCGGTGCCGTCGACTTCGCCTATCCGAGCCTTGACGTCGCGCAGCCACGCCATGTTGGCCTCGCTGGGATCCTCCCCCAAGGCCATCTCGGCGTCTTTCAGCTCTCTAAGTAGTGAATGGTACTGCCGATGCAAGGCGACCAGCTGATGCCAGGTGGAGAGAACGTCGTCCCGTGCGGCGCCCTCGCGGGCGCCCCACACCGCCGCGGTCGTGATGCCGCCCTCAACCCGTTGAAGCGCTTGCGAAAATCCACCCTTCTCAAGGTCGCTGCGCATCTTCTCGGCGAGCTCGCCGGGGTCCGGCGAATGGTGATGGTCGTTGGCGAAGGCGGCGATGATGCCGGCCCGGAGCTTGTGAACCTCGGGATGGGCGAGCTCCAGGGCCGCGACTTCCTCGAGATGGTCGTGCAGCAGCCAGGGATGGTTGATCAGGATTTGCAGGATCAGGGCCTCGCGGCGGGAAATCGCGCTGCGCTGGCCGCGCATGATCGGGCTTGCCGCAAGCTGCGCGCTCGCCGCCTGGTAGGGTCCGGAGGGCAGCTGGATCGGACCGGGCGGGCCGCGGCGGCCTCCACCAAATCCCTGGCCGCCGAATCGATTCGCGCCGCCCCCACCACGGGGCTGGAACTGGCGACCCGGGCCGGGGCGGAAATTGCCACGGCCGCCAAAGCCGCCGCGCCCGCCTTCGGGGGCAAAGGCGCGCTGAAGTCGCTCGGCAAGATCCTGCCGATAATAGCGCCGCACCACCTCGTCGCGGATGCCGTTGGAGAGCTCCTTGATGCGCGCCTCCAGCGCGGCACGGCGCTCGGGCGTGGCGAAATTGCCGCCTTCGAGCTCGCGCGACCAGATCATCTCGGCGAGCGGACGCGCCGCCGCGATCACCTCCTCGATCGCGCCGCGACCGCCGGAGCGCACGAGATCGTCGGGGTCCTGCCCCTCCGGCAGCAGCGCAAAACGAAGACTCTTGCCCGGCGCCAGGAAAGGCAAGGCGAGGTCCGCGGCACGATAAGCCGCCTTCTGGCCGGCGCGGTCGCCGTCGAAGCAGAGGATCGGCTCGTCCGCCATCTTCCAGAGCAGCGCGAGCTGGTTTTCGGTGAGCGCGGTGCCGAGCGGCGCCACGCTGCCGGCAAAGCCCGCTGTGACCATGGCGATGACGTCGACATAGCCTTCGACCACGATAAGCGCGCTGCCGTCATGGGTGGCTTTGCGCGCCGTCTGGTGGTTGTAGAGATTGTCGCCCTTGTGGAAGAGCGGCGTCTCCGGCGAATTCAGGTACTTGGCCGGAACGTCCTTCTCCAGCGCGCGCCCGCCGAAGGCGATGACGCGGCCGCGCAGATCCGTGATCGGAAACATCACGCGATCGCGGAAGCGATCGTAGGGCACCGGGATGTCGTTGCCGGCCACCAGCATGCCGGTCTCGACCATGTCGTCGACGGAGACGCCGAGCTTGCCGAGATGCTCCTTCAGCGCGAACCGATCGGACGGCGCATAGCCGAGCCGAAACTGCAATTGCGTCGCAGGCGAGATCGCACGATCGGCGAGATAGCCGCGCGCCTTGGCGCCGACGCGCGAGGCCAGCGTCTCGGCGAAGAACTTCGCCGCGAGATCCATAACGTCATGCAGCGAGCGGCGCCGCTGCTCCTGACGCGCCGCATCCGGCGTCACCGCCGGCAGCGGCAGGCCCGCCATATTGGCGAGCCGCTCCACGGCCTCCGCGAACGGCAGGCCGTCGGTCTCCATCACGAAGCTGATGATGTCGCCGTGCTTGCCGGAGGAGAAGTCGTGGTAAAAACCCTTCTGGTCGTTGACGAAAAACGACGGCGACTTCTCCTGCTGGAACGGCGACAGCCCCTTCCACTCCCGCCCCGCCTTCTTCAGCTTGACGCGCTTGCCCACGACTTCGGAGACCGAAAGCCGGGCACGCAGCTCGTCGAGGAATTGGGGCGTGAAGCGCATCAGATTGATTTCTGGGGTGAGTCGGGCGTTTTGCCAACGAATAGGCATATAAGGATGGCCCCGGGAAATACGAAGCACTTGGGGCTTCTCCCGGCTATTCACAGGTCGAAGATTCGACAGAGGCCTTGAACCCGCCCCGGTTCCACGCTTCCATGGGCGATGTTCAGGACCTTCCGAGGCGGCCAGAGCGGGGGTTGGCGCATCACCTCGATTTCCCCGGTGACGGGCGAGCCCCTCGCGTTCATGCCGGCGCTGTCGGTCACCGACAGCGAGGCCATCGCGCTGCCGCTCGTGCCCTCGCGCAATGCCTGGCGGCTGGTCGGCGCCGCAAGCAGCTTGCGCTACACCGAGCGCGCCGAGAAGCAGCAGCTGATTGCCGTGCAGGCCGGCCTCGGCCGGCTGGAAGCAACCAGCGCGGCGCTGATCCCGATCCGCAAGTCGCAGGCCTGGTGGGATCTGACCCAGGAAGAGCGCCGCAGGATCTTCGAGGACAAATCGCATCACATCGCGAGCAGCCTGCGCTACCTGCCCGCAATTGCACGCCAGCTCTATCATTGCCGCGACCTCGGCGGGCCCTTCGATTTCCTGACCTGGTTCGAATTCGCACCCGCGCACGCCTCGCTGTTCGAGGAGCTGGTGGCGATGCTCAGGCGGACCGAGGAGTGGAGCTATGTCGAGCGCGAGGTCGACGTGCGCGCGGTGAAGGAAGTGCTGTCGGCCTAGTGATCGAGGAAGCGGCCGGATTCGATGCGCGGCAGATCGGTGACGGGCCAGTTGTAGATGTAAGTCCAGGCCGGTGCCGTCACGCCATCTGCGTCTGTCACGTCGACCAGTCTGCGCAGATATTCGGTCGGCTCCGGAAAGCCCTCGCCGCAAGCCTCGTACATGTCGAGCTCGCGCAAGAGTTCGTCGGGCACGCGCAGGTGAAAGAGTTCGCCGTGGACGCGGTCGGACGGCACATCGGAGAGCAGCAGCCCCGGATAGTGCTTCACCAGAACGAGCCGGCCGCCGCAGGTCGCTTCGCCCAGAAAGTCCGCGTGGCCCGCAAGCAGCCGCGCCATCGGATGATCGAAGCCGCGCATCAGCGTGCCGTAGACGAAAAGACGATTGGAGGTCATGGGGCTCTTTAGCTGCGAATGATGCGGAGCGACAGCGCCACATATTCCAGTGTGGTCCTGGCTTTCGTCAGGACGACGACGGTGAGCGGCTACGAAACCTCCGCTTCCAGCTCCTCGCCGCTGCGTTGCTCGTCCGACACCACCCTGATGGTGACGTCCATGGCGTCGAACGCGCCCGCAGGGCCGATATAGACGCCGTGCAGCGGGATCGCCTGGCGCGGATCGCGTGCGACCGCGACGCGGATGAGATCGCGGGTGCCGACGATGCCATTGGTCGGATCGAACTCGATCCAGCCCGCGCTCGGCAGGTAGACCTGCACCCAGGCATGGGTCGAACCACCGCCGACATGGCGCTGCTCGATATCCTCCGGCAGGAAGATGTAGCCGGAGACGAAGCGTGCGGCGAAGCCGAGATGGCGCAGCGCCTCGATCATGAACAGCGCGTAGTCGCGGCAGGTTCCGCTACCGGACTGCAAGGTGTCGAGCGGATGCTGCGTGCCCAGTTCGTGGCGCTTGCGATACTTGAACCGCTCGCGGATGCCGTGGGTCATGCCGCTCAGGATCTTGAAGGTCGGCGTCGGCGCGTCCTCGTCGAGAAAGCCGCGCGCCCATTCCGCGATCTCGCCGTCGGGATCGGTATATTGCGGCGTGATGTAGTGGACGAGGTCGGGAAACTCCTCGTCATCATACGCGAACGGATAGAAATAGGCCGAGTCGTCCGGCGTCAGCGCGAACTCCTCCACCGGATTGTGCTCGACGGTGACGTGCCAGTCGAAGACCAGCGCGTCCGCGCGCTCGTCGAAATTCGCGATCGCGACGGAATTGCCGAACACGTCGTGGATCCAGTGCAGCGACATCGGCTCGGGTGAGATCTCGAGCCTGGAGTCGAGCACGCGCAGATCATGCCCGTCGCGCGGACGCAGCATGATCCTGTGTTCGCCGAACGCCACGGGGCGGGTGTAGCGATATTCGGTCTTGTGATGAATCGTCAGCAGCGGCATCGTCAGGCAATCATGGTGATGTCGGGCGGACCAATCTATAGCAATCCCGCCCGATTCTTCGGGGTGACTGCTGTTTCATTAGGCAATCAGGATGGCTTTAGACACAATCGAGGCGACCAATCAACTCCTCGGCGAGGGTGACGTCCTTCCGGTGCACGAGGTGAATGCGCAAGGGACGTCGCCTTTTTTGCTCACCTCGGACCACTACGGACGGGTCCTGCCGGCTGCGCTGGGCGATCTCGGCGTCGCGGGAGGCGAGCTAACGCGGCATATCGCCTGGGACATCGGCATCGCGGGGGTCGCCGACCGGCTGGCAGAGATGCTGGGCGCACATCTGATCGCCCAGCGCTATTCGCGGCTGGTGATCGACTGCAACCGCCCGCCCGCCGCAATGAGCTCGATCCCCGTGATTTCCGAAGCAACCGCGATCCCGCGCAACGAGGGAATTTCGGAGCAGGAGCGCAAAGCGCGCAGACACGAGATTTTCGAGCCCTATCACCGCCATATCGATGCCGCGATCGACCGCCGCGTGCACGACAAGCGGCCGACGGTGCTGGCGTCGCTGCACAGCTTCACCCCCGTTTACGCCGGCGTCGCGCGTCCCTGGCACATCGGCGCGCTCTACAATCGGGACACCGTGCTGCCGCAGCTGCTGCTCAAGCATCTGCGCGGCCAGGGCGATCTCGTCGTCGGCGACAACGAGCCCTACGCGGTGGACGACCTCACCGACTACACCATCCCCGTGCACGGCGAAGCCCGTGGTCTCGTCAACACCGGCATCGAGATCCGCCAGGATCTGATCGCCGACCAGTCCGGCCAGCAACAATGGGCCGAGCGGCTGGCGCGGATTTTTGCAGAGATCGAGCTGGAGCTGCGGGCGCAGAGGCTGGTCGACTAGCCCGATGGCGGCTATTTCGCCCTGGTCAGCGCCAGCCAGATGCCGCCGCCGATCATGAAGCCGCCGGAGATGCGCGACATCATGCGGGTGCGGCGAGCCGAAAAGAACTTTCGAGCCCGCCCCGCGGCGATGGCGTAGAGCGCGTCCGTCATCACCGCAGTGACCATGAAGGTGGCCCCCAGCAGCGCGACCTGCGGGAAGTGGTCGCGGTTCATGTCCATGAACTGCGGGATGAAGGCGCCGAAGAACACCAGCACTTTCGGGTTCGACAGCAGCACCAGGAAACCTTGCAGGAAGAATCCGCCGCGCGGCGGCGCCGGCGGCTGGTCCACATTGACGCCCTCGACCGGCGCCCAGATCAGCTTGACGCCGAGCCAGACCAGATAGGCGGCGCCGGCAAAGCGCACCCAGTCGAACCAGTAGCCCATGGTCGCCATCAGCGAGGTCAGGCCGACCGCGACGATGCCGATGACGATGGCGAGGCCGGCCTGCGCACCGGCCACATTGGTCAGCGCCGCACGCGTGCCGTGGCGCAGCCCGTTGGCGATGACGAGGGTGACGATCGGCCCCGGCAGCAGCGCGAGCGCGACGCAGGCGGCAAGGAAGGCGAGATAGGCTTGCAGAGACATCATGGGGAGGACTCGCTGACAGCGGTTTGGGGCATTAATGCATGGCACTCATTTTCCGTCCAGCGCCGCCGTCACCCACGTCTTCGTCTCGCGTCTCCAGGAACACGAGCACCACGCGCTACATCACCATCTTGACAGGCAACCATTCGGTTGCATATTATCGCGGCCATGGATGAGGTCTTCAAAGCGCTCGCCGATGCGTCACGACGGTCGCTGCTCGACAGGCTTCACGCCAGGAACGGCCAGACGCTGAACGAGCTCTGCGAAGGTCTCGCGATGACGCGCCAGGCGGTGACCAAGCACCTTGCGATTCTGGAAGAGGCCAATCTGGTCACGACCATCAGGCACGGCCGGGAGAAGCTGCACTATCTCAATCCGGTTCCGATCCATCAGATCGGCGAACGCTGGATCAAGAAATTCGAGCGCGGCAAGCTCGCCGCACTCGGCGAGTTGAAACGCCAGTTGGAGAAGCGTGATGAGTAATCCGCAATTCGTCTATGTCACCTACATCGAGACCACGCCAACGAGATTGTGGGAGGCGCTGACATCGAGCGAGTTCACCAAGCAATACTGGTTTGGCGCTGAGGTCAGATCCGACTGGAAAATCGGCTCCCCTTTCGCGCTGCTGCTGGACGGCGAGACTACCGATTCCGGCGAGATCCTCGAAGCCGATCCGCCGCGGCGGTTGTCCTACAGCTTCAAGCACCAGAAATACGAGGAGCTGCGCGGCGAACCGATATCGCGCGTCGTGTTCACCATCGAACCGTTCGGCTCGCTCGTGCGTTTGACCGTGCTGCATGACGGCTTCGTCGAAGGCGGCAAATATCTCGGCGCCGTTTCCAACGGCTGGCCGGCGATCCTGTCCGGTCTCAAGAGCCTGCTGGAAAGCGGCAAAGTGCTGGCCATTCCGCGCGCAGCCCTCAACAAGGGATTCGATGCAAGATGAACCTCGATCAGTTCAAGCCGCTCACCGTCTACACGATTTACATCGCCGCGACGCCGGACAAGGTGTGGGAGGCCCTGACCTCCGCCGAGTTCAGCCGCAAATATTTTTCCGGCTTTGCGGTTGAGATGGAGCCAAGACTCGGCGGCAAATTCGTCGTGCGCGCGCCTGACGGATCGGAACACATCTCGGGCGATGTGTTCGAATACGATCCGCCGAACAAGCTGACGGTGACGTGGAACGTCAACTGGCCCGACCTCGTCGCGAAGCTCGGCACCACGCTTGTCACTTACGAGATCGAACAAGCCGGCGAGGCCGTCCGCCTCACCATGAGCGAACGTCACGATCGTTCGCTCAGCGACGACATCCTGTCCGGCGGCCGCACCGGCTGGCCCGCAATCCTGTCGGGGCTGAAGAGCCTGCTGGAAACGGGCAAGGCGCCGCAGATCAAGATGGCGCCGCCGGCGCAGATGCTGGAAGCGTTGAAGGCAATGGGTATCAAGACGCCGTAGCGGGCGAACTCCGCGCCGTCATCGCTTCTTCTTCACCGGCGGATTGATTTCGTCGATCTTGCGACTGCAATCCGCTTCCGAATCGTGCGGGCCCGAGACAAAGGTCCCGCTGACCTTGATCGCGTACCAGCCCGACTCGACGCCGAGCCGGAGCGCTTCTTCTGTCTTGACGTGCCGTGGCGAGAGAGCTTGCATCGGTTGAGTTTGCATCGGGTGCTTTCGGTTGGCGTTCGATCTCATGATCGATCGCGGTGAAACCTTCAGGCGTCTGCGGCACGAGGCTGCCGCGTCCAACTCACCCGCTGGAGCGGGCAATATGCGCGACGACCGCTGTTACGACGTCGCTACGGGTCGGCTCCGCCGGTGCGAGGGAATGAGGCGCTTCACGTCGCGCGAATAGTCGTGGCGCTGCATAGGCGCAGAAACGACAGATCTTTCGACATTCCCGCACCGTGCGCGCAATCGCAGCAATTAGCTATCGTTTTCTCGCCCGTGTCGCGCTTTTGAGGCGCCAAATGCCCCGCGCGACCGAATAGGCCGTCAAAGCCTTGTGATCGGCCGCTTCGTAGCCATGTTACGAGCTTAGCCAAGGGAAAATCGTATGAAGCTCCGCGTCGGGTTTGAGATGCTGTACGAATTCCCGCAGCCCACGCCTATGATCATGGTGTTGGGCACGCACTTCACCCGCGCCTCCGACGTCATCGTGCCCGACCTGCTGACCACGAGACCCTCGGTGCCGATCACCCCCTATCGCGACCTCTTCGGCAATTGGTGCAGCCGGATCGTGGCGCCGGCCGGCGCCTTTCGCCTTGCCGGCGATGGGGTCGTGAGCGACAGCGGCCTGCCCGACCCGGCGTTTCCGAACGCAGCTCAGCACGCCGTCGAGGCGCTGCCGACCGACACGCTCGTCTATCTGCTCGGCAGTCGCTACTGCGAAACCGACCGCCTGTCGGATATCGCATGGAAACTGTTCGAGCACACTCAGCCGGGCTGGGCGCGGGTCCAGGCCATCTGCGATTTCGTTCATCGTCACATCGCTTTCGGCTATGAGCACGCACGCGCAACCAAGACGGCGCGGGAGGCCTACGACGAAGGCAAGGGGGTGTGCCGCGACTATGCTCATCTTGCCATCGCGTTCTGCCGCTGCATGAACATCCCGGCGCGCTACTGCACCGGCTATCTGAGCGACATCGGCACGCCGAAGCCCTGGGCCGTGGGAGATTTCGCCGGCTGGTTCGAGGCTTATCTCGGCGGAAGCTGGCACATGTTCGATCCCCGCAACAACACGCCCCGGATCGGCCGCGTGCTGATCGCGCAAGGACGCGATGCCGCGGACGTCCCGATCACCCAGACCTTCGGTCCGAATAAGCTGGTCAATTTCAAGGTATGGACCGACGAGGTTGCCTGATGGCAGACAGCAGCGTTGCGCTCAGCGCCAATGAATTTGCGTCCTTGGCCGAGATCGCCAAGGGCAAGGCGCAAGGCGAAATTCCGCAAGCGCACGGCGAGCGCCTGACCAACCTCGGTTATGCGATCAGGCGCCTCGGCGCCCTCGAACTGACCTCATCCGGCGCGCGCCGGCTGGCAACGGGCGAATAGCTCGCTGCCGTTGCGTCCGGCTGCCTGTTACGCCACCGGCACCACGATCCGCCGATAAAGATGCCAGGTCGCGTGCCCGAGCACGGGCAGCGTCACCACCAGCCCCAGAAAATACGGCAGCGCCGAGACGATCAGGACCATCACGATCACCGCGGCCCAGCCAATCATCGGCAGCGGGCTGGCCACGACCGCGCGCACGCTCGTCACCATCGCCGTGACGAAATCGACCTCACGATCGAGCAGCAGCGGAAACGACACCACGGTCAGCGAAAACAGGATCAACGACAGCACCGCGCCGACCGCATTGCCGATGCCGAGGAACAGCAGGCCCTCGTTCGTGGTCAGCACCACCGTCATGAATTCCTGCAGGCTCGAGAACGAGGCATGCAGGCCGAGCAGCAGCGCAATCAGAAGCCGCACCTGATACATCCAGACCACGAACACGAACAGCGTGACGAAGGCCATCCAGCCGATCTCGCTGCGCGCGCGCACGGCCGACCAGATCGCGCCGGGCGAGACGGGGTCGCCGCGCTCGCGACGGCGGCTGACTTCGTAGAGACCGATCGCCACGAATGGCCCGAGCAGCGCGAAGCCGGCGGCGAGCGGATAGACCAGATAGACCATGCCGAACGCGGTGAAGCACAGCATGATGGCGATGCCGCCGGCGGCGTAGAGCCCGCCGAAGCAGAGGCCGTAAAGCGGCAGCGCCTGGAAATCACGCAGGCCCTCGACCAGCGCCTCGGCGATATCGGTCGCCGCGACGGGACGCACCACCGGATCGACCTTGCCCGAAATAGACATCAGCTTCCTCCTCGTTGGACAGCGCGATCTTCGTCGCACGCGGATTGACATCGATCTTAGCGTCCCCGCAGCCGGCACGCACGCGAGTTGGCGGCCGGACGACGGTATCCCGAAGCCGCCGGCGCAGACCCGGGAAAACCGCCGCGCCGTCGGCGGCGCTCCCTTCAGGAGGCTCATCCGTGGTGCACGCGGCCCGAAATCTTTCCCCGTCGAGGACTTTTTCGGCCCCTTGCCTATGGACTGAGCGGAGGGTGGTGCCGCAAATTGGGTCTTTGAACGAACGCGCGATGACCAGGATGGACCGTCCCACCGATGAGCTTGCGTACCCGGCTACTGATACTCGTCATCGCGGCCATGCTGGTGCCGGCGAGCCTCGTCGGGTTGCGTTTCGTGCAGAACCGGAGCAGCGAAATCAACGCCGCCCTAGCCAATCTGGCAGCCTCGGCCGACGACATTGCGAGTGATCTGGGCGAGAAGATTCAAGGCACCGCGCAGCTTCATTACGGTCTGGCCCGTGCGCGCGACCTCGACACGCGCGACAAGGCGGCGTGCTCGGCGTTTCTGTCGGATGTGCGCGAGGAATACCCTCAGTTTACGGGAATCCTGACCATCGATCCGGACGGCAGCCTGTTCTGCGACTCGCTGCGGACCAACCGCACCCTCGATCTGAGGGATCGCGCCTATTTCAGGCAGGCCCTGGTCTCGCGCAGCGTCGTGGTTGAGCCGGTATTCGGCCGGCTGACCGGAACATCGGTGCTCCAGATCGCATATCCGGTGCGATCGGAGGCGGGCGCGCTGAAGCTGGTGCTGCTCGCCTCGTTCAACCTGCGCAAATTCGCCGAGTATCACCACAAGCGGCTGCTCGCCGAGAAGGATATCCTGCTCATCGACGCCAAGGGCACCGTTCTCGTCGCCCCCTCGACAGCCGGCTGGTCCGCGCCCGTGGGCGCGTCGATTGCAGGATCCGACCTGCTCCGCTTCGCGACGGCTCCCGATCAAAAAGCATTTCAGGAAGTGACCGATCGCGACGGCCGCACGCAGGTCTGGGCCGTCGCCCACTCGCCTTCGATCCGTGATGCCGGCCTCTACATCCTGGTCGGACGCTCCAAGGACGGATTGGTCGCGGCGGCGAATCGCCGGCTCTACGAGGACATGGCGATCCTCGCGGTGGCCTTGCTGCTGCTGCTGGCCGGCGTATGGATCCTCGCGACAGTGAGCGTCGGCCGCCAGGTCGGGCGGCTCGCCAACATGGCGAAGAGACTCGGGCTCGGAGATCTCAGCGCGCGAATTCCCCCTCCCCATCCGCTTGGCGAGCTGGGCGGATTGATGACCCTGCTCAACGGCACCGCCGAGTCGCTCGAGCAGCAACGCGCGGCCATCGCGGACCTCAACCAGAAGCTCAGCCAATCCCAGAAGATGGAGGCCATGGGCCAGCTCACCGGCGGCGTGGCGCATGATTTCAACAACCTCCTCACCGTCATTCTCGGCAATTCGGAGCATCTTGCCGACAGGCTGGCGGGGAACAAGGAGTTGCACCGGATCGCCGGCGACATCGCGACAGCCGCCGAGCGCGGCTCCGACCTGACGCGGAGCCTGCTCGCCTTCGCGCGCAAGCAGCCCCTGAGGCCGCGAGACATCGACATCAGCGAGAAGATTCAGGAGATGGAGCAGTTGTTGCGCCGCCCCCTGGGCGAGCACATCGAATGCACCTTCGCGCTCGAACCGGATGTGGGGTTGACCAGCGTCGATCCCGGCCAGCTGACGACTGCGCTGCTCAATCTCGTGCTCAACGCGCGCGATGTCATGCCGTTGGGCGGCAGGCTGACCATCGAGGCGCGCAACGCCTCGCTCGGTGAATCCGACCTTGACGTCAACGGCGAGCCGCGACCGGGCGACTATGTCATGGTGGCCGTGACCGACACCGGCAGCGGCATGACCGCCGAGGTGGCGAGCCGGGCGTTCGAGCCGTTCTTCACCACGAAGGAGGTCGGCAAGGGGACCGGGCTCGGCCTGAGCATGGTCTACGGGTTTGTGCGACAGTCCGGCGGACTGGTGCAGATGCAGTCCGCGCCGGGACAAGGCAGCACCGTCAGGCTGTTCTTTCCCCGCCTGGCAACGACGCCGAACGAGCATCCGTCACCCGCCGAAGAGATCGTCGCGCGCGAAGGAAGCGAGACCATTCTCGTCGTCGAGGACAACGACATGGTTCGAACTTATGTCGAAAGCGAGCTGAAGACGCTCGGCTATCGCGTCATCACGGCCGCAAGCGGCCCGGCGGCGCTCGACGTGTTGCGCCAGTCCGGCGACATCGACCTGCTGTTCACCGACGTCGTGATGCCCGGCGGCATGTTCGGGCCGGAGCTTGCCAGGCAAGCAATCCAGTTGCGGCCCGGGCTCAAGGTGCTCTTCACCTCCGGCTACAGCCAAAATCCGGTCAAGGCGCCCGATGGAATCGGCGATGCCCGCATCCTGACCAAGCCGTTCCGGCGGCGAGACCTCGCCGCGATGCTGCGGTCCGCGCTGTCGACGCCGTCGCGGTAGTCAGGAGCGCGACGCGAGGAGAAGCGCCGCACCCAGATTGGCCACGAACAAGGCCGCGTCGATGACGAAGATCCTGAGCATCGGGCCCTTCAACACGGGCCAGTAAGCCACTCCGACGCGTCCTCCTCGCAGCAGGACCGGAAGGTTGTAGGCGAACTGGCTGAAATGGCAGGCGGCAAAGAACAGGAACAGCACCAGCTGCGCTTCGACCGGCTGGAAGAAGACCGGTCGGGCTGCCAGAAGATAGAGCGACAGAAGGCCGATCGGCAGATTGATGCCGCCGAGGAATGCCACGCTGGCCGACAATGTCGGCGCGATCGGATTGGCGCGCTCCTCGCGCGGTACGAGAATTTTCAGCGTGTTGGCTTGCGCAATGCTGAACTGGATGAAGGCGCCGCCGAACCAGAGCGCGTTGAGGAGCAGCACGATATCCGAAAGACGCATGGCGGAGCCCTCCCACGGCTCGTTGGCCAGGAAAGTGGCAAAGCCCAGTCCTCATGTCAACCATGTTGACGTCAGGAATCGTCAGTTGGTGTCGGCGATCGCCTCCATGACGCCCATCCACGCAGCCGCACCGGTCGCTCCGATGCGATCGAACGCCTCGCGCAGCACCTTGCGCTCGTGGTCCGATGCACGCTGCTCGATGCGCTGCCCCGCGGCAGTCAGGCGCAGCAGTTTCGAGCGATGCTGCTCGGGCGAGCGTTTCGAGTTCACGAGCTTGCGCTCCAGCAACAAATTGAGCGGCCGGTTCAGGGCCTGCTTGGAAATGCCGAGGATCTCGATCAGCGAGCCGATCGCAATATCGGGCCGGCGCGCCACCACGTAGAGGATGCGATGGTGCGGCCGCGACAGTCCCTGCTTGGCGAGATACGCGTCGGCTTCGAGTGTCATCCCGCGCCAGCCGTAATACATGAGCTCCAGCGCCGCATCGAGATCGTGCAGCTTCGCAAGTGACGCGCGGTGAAGCCCCGCGGCTTGAGACGTCTTTGCCATTGCAGGAAGCTAACCCCTCGCCCGCAGCTCGCGCCGCAGCACCTTTCCGGTGGCGGTCATCGGCAGTGTCTCCGCGAAATCCACGAAGCGCGGGTATTCGTGGGCGGCGAGCTGCACCTTGACGAACTCCTGGATCTCGCGCGCGAGTGCGTCGCCGGCGGCGAAGCCCGGGCGCAGCACGATCCAGGCCTTGATCGATTCGGTGCGGATCGGATCGGGGATGCCGACCACCGCCGCCATCGCCACCGCCGGGTGCTTCATCAGCGTGTGCTCGATCTCGGACGGGCCGACGCGATAGCCGGCGGTGGTGATGACGTCGTCCTCGCGGCTGACGTACCAGAAGTAACCGTCCTCGTCCTGCACGCCGAGATCGCCGGTGAGCAGGAACTCGCCGGCATATTTCTTCGCCGTCGCCTCCGGATTGCGCCAGTATTCGAGCATCGTGCAAGGACAGGGCTGGCGCACGCCGATGATGCCGCGCTGTCCCCTCGGCTGCTCCTCGCCTCTGTCGTTGACGATGCGGACATCGAAACCCGGCGTCGCCTTGCCCATCGAACCGGGGCGGATCGGAAACAGATTCGCGTTGCTGCCGATCACGAGATTGCATTCGGTCTGGCCAAACACCTCATGCGCGTCGATGCCGAAAGTCTCGCGTACCCAGCCGAGCATCTCGCCCCCGAGGGACTCGCCGCCGGTAAAGATGCTGCGCAGCTTGACGCCGGAATGCGTCACCCCAGCCCGCCGCATCAGCTTCAGCGCAGTCGGCGGCAGAAAGACATTGCGCACGCCGAGATCGACCATCATCTGCATCGCCGCTTGCGGCTCGAACTTTCGCGCGCGGTGGCCGACCAGGGGAATGCCGTGATACCAGAACGCGAACAGGCCGTTGATGAGGCCGCCGATCCAGGCCCAGTCCGCCGGCGTCCACATCAGATCGCCGGGGCGCGGCAGGAAGTTGTGGCACATCTCGACATTGGGGAGATGTCCGAGCACGACGCGATGCGCATGCAGCGCGCCCTTCGGATTGCCCGTCGTGCCCGAGGTGTAGATAATCAGCGCGGGATCGTCCGCAGACGTGTCTACCAGCGTGAAGTCGGGCGATGCAGCCTTGAGCGAATTCCAGAACGATGTCGTGCTCGCCGGCGTTCGTTCGCCAACGATATAGACATTCTTCAGCTCCGGCAGACGGTCGCGAATCTTCGAAAGCTTCTCCCAGCCCCCCGCGTCGGTGACGATCGCCTTGGCTTGCGAGTTCGACAGGCGGAATTCCAGTGCGTCTTCGCCGAACAATGCGAACAGCGGAATGGAGATCATCGCCGAACGGAACGCCGCCATGTGCGCGATCGGCAGCTCCAGCGACTGCGACAGGAACACCGCGACGCGGTCGCCGCGGGCAAGACCATCTGCCTTCAGCACATTGGCGAAGCGGCGCGACATCTCCGCGACCTCGTCGAAGGATGTGCGCGTGATGGCGCCGCTTTCATCGACATAGACCAACGCCAGCCGGCCGGTGCCGTCGGCGTGGCGATCGCAGCAAGCCTCCGCCAGGTTGAAGCGCGCCGGGATCTCCCAGCGGAAATTGCCGTAGAGTTCGTCGTAGGTCCTGGCTTCGGTGAGCATGGGATCGATCCTACCGCACCGTCGCGAAGAACTTGCGGACCTCTCCGACATAGAGCTCCGGCTGCTCGAATGCGGCGAAATGCCCGCCCTTCTCCATCTCGCTCCAATGCGTGATGTTGTGGAAGTTCGGCTCCATCCAGCGCCGCACCGGCGTGATGATCTCCTTGGGGAAGACAGCCACGCCCGTCGGCACCTTCACGACCGGCGTGGTCCGGCGCTTGCCGAAGCTTTCCCAATAGAGCCGCGCCGACGAGGTCGCGGTCTCCGTCGCCCAATAGAGCATGATGTTGTCGAGCAGCTCGTCCTTGGTGAAGATGTTCTCGGGATGGCCGTTGCAATCGGTCCAGGCCCAGAATTTTTCCAGAATCCAGGCCGCCTGCCCGCTCGGCGAATCCGTCAGACCGTAGCCGAGTGTCTGCGGCCGCGTGGATTGCTGCTTCGAATAGCCGGAGTCGAGGTCGACGTAATGCTTGAGGCCGGCGAGCGCGCGCTTCTCTTCCGGTGTCGGTTCGCCTTCGACTTTCGGCGCGGCGTTGAAGGCAAGCGTGACGTGGATGCCGGCGCAATGCTCGGCGTCCTGCATGCCAAGCGAGGTCGTCACCGCCGAGCCCCAGTCGCCGCCCTGCGCGCCATAACGCGCGTAGCCGAGCCGGTCCATCAGCCTGGCCCAGGTCGCGGCGATACGATCGACGCCCCAGCCGGTGGTGTTCGGCTTGCCGGAGAACCCAAAGCCCGGCAGCGATGGACAGACGACGTGGAAAGCATCGGCAGGATTGCCGCCATGCGCGGCAGGATCGACCAGCGGCGCGATCACCTTCTGGAATTCGACGATCGAGCCGGGCCAGCCATGAGTGATGATCAGCGGCAGCGCCGACGGCTCCTTCGAGCGCACATGCAGGAAGTGGATGTCGAGCCCGTCGATCTCGGTGGTGAACTGTTCGAAGCGATTGAGTTTTGCTTCGCGCGCACGCCAGTCGTAACCATCAGCCCAATAGGTGCAGATCTCCTGGATCCATTTCAGCGGCGCACCCTGGCTCCAGTCGGAGACGAGCTCCGCCTCCGGCCAGCGTGTCCGGGCGAGGCGCGACTTGAGGTCGGTGAGAATGTCGTCGCTGATGGCAATGCGAAACGGTTCTATGGCAGTCATCGGTTGCTCCCGATTTGTCTATCGGGAGAGAGTAGACCGAACGGGCGCCGCATCAAAGGTGCACCTTCTCCCCTTGTGGGAGAAGGTGGCGCGAAGCGCCGGATGAGGGGTTTCTATCGGCAAATTCATGTCGTGAGAATGGTACACGCGGAGAGAGACCCCTCACCCGTCTCGCCGCTTACGCGGCGATCCACCCTCTCCCACAAGGGGAGAGGGCAAGAACTAGCCCGTCAGCGCAGCCTTCACCAAACCAGAGGCCTTGCCGAAATCCATCTGGCCGGCGTACTTCGTCTTCAACACGGCGATCACCTTGCCCATGTCCTTCATGCCGGCGGCGCCGGTCTCGGCGATCGCGTCCGAGATCGCCTTCTTGACGTCGTCGTCCGACATCTGCTTCGGCAGATACGCCGAGATCACCGCGATCTCCTCGCGCTCCTGCGCCGCGAGCTCGGCACGGCCGCCCTTCTCGTAGAGCTCGACCGACTCCTGGCGCTGCTTGATCATCTTCTGGAATACGCCGAGCAGGTCCGCGTCCGAGAGCGGCGGCTTGCCGCTGCCGCGCGCCTCGATGTCGGCGTTCTTGATGGTCGAGTTGACCATGCGCAGCGTGGACAGCTTGCGCTCTTCCTTGGCCTTCATGGCCTCCTTGACCGCATTGTTGATGTCGTCGCGCAGCATGATCGTGACCCCTTCGCATATCCGACGCCTGATCTAGGCCGTTCGCGGCCCCGAGACAACCGGGGTTCCCAGCCATTCGACCAGCGCCCGCACCGTCGCCGCAGGCTGCTCCGGCTGCGGCAGATGTCCGCAATTCTCCAGAACGACGAGCCTTGCGCCGGCAATGCCCTCCGCCATCTCCTTCGAGAAGGCGTTGGGAATCGTGTTGTCCGCATCGCCCGTCAGCACCAGCGTCGGGCATTTGATCGTGGCAAGCGTCGGCCGTGAATCCACCCGCGCGATGATCGCGGTCTGCTGCCGCAGATAGCCTTCGACGCCCACGTCCTCGCCCTGCTCGTGGACGAGTTGGCGAATGCCGGAATCGTCGCGGCGCGACGGATGTACCAGTTCGGGAAACATCTCCTCGCGCGCGGCACGCAGCTCGCCTCGCCGGGCCCGCTCCATCAGGCCGCGGCGGCGCGCGGTCGCCTCCTCCGTGTCGGGCCGCGCCTGAGTGTTGATCAGCGCCAGCTTCGTCACCCGCTCGGGCGCCTGGCGCATGATCTCCAGCGCGATGTAGCCGCCCATGGAATGGCCGGCGAGCGCGAAGCGCGGCGGCGCCTCGCTCAGCACCCGCCGGGCGATCGCCGCCATGTTGTCGTCGCGAACATGGTTGGCGACCATCACCGGGCCGAACCGCCACAGCGCCGGGATCACCGGCGCATAGATCCGGGCCGAGGAGGCTAGTCCCGGAACCAGCAAAATCGGCGTCGTCTGGTCCATTATTGCCTCCGAAGCCCCCGAATTTGCCGGAAATTATGCCGCGGAGCTTAGGGGCCCAAGGCGACCTGTCAAATATGCAAAAACGCATGTGAATCGCCACATCTCCGCTTTGACGCGGGCGCCCGCGGGGACTATGAACCGGGCTCATGACACAACATGACAACGATCCCGCCTGGCCGGACCACAAACCGACCGCGCTGTTGGTGCTTGCCGACGGTACGGTGCTGGAAGGCTTTGGCCTCGGCGCCGAAGGCCAAGCCGTCGGCGAGGTCTGCTTCAACACCGCGATGACCGGCTATGAGGAGATCCTCACCGATCCCTCCTATGCCGGCCAGCTCATCACCTTCACCTTCCCGCATATCGGCAATGTCGGCACCAATGACGACGACATCGAGACGGTGAACATGGCCGCGACACCAGGCGCGCGCGGCGTGATCCTGCGCACCGCGATCACCGATCCCTCGAACTACCGCGCCACCAAGCACCTCGACCAGTGGCTGAAGGCCCGCGGCATCATCGGCCTCTCCGGCATCGACACCCGCGCGCTGACCGCGCTGATCCGCAACAAGGGCATGCCCAACGCCGTGATCGCGCACGCCAAGGACGGCGAGTTCGACCTGCACGGCCTGAAGGAAGAAGCGCGCGAATGGCCGGGCCTCGAAGGCATGGACCTCGTGCCGATGGTCACCTCCGGCCAGCGCTTCACCTGGGACGAGACGCCGTGGCTGTGGGAGAAGGGCTTTGGCCGTCAGGACAAGCCTGAGTTCAACGTCGTCGCCATCGACTACGGCATCAAGCGCAACATTCTGCGCCTGCTCGCCGGCGTCGGCTGCAAGGTGACGGTGGTCCCGGCGACGACATCATCCGAGGACATCCTGGCGATGAAGCCGGACGGCGTGTTCCTGTCGAACGGTCCCGGCGATCCGGCCGCGACCGGCAAATATGCCGTGCCCGTGATTCAGGACGTGATCAAATCTGGCACGCCGACATTCGGAATTTGCCTCGGCCATCAGATGCTCGGCCTCGCGGTCGGCGCCAAGACCAAGAAGATGCACCAGGGCCATCACGGCGCCAATCATCCCGTGAAGGACGAGACCACCGGCAAGGTCGAGATCACCTCGATGAATCACGGCTTTGCCGTGGACGAGAGCACGCTGCCGACGGGCGCGACCCAGACCCACATCTCGCTGTTCGACGGCTCCAATTGCGGCATCCAGCTCGACGGCAAGCCGGTGTTCTCGGTGCAGTACCACCCCGAGGCCTCACCGGGTCCGCGCGACTCGCACTATCTGTTCCAGCGTTTTGCGGACCTGATGCGGCAGAAGAAGAGCGCGTAAGGCGCGCGCTCTCCTGCGACTGCTTTGACGACATCGAGCCCGGGCCTTCTCCCGGGCTTTTGTCGTTCCGGGGCGCAGCGCAGCGCGAACCCGGAATGACAGCGGAACGAGGAACGCCGCTCAACTCCTATCGTTGATCACTGCTACGGTCACGCAGGAGCCCCTTATGTCCGTCGTCCGCGACAATGCCGAGCCGCTCGCCATCGTGTTTGAGGATGACGGGCTCGTGCCGAACAATATCCTCCCCTTCCTGGTCTACCAGGCCGCAGTGAAGCTCGATTCCAGACAGCCGGAAGAGACGATCGAACGCTTGTTCGAAGCGAACGGCTGGGGCGGCACGTGGCGCAATGGCGTCTTCGATTATCTGCATTATCACGCGACGGTGCATGAGGTGCTCGGCGTTGCGCGTGGCAGCGCGCGCGTTCGCTTCGGCGGCGACCATGGCCAGGAGCTGGAGATCAAGGCCGGCGACGTCGCGATCCTGCCCGCCGGCACAGGTCACCAACGCATCAAGGCCAGCGCGGATTTCTGCGTGATCGGCGCCTATCCGCCGGGCGCGAAGATGGAGATCACCCGCGCAACACCGGAGAACCACGCCAAGGCGCTGAAGACGATTCCTAACGTCGCGCTGCCGCCGGCCGATCCGGTGACGGGCAAGGATGGGGCGCTGATGCGGTTGTGGCGGTACTAGCGGCGCTCCTCCAACAAACTCCGCAGTCGTCCCGGCGAAGGCCGGGACCATAGCCACGAAAGGTAGCTTGGCGAAGATTCGCTATTGCGCATCTCGCGCCACAACTTCTCCCTGGGGGTATGGGTCCCGGCCTTCGCCAGGCCTTCGCCGGGACGACGACGTGGAAGGAATCCAGCGTGCCCTTACGCCTCGTTGCCGCCTTCCTGTCTCGTGGCTTCGAACAGGAACCAGGTGCGGCGCTCGGTCTCGTCGATGAAGTTCTCGAGGATGCTGGCGCTGGCGACGTCACCGGCGTCGTCGCAGACCTCGTGTGCCTTGCGCATTGCCGCGGCGACATGCTTGTTGTCCTGCATCAGCTCGCGCAGCATCTCGCGCGGCGGGACATAGTCCTCGTTGTTGTCCTTGATGGTCTGGAGTTTCGCGACCTGGCCGATCGATTTCAGCGTGGTGCCGCCGATCTTGCGGACGCGCTCGGCGAGCTGGTCGGTGGTGGCGAAGATCTGGTCCGACTGCTCGTCGAGCAGCAGATGATAGTCGCGGAAATGCCGGCCGCTGATATGCCAGTGGAAATTCTTGGTCTTCAGATACAGCGCGAACGCGTCGGCCAGGAGCACGTTGAGTGCCTCCGAAACCTTGCTGACCGCCTGGGACGACAGATCGGTGGGGGTGTCGAGGTCGGGCGAGACCTTTTGTGGGGCTTTGCTCACGGGAAACCTTCCTGTTAGGACGCGGACATTGACGGCGCGCCGCCGCACCCCTAACGCAGGCGGGCAGCGCCGGTTCCTTCAGCGGAACCGTTTGGCCGGGGCCCTCGACGACCATGGACGATTGGATCGATTATTACGACTCGACGCATACGATCTATGTCAGCAAGTTGCATCGCGACTTGCACTTTCAGATCATCGCGCGGGACATCATCGGCTACATCTCTTCGGCCGAGGCGACCGTGCTCGACTATGCCTGCGGCGAGGCGCTGTCCGCGAGCCAGGTCGCGGCGGCCTGCGCCCAGCTGATCCTGGCCGAGCCCGCGCCGGGCGTGCGCGGGCGGTTGATCGCGCGGTTTGCCCCGAATACGAAGATCCGCGTCCGCTCGCTCGACGACGTCCGCAAGATGCAGGAGCAGTCGATCGATCTCGTCGTGATGAACTCGGTCGCGCAATACATGACGCCGGACGAGCTCGACGCCGCGCTCCTCAACTTCCGCCGTATCCTGAAGCCCGCGGGCAAGCTCGTGCTGGGCGATGTCCTCCAGCCCAATGTCGGCATGCTCAGGGACGTCACGGCGCTGCTCAGCTTCGGCCTGCGGCACGGCTTTTTCAAAGATGCGCTGATCGGGCTGATCAGCACCGCACTGTCAGATTACCGTCAGCTGCGCACGCGCATCGGGCTGCAACGCTACAGTGAGGAGGAGATCACCGCCAAGCTGAAGGCAGCCGGCTTCGCGGTCCAGCGCGCTCACCGCAATATCGGCCACAATAGCTGGCGCATGACGTTCGTCGCGCGGCCGCCATTGGTTCGGTAAGCTTCCTGGGTTCGGTAAGCTCCCTGGATCCGTTAAGCATAACGTCTGCCTGAGGTGGCTTGTCGCACCCCGATCGGCAATGATCGCCGCGGCCCGGTGGCGGAAGTGTCTACGCGAGGGCGATGCATCGCTCTTTATCCTGGTTCAAATCCAGGCCGGGTCTCCACGCTTCGCCCCTTCGGGGCTACGCGTGGCGCAGCCACGCAAGACCCGCAGGGGCGAAGCGTGTCCGGCGCAGCTGGAGCGAAGCGCAAGCGTAGACGGACTGGCCGCTCAATCCTCAATCAGCCTCAACCACTTCACATTCCGACACAAGCCGCAGCCGGTCGGCATCCTTTGCGGCGGAGGTGATGACGGCATCGAGCAGGCCCGGAAAACGTGCGTCCAGATCCTCACGGCGCAGCCGCATGAAGCGGTTGGTGCCGGCCACGCGGGTCTGCATCAGGCCGCATTCGCGTAGCTTGGCGAAGTGATAGGCCAGATTCGACTTGCCGCTGAGCCCGTTGAAATCGCCGCAGCACAGCTCGCCGCTGACACGTTCCTGCTGCGCGAGCTGGTACACGATCGCCAATCTGATCGGATCGCTCAGGCAATCCAGAACCATCGGCAGTTCGATCTGCTCGCGGGCGGGGTGGGGTGGGGTGCGGCTCATGGTCTGAAGATCATAGCGGAATGGCCTCGATGTTCAATAGTTCTTGAACCAATTGACTCCTGACCCGGCCCCATCGATAGTTCAATAAACATTGAACATAGGGAATTCTCGGATGAGCGTGTTCTGGTTGGCCTTGGCGGCCTTTGCGATCGGCACGGAAGGCTTTGTCATTGCTGGGCTTTTGCCGTCTATCGCAACGGACTTGGCGATTTCCGTCCCCGCCGCCGGGCAGTTGGTCACGGCCTACGCGCTCACCTATGCGGTCGGCTCGCCGATCCTGGCGGTGACGCTGAACAATATCGACCGCCGCACCGTGCTGGCCCTGGCGCTATTGACCTTCATCGCCGGAAACCTCGCGGCGATGGTGGCCTCCAACTACGCTCTGCTGCTTGCCTCGCGCATGCTGATGGCGCTGGGCTCCGGGCTGTGCATGCCGACCGCGCTGGCCGTATCGGTGGCCGTCGCCGCGCCGGAGCGGCGCGGCCGTGCGGTGGCACTCGTCACCTCCGGCCTCACGGTTGCGACCGTCATCGGCGTTCCCCTCGGCAATCTCGTCGGCAGCCTGCTCGGCTGGCGCGCGACCTTTGCCATGGTCGCGCTGATCGGCGCCGTTGCGCTCGCCGGCCTGCTGCTCGGCCTGCCCCGCGGCCTGCCGCGCAACACGGCCTCGCTCGGCGATCGGCTGGCAGTGGCGCGTCACCGCAATGTCCTGACCGCGCTTCTGATCACGATCTTATGGGCGCTCGGCGGCTTCACAGTGTTCACCTATTTCGCGATCCCGCTGCGCGGCCTTGGATTCGATGCGTCGCAGATCAGCCTCGCGCTGCTGGTGTTCGGCGGCGCCGCCGCGATCGGGAACATGCTCGGTGGCGTCCTGGCCGACCGGCTCGGCACGCTCGCCACGGCAGGTCTCGGGCTTGCCGGCATGGCCAGCGCGCTGATCCTGCATTCGCTGGTCCTGAAGCTGATGCCGGGACAGGCGCATTATGCGGTGCTGGGCGCGATCTTCCTCTGGGGCATCTCGGGCTGGGCGTTCTACCCGGCCCAGGTCGCCAGCATCATCCGGATCGAGCCGCAGGCCTCGATGATCGCGCTCTCGCTCAACGCCTCGGCCATGTATCTCGGCTTTGCGATCGGCGGAGCCTTGGGCGGCGCCGTGCTTGCGGCGTGGAGCCCAGCCGATCTCGGCTGGGTCGGCGGATTGAGCGTTTCGGCGGCTGTTCTGGTGCATCTCGCTCGGGGTTGGCAGGCCCGGCCAAAACCGGTCAAAATTGCCGGTTGATGGGCGTTTTTCGGGGTTTCGCCGCCCCGAAAACTGGTCTAAGACCCACCCCGCGCGCGAGGGGGGACCACCGCGCTCTCGGCCAAAGGGACGCGCAGCAGGCGCGCCCTTTTTTTGTGCCCAAATTCCACTTCGGCGAGAGTTGATGCCCAAACGTACAGACATCACCACCATCCTGATCATCGGCGCCGGTCCCATCGTGATCGGCCAGGCCTGCGAGTTCGACTATTCGGGCACCCAGGCGGTGAAGACGCTGAAGGAAGAGGGCTATCGCATCGTCCTCGTCAATTCCAATCCGGCCACCATCATGACCGACCCGGAATTGGCCGATGCCACCTATATCGAGCCGATCACGCCCGAGATCGTCGCAAAGATCATCGAGAAGGAACGTCACGTCATTCCGGGCGGCTTCGCGCTGCTGCCGACCATGGGCGGACAGACCGCGCTGAACTGCGCGCTGTCGCTGCGCCAGCAAGGCACGCTCGAAAAGTTCGACGTCGAAATGATCGGCGCCACCGCGGACGCGATCGACAAGGCCGAAGACCGCCAGTTGTTCCGCGAGGCCATGACCAAGATCGGGCTCGAGACGCCGAAGTCGCGGCTCGCCAACGCCTCCGCCCTGAAGAAGGCCTTCCGCGACAAGTACCAGGCCGAACGCGCAAAGGCGTCGGGCGCGGAGCTCGCAGAGCTCGAGCGGCAGTGGACGCTCGGCGAGAGCGACCGCCGCAAGCGCTATCAAGAATATGCGCTCGGCCAGGCGCTGATGGCGCTGTCCGAGATCGGCCTGCCCGCGATCATCCGCCCCTCCTTCACCATGGGCGGCACCGGCGGCGGCATTGCCTACAACAAGGAAGAGTTCCTCGACATCATCGAGCGCGGCCTGGATGCGTCTCCCACCAACGAAGTGCTGATCGAAGAATCCGTGCTCGGTTGGAAAGAGTACGAGATGGAGGTGGTGCGCGACAAGAAAGACAATTGCATCATCGTCTGCTCGATCGAGAACCTCGATCCGATGGGCGTGCACACCGGCGACTCCATTACCGTGGCGCCGGCGCTGACGCTGACCGACAAGGAATACCAGATCATGCGCGACGCCTCGCTGGCGGTGCTGCGCGAGATCGGCGTCGAGACCGGCGGCTCCAACGTGCAGTTCGGCGTCAACCCCGAAGACGGCCGCATGGTCGTCATCGAGATGAATCCGCGCGTGTCGCGCTCTTCCGCCCTGGCTTCGAAAGCCACCGGCTTTCCGATCGCAAAGGTCGCCGCCAAGCTTGCGGTCGGCTACACGCTCGACGAAATCGCCAACGACATCACCGGCGGCGCCACGCCGGCCTCGTTCGAGCCGACGATCGACTATGTCGTCACCAAGGTGCCGCGTTTCGCGTTCGAGAAATTCCCCGGCGCCTCCACCACGCTGACCACGTCGATGAAGTCGGTCGGCGAAGTCATGGCGATCGGCCGCACCTTCCAGGAAAGCCTTCAGAAGGCATTGCGCGGGCTCGAGACCGGCCTCACCGGCCTCGACGAGATCGAGATCGAAGGTCTCGGTCGCGACGACGACAAGAATGCGATCCGCGCTGCGCTCGGCACGCCGACGCCGAACCGGCTGCTCCAGGTCGCGCAGGCGATGCGGCTCGGCTGGTCGGACGAGGAGATCTTCAATTCCTGCAAGATCGATCCGTGGTTCCTCAGCGAGATGCGCGGCATCGTCGACATGGAAGCGAAGGTCCGCAAGAACGGCCTGCCGGGCAACGCCTTCGGCATGCGCACGCTCAAGGCCATGGGCTTCTCCGATGCCCGGCTCGCGGTGATCGCGGAGACGACGGAGGCGGAGGTCACGGCGAAGCGCCACGCGCTCGGCGTTCGCCCGGTCTACAAACGCATCGACACCTGCGCGGCCGAGTTCGCTTCGCCCACCGCCTACATGTACTCGACCTATGAGGCACCGTTCGCGGGCGCGCCTGCGGACGAGAGCTCGCCGTCCGACAAGAAGAAGGTCATCATCCTCGGCGGCGGCCCGAACCGCATCGGCCAAGGCATCGAGTTCGACTATTGCTGCTGTCACGCCTGCTTCGCGCTGCACGACGCCGGCTACGAATCCATCATGGTCAACTGCAACCCCGAGACGGTGTCGACCGACTACGACACTGCGGACCGGCTCTATTTCGAGCCGCTCACCGCCGAGGACGTGCTGGAGATCATCGCGAAGGAACGCACCAACGGCACGCTGCACGGCGTGATCGTGCAGTTCGGCGGCCAGACCCCGCTCAAGCTCGCGCGGGCGCTGGAAGCCGCCGAAGTGCCGATCCTCGGCACCTCGCCCGACGCCATCGACCTTGCGGAAGACCGCGATCGCTTCAAGCGGGTGCTCGACAAGCTGCGGCTGAAGCAGCCCAAGAACGGCATCGCCTATTCGGTCGAGCAAGCGCGCCTGGTCGCAACCGATCTCGGCCTGCCGCTGGTGGTGCGCCCGTCCTACGTGCTCGGCGGCCGCGCGATGCAAATCATCCGCGAGGAAAACCAGCTCAGCGATTACCTGCTCGGCACGCTGCCGGAGCTGGTGCCGGGGGACGTCAAGGCGCGCTACCCGAACGACAAGACCGGCCAGATCAACACCGTGCTCGGCAAGAACCCGCTGCTGTTCGACCGCTATCTGTCCGATGCGACCGAGATCGACGTCGACTGCCTCTGCGACGGCAAGGACACTTTCATCGTCGGCATCATGGAGCACATCGAGGAAGCCGGCATCCATTCCGGCGACAGCGCCTGCTCGCTGCCTCCGCACTCGCTGGACGACAAGATGATCGAGGAGCTGGAGCGGCAGACCCGCGAGCTGGCGCTCGGCCTCGACGTCGTCGGCCTGATGAATGTGCAATACGCCATCAAGGACGGCGAGATCTACGTGCTCGAAGTCAATCCGCGCGCCTCGCGCACGGTGCCCTTTGTCGCCAAGGTGGTCGGCACGCCTGTCGCGAAGATAGCGGCGCGCGTCATGGCCGGCGAGAAGCTTGCCGATTTCAAGCTGAAGAAGGCGAACCTCGATCATGTCGGCGTGAAGGAATCGGTGTTTCCGTTCGCCCGCTTCCCCGGGGTCGATACCGTGCTCGGCCCCGAAATGCGCTCGACCGGCGAGGTCATGGGCATCGACCGCTCCTTCGCGGTGGCGTTCGCCAAGAGCCAGCTCGGCGGCGGCACGCGGGTGCCGCGCAAGGGCACGGTGTTCGTCTCGGTTCGCGAGAGCGACAAGACGCGCATCACCGAGGCCGTCCGCGAGCTGCATTCGCTCGGCTTCAAGGTGCTGGCGACGTCGGGCACGGCCCGCTTCCTGACCGACCAGGGCATCCCGACCGAGAAGGTGAACAAGGTGCTGGAGGGCCGGCCGCACATCGTCGACGCCATCACCAATGGTGACGTCCAGCTCGTCTTCAACACCACCGAAGGTCCGCAGGCGCTCGCCGACAGCCGTTCGCTGCGGCGCGCGGCCCTCTTGCATAAAGTGCCGTATTACACCACTCTTTCCGGGGCCGTGGCGGCCGCGCAGGGCATCCGCGCCTATCTGGGCGGGGACCTTGAGGTTCGGACCCTGCAGAGCTACTTTTCGGAAACCTGATCGCGAGCGGAAGGCCCCACCTTCCGCTAAGTGATTGGCGATGAAGCCACTATGGCCGGAGGAACTGTCCGGCCATATGGTTGTTCTGTTCCGGTGCCAAGCCCATATGAACGTTCGGCGGCACGCGCGTTGAGCCCCCGGACAGACTGACGAATCAAGTTGCGTGCGCGCTGACATGTCAGGGCGCGCGCGACCGAAGGACGAGAGAAGAGATGGAAAAGGTACCGATGACAGCGGGCGGCTTTGCAGCGCTCGGGGAAGAACTGAAGAAGCGCCAGTCGGAGGACCGTCCGCGGATCATCGAGCATATCGCCGAGGCGCGCTCGCACGGAGACCTGTCGGAAAACGCGGAATACCACGCCGCGAAGGAAGAGCAGTCCCACAATGAAGGCCGCATCGCCGAGCTCGAGGACAAGCTGGCGCGCGCCGACATCATCGACATCTCGAAGCTGTCCGGCGACACCATCAAGTTCGGCGCCACCGTGACACTGGTCGACGAGGACACCGAAAAGAAGACGGTGTGGCAGATCGTCGGCGAGGTCGAGGCCGACGCCAAGAAGGGCCGCATCTCCATCACCTCGCCGCTCGCGCGCGCGCTGATCGGCAAGAAGAAGGGCTCAACCGTCGAGGTCAACGCACCCGGCGGCGCCAAGGCTTATGAGATCACCAAGGTGGAGTGGCGGTAGCGATTTGCCGTCGCGTGTGATTTGAAAAAGGCCGTGCACCGCGCGGCCTTTTGGTTGTGTGTGTGTTGCTGGCAATGAGGTGGGATGATCCTCCCCCTCGTCATTGCGAGCGCAGCGATTGCTTCGCTCCGCTCGAAATGACGGAGGAGGCGCTACCTTCGTCCCCTCACGTCCAGCGGCACGGCCGCCTCGTATTTCGAATTGTGCAGCACCAGCGAGGTCCGCACGTTGCGGACGTGTGGGGCGGCGGTCAAATGGGTGACGAAATCCTGGAAGGTAGCCATGTCGGGTGCGACGCATTTCAGGATGAAATCGACTTCGCCCGACAGCATCCAGCACTCGCGCACCAGCGGCTCGGCGCGGACGAACTCCTCGAAGGCGCGCAAATCCGCCTCGGCCTGGCTGGAGAGATGCACTGCGGCAAACACCGTAACGTCGAAGCCGAGCTTGCGCGCGTCCAGAAGCCCGCGATAGCCATGGATATACCCCTCCTCCTCCAGCGCCCGGACTCGGCGCAGGCAGGGCGGCGGCGAAATGCCGACGCGCTTGGCCAGCTCGACATTCGTGATTCGACCGTCGGCCTGAATCTCGGTGAGAATCTTCAGGTCGATCTCGTCTAGGTTCCGCGACACGTGATTGGAACTCCTGGCATTTGCGGCGGTATTGGTGGGTCTGTCGCAATCCTCATAGCCCAGACCGCATGACTGGCGCAATTTTATTGCGCGTGCAGCGCAATCGACTTTTGTTCCTTGTTGGAAAAATCCGCCGACAGGGAATGCAATTCTTGCATAGCTCACCAGAAGGCTTAGATTACCTCTGATATTTCAGCGCCTCCGCGAGGCCTCCCGGCACGTTCCGCGCCCGCGCTGCAGTCCCCCGTGAAAGGCATCCGTCGAAATGTCCGCCGCTGTCCATGCAAAGGTCGTCATCATCGGCTCCGGCCCCGCCGGCTACACGGCGGCGATCTACGCCGCGCGCGCGATGCTCGAGCCGATCCTGATCCAGGGCATCCAGGCAGGCGGCCAGCTCACCATCACCACCGACGTCGAGAACTATCCCGGCTTTGCCGACGTGATCCAGGGCCCTTGGCTGATGGAGCAGATGGAGAAGCAGGCACTGCATGTGGGCACCCAGATCAAGACCGATCTGGTGACGAAGCTCGACACCTCGCAGCGACCCTTTCGCCTGACCTGCGATAGCGGCGACGTCTATCTCGCCGACACCGTGATCCTCGCCACCGGCGCCCAGGCGCGCTGGCTCGGGCTGCCGTCCGAAGCGAAATTCCAGGGCGGCGGCGTCTCGGCCTGTGCCACCTGTGACGGCTTCTTCTACCGCAACAAGCAAGTCGTAGTTGTCGGCGGCGGCAATACCGCGGTCGAGGAAGCCCTGTACCTGACCAACCATGCCTCGCAGGTCACCATCGTGCATCGTCGCGATCACTTCCGCGCCGAGCGCATCCTGCAGGAGCGTCTGTTCAAGCACCCGAAGATCAAGGTGGTCTGGGACTCGGCCGTCGACGAAATCTGCGGCACCGAGAACCCGAACAAGGTCACTCATGTGCGACTGAAGAACGTCAAGACCGGCGCGTTGACCGACGTGCCGACCGACGGCGTCTTCATCGCCATCGGGCATGCCCCGGCGACCGAGCTCGTGGCCGGGCAGATCAAGCTGAAACCGTCGGGCTATGTCGAGGTCGCCCCGAACTCGACCGCCACCTCGATCCCCGGCCTGTTCGCCGCCGGCGACGTGGCCGACGAGACATATCGTCAAGCGGTCACGGCGGCCGGCCTCGGCTGCATGGCGGCGCTCGAGGCGGAACGATTTTTGGCCCTGCGCGCCAGCGAGCGCGCGGCAGCGGAATAGACATCATGGCACGCACACGCGACGGATTTACGGATATGGACTGGGACAAGCTGAAGGTGTTTCACGCGGCGGCGGAAGCTGGCAGCTTCACGCACGCGGGCGAGCAGCTCGGCCTGTCGCAATCGGCGGTGTCACGCCAGGTCTCGGCGCTGGAGCAGGAGCTCTCGGTCTCGCTGTTCCACCGCCACGCCCGCGGCCTGATCCTCACCGAGCAGGGCGACCTCTTGTTCCGCACCGCGCATGACGTGTTCATGCAGCTGCAGGCGGCGCGCGCGAAACTGACCGACAGCCGCGAGCGGCCGAGCGGGGATCTCAAGATCACCACCACGCCCGGCGTCGGCATCAACTGGCTGATCCCGCGACTCGGCGAATTCACCGCGCTCTATCCGGAGATCCGGATCTCGCTGATCGTCACCGACGAGGAGCTCGACCTGTCGATGCGGGAGGCCGACGTCGCGATCCGCACCCGCAAGCCGACGCAGCCGGATCTCATCCAGCGCAAGCTGTTCGCGATGGGCTTCCACGCTTATTGCTCGCCTGATTACATCAAGCGCTTCGGGACGCCGCGCACGCTGGAGGAGCTCGACTCCCACCGCATCATCACGCTCTCCGACGGCAACTTCGCGCCGCATCTTCAGAACCGCAACTGGCTGGTCGAAGCGGGGCGCAACGGCTCGGGTCCGCGCGAAGCCTATTTCAGGGTCAACAACATTCTTGGCCTCGTCCGCGCCTGTCAGCAGGGCCTCGGCATCGCCGCGCTGCCGGACTATCTGATCGAAGAACAGAGCCGCCTCGTGCAGCTGTTCGGCGAATCGGATTCGATCCAGCTCGATACGTATTTTGTTTATCCGGAAGAGCTGAAGACGGTCGCGCGCGTGCAAGTGTTCCGCGACTTCGTGGTGAGCAAAGCGCAGCGCTGGCCGTCCTGATTTCCGCATGTCAGACATGCGGCTTGGACGCTTGATGCAGGGCGCGAGGCTAGCCCATAATGTTTCTACGCTGAGCCTTCGCGTTGCGCATTTGTCCCCCTCCTCCAGTGGCGCGGGAGTTCAGTAATCCCTCTTGGAAGGTGATTGTGTCGGCCTCACGTGGCCAATACCTTAAGCCGGGCTCGATCGAGCCCGGCTTTTTTTTGGCGGATTCGGCCTTCGCCCTCCACGTGTATTGACAGTTCCATGCTTACCCCGCATCATTTGCAGATGATCACGAAGTCGTGCGCAATCTCGTCGCAGGCAGTCGCCTCGAAAAGAGGCCCCCATTCGGGGACCTCGGATTTTTGCGCGCGCTAACAGCCTTCGTCATCGCGAGCCGAACTTCGAAAACCCCGCCGCCTGGACGGGGTTTTTTCATGTGCCTCGTCTCAGGATTTTCCCGAGAAGGAGAGTGGAACATGACCGGACTACAGGAACATTTGCACGGGCTCTGGCTGCCGCTGATAACGCCGTTTCGCGACGGCGCTCTCGACGAGAGGTCGCTGCGGCGGCTGACACGGCATTACAGCGGACAGGCCGTTGACGGCTTCATCCTGGGGGCGACCTCCGGTGAAGGCATGACGCTGCGCGACGCCGAGCTCGAACGCCTCGTCGCTATCGTGCGCGACGAACTGACCACCGGCCACAGCAAGATTCCGATCTGCCTCGGACTGTCAGGCGCGGACACCTCGCGGCTGAAGGAGCGTCTCGACGAAACCGCGGATTGGCCGATCGACGGTTATCTGATCGCGAGCCCCTATTATGTGCGGCCGTCGCAGCGCGGGCTCTTGGCGCATTTCGAGGCGCTCGCCGATCACGCCGCCTGGCCGATCGCGCTCTACAACATCCCCTATCGCACCTCGGTCAACATCACCAACCAGACACTGCTGCGGCTTGCCGGGCATCCGAACATCATCGGCCTGAAGGATTGCGGCGCGAGCCGCGAGCAATCCATCGCGCTGCTGCGCGACCGCCCTGCGGACTTTCGCGTGCTGACCGGCGAGGATGCGAATTATTTCGAGGCCCTCAGCGACGGTGCCGACGGCGGCATCGTGCTGTCAGCCCATCTCGAGACCGCGACGTTTGCGGCTGTCCATGCCGAGCTGAAGCGCGGCAACCACGATGCAGCGCTGGCGCGCTGGCAGGAGGTCGCGGACCTGACGCGCCTGTTGTTCACCGAGCCCAGTCCAGCGCCGGCAAAATACTGGCTGTGGCGCACGGGCCTGATCGACAGCCCCGAAGTGCGCCTGCCGATGGTCGAGGTCGGCAGCGAGCTCGCAGTCCAGCTTGACCGCGAGATCGAACGGCGGATGCAAGTCGCGGCGTAGCTGATAGCCCCTCACCCCACCCTCTCCCCATACGAACGGGGAGAGGGAGTGAGAGAGCGTGTCCCGTGGTTAACCGCGCCCCAACGGCCTTCGCTGCTGCCGCATGGCGCATCCACGGCTCGTTTACGCAATCGCGCCTATCGTCTTCATTCAAAGTCTTTTCAAATGGGGAATCATCATGGGGCAACGCATCCGCCCGACGGCGGCAGAGATGTTCGCGTCGGCTGATTTAATGCGGGGAATTCTGGTGGTGTCGTCGTTCGGCTTCTGGGCGGTGATGCTCGGCCTGATGCCGGTGCTGGTGTTTCGAGTCTGGCTGGCGTGATGCCAGCGCAGGTCTGGATGGTTAACCCGTGGTAGCACCTGTGTTCGAAAGCGCGCGAAACTGCGACCGGGATTTTTAAAACATCCCATGTAGCGTTCATGCCCATAAGCGAAGAAATCGCGGGGGCGTTTGTGAATCATCATAACAAAATGGCGTCGCATTACGACGCTGGAGAGCAGGGCTTCACCACCGAGGACATTCTCTGGGCCGCCGGCATCTGGTCGGTGATCCTCACTCTGTCGCCGGTGATCGTGTTCTACATGCTGATGGTGGCCTAGCTTCCATAGCAATCTCCAAAAACGCAAAACGCGCGGATGTCCGCGCGTTTTTCGTCCGGGGAATGATTTATGAAAAATTATGCCGCCTGCTTGTGCATTGCGCCGGAAGCCGACGCCGTGCCGCGAATAGCCTTTACCGAACGCTCGATTGCCGCCCACAGCCTTGCGATTTCCTGCGCCGCGCGGCTCTCGGCCTGATATTCCCGCGCGCCCTCGCCGTGGCTCAGCGCCATCAGCAGATCCGAACGGTTGGTGATCTGGCCGCCCCACACCGGAGCACGGAATTTCGCCAGCGCCTCGCGGGCGATGGTGACGATCGGGCTTTCGGACTCGTCGCGGCGCGCCGGCGCACCGTTGAGCACGACCGCGTAGGGCTTGCGCGCCGCACGGCACATCTGGATGGTTTCCTGCACCGCGTTGACGTCGAAGACGCCGGGACGGGCGGGAATCACCACCATGGTGGCGTTGCGGATGGCGTCGTCGACGACGGCCGACAGGTTCGGCGGCGTGTCGATCAACACCCATTCATAACCGTCGCGCTTGGCAGCGGAGACGATGCCGCTGACCGAGTTCACCGCGGACTTGATCGGCGGCTCGTTGGTGCCACGCAGCTTGTGCCACAGCGTGAGCGAGCCTTGCGGATCCGCATCGACGAGCAAGATCGGCTTGGTCGCCTTGATCTGCGCGGCGAGATGCGCGGCCAGCGTACTCTTGCCTGAGCCACCTTTACGCGATGCAAAAACAATAACGTTCATACCTCTGCCTCCAGATTGACCCCAGGCGGCGAAAATGAATCACCGCGGTGATTCGGGAAAGAAAAATTTATCATAAGTTATGTCGGCGCCATGAAATAACAAAGCGCGTTGGCTTTTGAGTCACACTGCTGCGTGCGACGACGGCCTCACGCCGGCAATCGTGCGTTTTTTGAGCAGTGCGGCGGGAAAAAATGGAATGCAACCTCGCCGGGCAATCCGTTTCGCGGCCTGTTTCCATCCCGCCTGGTCGCAAGCGTCCGCACGCAGAGGCGAACAAAACGAGTCCGGTGGCTGGTGTGGGGCTGATGCCTGGGTCAGTTTGACTCAAGGGGCGAGCGAACGAGGGCCGGACACGCAAATGCCCGGGACCTCAAACGCACTGCGCGCTTTGGCCCGGGGCATGATCGAGTTTCAGAAAGGGAACGCGGTGCCCGCGGTCAGCCTTCGCTGGATTTCTTCTTCTTGGCCGTCTTCGTGCTCTTCTTCGAGGTTTTGGGCGCGATGCTGGTCGGCTTGCCGGCGCGGGGTGCGGCCGCCATGCCCGGCTCCGGCCCCGGGCGGAAGAACACCCGGCACTGCGGCGAGAGCTGCGACTTCTTCTGGATCATGCAGGCGGTGATGGCGTCGACGTTCGGTACGAACTCGCCGCACAGCCGCATCGCATCGGGGGTGCAGGCCTGCTGCTCCTCCTGGGAGTAGGCAAAGCCTTCACCCGGGTGGATCAGGACGGCCAGGGCGATCCCCGTGATCGCAGCAGCCAAGGTCTTCTTGAAACGGAACGGCGGCATCGATCCCCCCAAATGTCGAGTCGGAGCGGATAGTGGGTGAACGGCGGTTCGTTGGCAACCGAGGCGAGATGCGAAAGGCGGGACGTGTGCGGTCTCGGCAACAGGGCCCCCCTAAAACAAAAACGCGAAAACAACCCCATGCACAGTAGCCAAGTCCATGTACCGATTGAACTTTGTGAATCGCGTTTTGCGGATTTTACGAAATTAGATTTGACTCGTCGGGCAAAACAGGCGCATGATGCCGTCATCACAGAACGTGCGTGGGGTGGTCGGCTTGTCTCCTGCGCTGGACAAAAGCGCGAGCGGGACGGAGACGATTGCATGGAGCGACATGAGGCGGAGCTGCCGCTGTCGGGCGTGACGGTGGTCTCGCTCGAGCAGGCGATCGCGGCTCCTCTTGCCAGCCGGCATCTTGCGGATTGGGGTGCGCGGGTCATCAAGATCGAGCGGCCGGGCGATGGCGATTTCTGCCGCGACTACGATCACGTGATGAACGGGATGTCGAGCCAGTTCGTCTGGACCAACCGGTCGAAGGAGAGCCTCGCCATCGACATCAAAAGCCCTGAAGGCCAGAAGGTGCTCGACGCCTTGCTGCCACAGGCCGACGTCTTCATCCAGAACCTGGCGCCGGGCGCGGCGGAGCGGCTGGGTCTCGATGCCGCATCGCTGCTGCGGAAGTTTCCCCGCATCATCGCCTGCGACGTGTCGGGCTATGGCGCGGGCGGTCCCTACAGCAACAAGAAGGCTTACGATCTCCTGGTGCAGTGCGAGGCCGGCGTCCTCGCCATCAACGGCACCGAGGCGGAGCCTGCCAAGGTCGGACTTTCGGTGGTCGATATCGCCACCGGCATGTACATCCTCAACGGCGTGCTGATGGCGCTGTATCGCCGCGAGCGGACCGGCAAGGGCACCGCCTTCCAGGCCTCGCTGTTCGATTCCATCACGGACTGGATGAGCTATCCCGCCTTCTACACGCAGAGTACCGGCCGGCCGCTGCCGCGCACCGGGGCCAAGCATGCAACGATAGCGCCGTATGGCCCGTTCCGCGTCGGCGATGGCAACACGATCTTCTTCGGCATCCAGAACGACCGGGAATGGCGATCGCTGTGCGCCATCGTGCTTGGCGACGCGGCCTTTGCCGACCACGCCCGCTTCCGCACCAATCCGCTGCGCATGCAGAACCGGGACGATCTGCAGGTCCATATCGAGCAGCGTTTTGCGGCGATGAGCAGTGACGAGGTGCTGCGGCTGCTCGACGAGGCCTCGATCGCCAACGCGCATCTCAATTCGGTCGAGGCCTTCCTGGAGCACGAGCAGCTTCGCGCCCGCGACCGGGTGCAAACGGTGGGCACTCGTTGCGGCCCGGTGATGAGCTTCCTGCCGGCGCTCACCATTCCCGGCCTGTCGCCCCGAATGGATCCCGTGCCTGACGTCGGCCAGCACAACCAATCCATCCTCAGCGAGCTCGGTCTCGCAAAGGAGACATGACGATGGCCCCTCAGCGGCCGACGCGGGTCTATCTGGCCGTTCCCGCGCATCGCTCTCGTCTCGTCGCCAAGGCGGCTGCCTCGGCGGCAGATGCGGTGTTCATGGACCTCGAGGACGCGGTGCCGCCATCCGAGAAGAGCGTTGCACTGGAGGAAGCTGCGCGGGCGCTGTCCTCGCTGGATTGGGGCAACAAGGTCGTCGCGATCAGGGTCAACGCCGTCGACAGCCCCTTCATCGCGCAGGAAATCCGCAAGCTCGCAGCGCTGCCCAGGCTGGATTCAGTGATCGTGCCGAAGGCGGAGCGCGCGAGCGACATCGCCGCGATTGCCGAGCAGCTGCGCGCGGCAGCGCCCGGTCGCCCTTCGCCTGTTGCGCTCGAACTGCTGATCGAGACCGCGCTGGGTCTCGTCAATGTCGATACGCTCGCCGCCGCGCACCAAAGCGTCGCCGCCCTTCATCTCGGTGTCGGCGATTTCGCCGCCTCGATCGGCGCCCGCTCCTCGGAAATCGGCGCGTCGCCGGACGGCTACCGGCACGTCGGCTCCGCCCAGAACGGTTATGCCTCCGCGCCGCTCGATCTGTTCGCCTATCCGATGATGCGCCTGCTGGTGGCCGCGCGCGCATTCGGGCTACGCGCCATCGACGGTCCGTGCGGCGCGTTCCGGGATGGCAAACTAACCGAAAGCAGTGCGCTCAAGGCCGCGGCGATGGGCTTTGACGGCAAGCAGGTGATCCATCCCGACCAGATCGAACCGACGCTGCGGGCGTTCGTCCCGTCCGACACCGAGCTCGCGCACGCGCGGCGGGTCGTCGAGGCCATGGAGCAGGCCGAGGCGCAGGGCCAGGGCGCGGTGACCCTCGACGGCAAGATGATCGACTATGCCAATGTCCGCATGGCGCGCCGGATCATCGAGATGGGGTCGTAGCGGCGCATGGCCACCGTGCTGATCGTCGCGCCGGTGTTTGCGCTGATCGCGGCCGGCTATGCCGCGGTGCTGTTTCGCTTCGTCTCCGAGACCGCGCACAAGGGCATCTCCGAATTCGCCTTCAGCATCGCGATTCCCGCGCTGCTGTTCCGCACCATCGTCGTCTCGGAATTTTCCGGCGTCAGCCCGTGGCGGATGTGGGGCGCCTATTACGGCGCGCTCGCGCTGACCTGGATCGCGGCGCTGGCGCTCTCGGCGCTGCTGCGGACGCGGCGTGAGGACCGCGAGGACGGCGTCGTGTTCGCGATCGGCTCGGTCTACGGCAACATCGTGATGCTCGGCATTCCCCTGACGCTCTCGGCGCTGGGCAATGAGGCCGCAGGCCCGATGGCGCTGATCCTGTCCGTGAACACGCCGCTGCTCTGGCTCTGCGGCACGCTGCAGATGGAGCTGGTCGACCGCAAGCAGACGGCCTCCGCCGCGTCGCTGATCGTGCCGGTGCTGCTGGATCTTTCCCGCAACCCGATCATGCTCGCGATCGGCTTCGGCCTCGTCTGGCGCCTCACCGGCCTCGGGCTGCATCCCGTCGTCGACCGGACGGTCGAGCTGCTGGCGCAAGCGGGCTCGCCGGCGGCGCTGATCGCGCTCGGCATCAATCTCTTTCGCTTCGAGGTCAAGGGCGAGAAGCTCGGCATCCTCGCCATGAGCGCGCTCAAACTGCTGGCGATGCCGGCGGCCGCCTTCGTGCTGGCAAATCTGCTCGACCTGCCGCCGCTCGCGGCCGGCGTGGTCGTGCTGTTCGCGGCCATGCCGACCGGCGCGAATGCGTACATCTTCGCGGTTCAGTATCAGCGGCTGGTGAACCCGGTGTCGGGCGCGGTGGCGCTGGGCACGCTGCTGGCGGCGGCGACGTTGCCGCTGGTGGTGTGGGTGGTGGCGAAGTGAGGTGGTCGGCGGCTTGGCGAGTGCGCCGCACCACCTCCCAATTTCAAATCAGCGCAGGCCCAGGAACGAAAGCACTACACCAACCACGACGACGAGTCCGACCAGATAGATAATTCCGTTCATGTCTTAGTTCCTCAGCGTTGTCAGTCCTGCCGCGAAACAAACACCCGAGGTCGTGAAAAGGTTCGGCATTGCTCGACGCCGATTTCTCCTGAAATGGGGGAACGAAAGCGACCGATCCTGCGTCGTGGCGTGCCGAGCCCCCGCCCCCATCCTGACTGCCGAAAGAGCTAATGAACGCGCTGGCCCGCGCGCCAGGCCATCTCCCAGAAGTCCGCCTCGAGTCGCGTGGCTTCCTTGAAGATCGCAATCAGCTCTGCTTCGCGGGCCGGCGTGGCGTAGAGATCGGCGAGATGCTCCATGTGCGCCCGCGCTTTGGCAGCGACCGCCTGATACGGCGCGCCGGCGTACTCGGCGATCCAGACGCGGTAGGCGTTCGTCGCAGCGTCCGCGAGGGGGAGCGAGGCGAGCCGCGTTGCGATCTCCGCGTACCCGATCACGCAGGGGGCAAGCGCCACCTTGAGAGCCAGCAGATCGCCGCGCATTCCCGCGTCGAGCACGTAGCGTGTATAGGCCAGCATCTCGGCCGCCGGAGGAGCCTGTTCAAGATCGGTCGGGGACAGACCCCAATCGGCACAGAGCTTCACATGCAGGTTCATCTCGACATCAAGGATGGCCGACAGGCCGGCCGCGGCTTCACGCATGTCGGCAAGTCTGGGCGACTTGTAGACCGCGAGCGCGTAGGCGCGAGCAAACTCGATGAGGAACAAATAGTCCTGAACGAGGTAGTGACGAAACGCCGCTTCGGGGAGCGAGCCGTCCGCCAATCCGTTCGTGAAGGGATGCTCGGTGTAGGCCTGCCACTCGACGGATGCTGCTGTCTTGAGACGCTCGAAGAAACTCACGATGTTTTTCGCCCGGTTTGCCTGTCGGTAAACGTCTTTCGTTCGCTACCGATAGCGCATTGTGGACCGAGGAGCTACGGTGACCGCGGACAGACTGGCTTTGAGCTGGGTTGCGGATGGGGCATCCCCCGCGTCGAGAGTTTGGTGCACTGCCACCCTATCGCATGGCGTGGCGGGCCTGAGCTTGCTCTCCCTGCGATGGGCTATCATCGCGGATGCCGCGCTCAGCAAAGCGAGCCGCGCCTTTGGCCTCGTCAGGCGGCGGCTCGCAGATTCAAGGATAGAGCGGTCCACTCGGGGCCATCGCTCGGGGACCGCCGCTTCTGATAATCGAAGACACACCAAAGTGGCGGCCCTATCAACTCAAACTAGACGAACTCCCCCCGAACCATCTAGTTTCGCGACCTGATTGTGAACTGGATATAGGCCGGATGTATAGCCTTTTAATGAGCGGCGGAGATGACACTTGGGACAGCGGTGTCGCCAAAATGGATCGTGGTCGATTTCTTGAGCATACCGACGAGGCGATAGCGGCGCGGTTTCGCTCGTTGGATGACGAAGTAGTCGCCGAGCTAATAAAACACCCGGTTCTTTTTTCGTATGAAAAGCCCACGGATCGCGCCGCTCGGCTTGGCTGGATAACTGAAATTCAGAGACTTCGAAGCCAATTGCAGCTCAAGTTTTATTTCGATAATCGTTTCGATCCAATCGAGCCTGAACTGCTTAGCAAGTTGCTAGACGCGCTCGAAATCGATTCGAAGTTCGAGATTCACCGACACCATTGGGCGATCAAAGAAGTCGACCTTCTGGACGTTATGATGAATGCTGGCCTCCTCATAAGCGCCCGCCAGCGACCACCGGTCGAGCACACCTTCTCTCGCCAAACCATTTTAAAAGCGAGCACCATACACAAGAAATTGTCGCATAGTGACTTCGACGAATTTATCCTGGAGTTAGGCGTTGAAGGTATTAGGGCTGGACGCGATCGCGGCAGCAGGCAAGCTAGAGCCGTTGGGCTTGGAGAGTACGCGGTCAGCAATCCAGACGAGAAGACCGCCGGCGGCAACCCCCTCGCGTATGAGATCGTTCTGAACGCGGCTCGATTGGACGCAAACTATCCAGACGGCGTCCTTTACGATATTGACGATGCCACGCGTCGCCAGTTCTGGGAGAGCCTGGCACGCGACGGATACTCGTTATCGGATGGGTTCCTGATCCCCTTGGCGGAAATCCCCCAGATGCCGCGATCCCTCCCAACCAATAGGCTGGAAACTCCAACCCCGTCGCCAGAATTTGGGAAAGCTATGCCAACGACATCTAGACCGAAGATATTCATCGTCCACGGTCGAGACGATGCTACGAAAAACGATGTCGCTCGCTTCATTCAGCGGCTTGAACTTGACGACGTGATCCTGCACGAGCAGACCAATCGCGGGCGAACCCTAACCTCGAAGTTCGTAGAAGTCGCTGCGGAAGCTGATTTTGCAGTCGTGCTGATAACCCCCGACGATGTTGGCGGCTTGTCGGAAACACAACTCCGACCGCGCGCTCGACAGAACGTTATCTTTGAGCTTGGCTACTTCATCGGCCTTCTCGGCCCTCAAAAAGTATGCGCGCTCGTCAAGGGCGATGTCGAGCGGCCATCCGATTTTGAGGCGGTGGTTTACGTCAGCTACGGTCCCAATACCGGTTGGCGGGCTGAATTGGCCAGAGAGCTTAGAGCGGCCGGGATTCAGTTTGATGCGAATAAGGTCTTCTAGGTCAGAGCTGCGCATCCTCGAAATGCGGCGCCCAAGGCAAAACGAAATCCTTCACGAAATTATGCTGCGGTCGCGCGTACTTTCGCGCCATAGTTCTCATGACGTGTTCGACGGCCTGCTCTGACAACGTCATGCGAGCCTCGCTGAAGGCGCTGACATCATCGGGCTCGAAATGCTTCTTGGTATTTTGGATGTGCAAGCGGTTCCTGATCTTTCGAAGATCATCGAGCCCCTCGTAGAAGCCGCTTTCGCCCTGATCGAAGAGATCGTGCTTCTTCGCGCTCGCAATGTACCGCTCAAGCTCGTCAATTTTCTTGCCGCGAATATAGTCGATCACCGTCGCTTGAAGATTTGCGACGCCTTCGCTGGTGAACGTCTTCACGCGCAGATGCAGATCATAAAGGATCGCCTCGATGATCGATACGTTCATGACCGTGATCGGCTTTTGCAAATGCCTCTTCTGCAAGGCATTACCTGCCGCGCGGAACTCATAGAGCGTCCTGAGGATAGCTAGATTGAAGCAGATATTATCCCCGAGCTTGAAGTTGCCCATGAAATTGCTCTTGATCGTGACCATGGCGACCCCGCTCAGAAGGTGCTGACACCCATCTCCCTGAGTTCGGCCAGCTCATGCGGCTCGGCATCATCCGGAGCCATGACGCGTATCAGCACTCCCGGCATTACTTGCTTACTGTCTGAAATGAACGATTTCAGCGCTTCCCAATTCGGCACGAGGTGAACGCTATCCGCCTTCGCAGAATTGGTCCGATACAATTCCACATACCACCGTTTGATAATCGATCTCTCTGCAAGCGAGACCATCACATCTACCCATGATTTCAGTGCCTCAAAACTCCTGCGCGAGATCCCTTGCGGAATTTCGAGCGCGGCAACCCCTTCCGGCAGCGGCAAGGTCGCTCTCGGTACTGGCAGTACAGCCTGAGATCGCACTGCTCCATGATGAGGCACGGCCATCTGGAAATTTGGTCCGGTCATCGGCACGGGATATTGCTGACCGCTTGGGCCAGTCGGTCCCGTCACGTACTGGCTAGCGCCGACTCGCACCAAGCCGCCCATCGGCGGAACTTCGGACTCGAAACCATCGCCCACCGAATCTGCTTCATTTATCTCGGATGAAGATAAACCATCCGATCCCTTAAGATCAGCAAAGGCGATTGTTTCATCGAATGACCTCAGAAACGTCTTTGCAGCCGCCTCCGTAAATCCGCGATCCAACCGCAACTCGCTCAAGCAATGTCCGTCACTAGGCCGCCCGGGCAGCCATTTTTCTGCATATTCGGCAAATAGGCGCGGCCGGAGCGCAGCCTCCTTCAAGGCAGCTTCCTTGGCGCCCGGCCGCGTGTCATGAATAATTCTCTGAGCCAGATCAGTTAACTGAATTCTTCTCTCGGCTCCTTTACCGACATCTTCGATTAGCCCATATGCCTTTAGAGCGGATGCCGTTTGGAGCAATCCGCTGCTCGATGGCCCATACCCCCAAGTCTCGCCGACGACAGTCAAACGGGCCGGATTGCGCCTATGAGCATCGCTGACGGCACGAGCGCGATCCAGCGCCTTCGGCAATGAAATAAAGGGGAATGACGGACTGCGCTCCTTCTTTGCGCGATCCTCGCTATCTTCCGAATAAGCCATGACCCACCTCTCAATCTGATTAAAAACTACCATCCAGATCAGACTAAGGCAAGATAAAACAATTTAGTCTCGATAGAAGACAGCCGATCTCTAGTAACGAGATTGTTACTGATGGAGCATTGACCGAATCCCGCCCGTCGATCATGGTCACAGTCGTTCGGTCGGCTCTTGGTATGAGCCATTGCCGGATCTCGGAGGGTGCCGGCCGCATCCGACGGAGATCAAAGCCCCCGCGCGCGGGGGCTTTTTCTTTGCCGCGTCAGCATGGAATTGCACTCCAGATCAGCGTGGGCGACATCATCGCGCTACCGCCGAGATCGAAACAGCGCACCATTAAAAATATGCGGAGAAACGCCGCGATCGTGCACCCGGACTTCTGGCCCTACCTCGATATCTGGCTGACGCCGTAGAACTAACGCAGACTGATGACGTGAGGCAGAGGAGCAGCCGTTGCCATAACGCGACGGCGATTTTCGGCCCCTTGGTTTTGGACCGGCGTTTTGGCAATTGTGCTGAGATACCGCTGGTACAGTTGGGTGGGCTCGAACCACCGACCTCCTGTTCCACAGACAGGCGCTCTAACCAACTGAGCTACAACTGCATCCTTGCGAGCCGCCCGAGGGGCGCCCTTGATAGGGCCGGTCACCGAGGGGGGCTGGACGGGGCGGAAACTAGGTGCAACGGGCGTTTTTGGCAAGGCCGCAACACCCTCAAAACGCCCCGCAAACGAGGTTATTTCCAAAGCAAAACCCGGGCTCTAGGCCCGGGTTTCTTAATTGAGACGGCCGCGCCGGATCAGGCGGCGGGGTAGAGCTTCGCGGCGGAGGCCTTGATCGGCTCGGCGGCGGCAGTGGCGGCGCGCTGGGCGATCTCGGCGAGCTCCCGGGCCTGGGCCTGGAAGGTCTCGAGCTGCGCCTTGGAATGGTTGGTCCACAGCGCGAACGCATCCTGCGGCGCCTTCACGCTGAACAGCTCCTGGGTGAAGTCGAGATGGGCCTTGGTGTTGGCCTTCGCGAACTCCATCAGCTTGGCGGTGTATTCGCTCACGCCCTTGTGGGCGGACGAGAACACGGCCTCGACGGTGCCGTTGTGGGTCTCGGCGGCGTCCTTGAACTTGGCGTAGTTCTCGCGGGCCTGCGACACGCCCTTTTCGGCGAACGCACGCATCTGCTCGGGGACCTCGAACGGAATGATCGAGGCAGAAAACGGATCAGTCGCACCTGTCATGAATTGTCCCTCACACGAATGAAAAAACGGAGTGAGCCTTCAGGCGCGCCCGCCGGCCAACCGGGTGACGGGTGCGAAGACTGGAAACACAAAACGAATGATGGCTCGCCCAGCGCCGAGACCATGCCTGCCTAAAATGTCAACATTGTGCATCGCAACGGGTTTGAGGGTGCGTTGCGCAAATTTAATCTCGGGGAGGATGAGGTTCCCGGGCAGGGGAACCGGTGGTTGAGGTAATTGAGTGCGCTGGCCGCGCTGTCTCCGTTCCCTCCCCCCTTGTGGGGGAGGGTCAGGGAGGGGGGTGCCACACCGGGATTCTTTCCGTCGCGCTCCGGGCCTCGGGGCAACGACTGGCAGCTTTTGCTGGGCTTACCCCTCTCCCTAGCCCTCCCCCACAAGGGGGGAGGGAACGCAGCTGGGTTGGGGCGCGAGCTCGGCTTGATGCGACTGTCCATCCCCCACGCGCGAATCCTGCGGATGCAGCGCTGGCACGCCTTGCGGGCCTGGGGACATTAAGGTTATCGCGGCTTTAGGCCTTGCTCCGTAGGCTTGGGACGTGGACCTGCCCGCGGCTGCGGGCGATACTAACCCTTTCTTAAGGCTGTCATTCCCGGCAGCCTTTGCTGATAAGCGGGACGCGAAGCCGGTCGGATGACGAGTTCGGATTTCCAGTTGCGAGGCGTGGGCGATCCCCGGCTGGCCGTGCACGCGACTTCGCCGCTGCCCGTCTGGCTGTGGTCGATCGACGGCACGCGCGTGCTCTGGGCCAATCCGGTCGGGGCCAGGCTGTTCGGCGCGGCCCATGCCACGGCGCTCGCGGAGAAGATTTTCGGGCCCGCCGACAGCCACCGCCGCCAGATCGTCCGGCTGGCCGGCCGGCTGCCTTCGAACGGCGCGATCCGGCTCGAACGGCTGCGCGGCTTCGGCGCGCGGCTCGGGACGCTGATGACCTGCGCCTGTGCCCGGCTTGAGTTCGCCGATGGCGGCCAATTCTTCCAAGGATCTGCGGTGCTCGTCACCGCGATGGACCCGATGCTCCGCTCCATGCCGCTGGTCGAGCGCCTGCTTCGTCTCGTCGACGGCGCCAAGACGCCGATGGCGGCGTTCGCGCCCGACGGCCTGTTCGTCGGCGCCAGCGAAACGGCCCGCACCCTGCTCGGCTTCCGCGATCTCGGCGAAGCAGGCCTCGAACAGGCGCGCAGCGATGCGCTTCGCCAAGGCCGCGCCGAGACGCCGATCGGCATCGGCCAGATGGTGCTGCAGCGGGTCGGCACCGGGGCTGACATCGGCCTGGTCGCGCTGATCGAGCCTGCCGCGCAGCAGGCGGCGGCTGCGAGTGATCACGTGCGCGAAGACATCGCTCAGCCTGAGCCGGCGCCTGCCCCTGCTCCCGCCGCCGTGCCGGAGCATGTGCAAGCAGCGCCGCCGCACGAGACGCCATCCGAAATCGTGCTGTTCGACGCCTTTGCCGAGCCGGCCGATGCGCCGGAAGGAAGCGAGACGATCGCGCCCAAGCCTCCCGTTGAAAACAAGACACCGGTTGAAGAGAAGACTCCGGTTGAAAACTCGCCGGAAGCCATGGTGTCGCCGCAGGCCGCGCCGACCGTGACCGCCATGGTCGAGCCGCCGTCGGGCCATGAAGAGCCGCCCGCACCGCGTCAGCATCCGCTGCGCTTCCTCTGGAAGGCGGATGCAGAGGGCCGCTTTGCGATTCTGTCCGACGAGTTCATCCACCTGATCGGTCCGCGCACGGCCGCCGGCTTCGGCCGCCCCTGGCACGAGATCGCCGACGCATTCGCGCTCGACCCTGACAGTGGCGTGGCGCAGGCGCTTGCGAGCAAGGACACCTGGGCCGGGGTCACCGTGAACTGGCCGGCCGACGGCGGCGAGCATCTGCCGGTCGAGCTTGCCGGGCTTCCGGTTTACGACGGCGAACGCAATTTCGCGGGCTTCAGGGGCTTTGGCGTCTGCCGCGATCTCGACGGCCTCAACCGGCTCGATGCGCTCAGGCGTTTTGAGCTGTTGGCCGAACCGGCGGCGCCGCAAAGCCTTTTCGCCGATGTGGTCGAGCCGGAGCCCGAGCCAGTGCTAGAGGCGCCGCCGCCTCCGCCGATCGAGCCGCCGCCACCTGAGCCTGAGCCTGAGCCTGAGCCTGAGCCTGAGCCTGAAGCTGAACTGCCCGAACCCATCACCGACGCGAATTCACATCCAACCGATCCGGAAACGCCAGTGGAAACGCCTCCCAATGTCCTGCCGTTCCGCGCGCCCGGCGACACCCGATCGCCGACGCTGACGCCGGTCGAGAACAGCGCGTTCAACGAGCTCGCCCGGCAATTGTCCGAGCGCCTCGAACGCGACAAGGAAACCATCGCGGCATCGTCCGAGCCTGCGGATGCCGAGATCACGCCTGAAGCGCCGTTGCCCACGCCAGAGCCTGAACCGCCGCATGCGCCGGCCGAATGGCTGAGCGAGCCCGCGCCGCCCGCGCACGGCCACAGCACGCGCGACCGCGCGCTGCTCGACCTGTTGCCGACCGGCATCCTGATCTATCGGCTCGACCGCCTGCTCTACGCCAACCCCGCGTTTCTCGCGCGCATGGGCTATGCCAGCCTGAGCGCCCTGGAAAACGCCGGCGGGCTGGATGCGCTCTATGTCGAGCCGGGTGTCTCCGCGGCGAGCAGCACGTCGCAAGCAGGCACGCCTGTCACGATCAGCGCGACGTTCGCCCATGGCGAAGCGCCGCTGCCGACCACCGAGGCGCATCTGCACGCGATCGACTGGGACGGCGAGAGCGCGCATGCGCTGATCTGCGCGCTGCCGCAAGCAGCGCCCGTTGCGCCCGTCATCGCGGAGACCGTGGTCGCCGAGGCCATTGTCCCGGAGACCTTCCCGCCCGAGCCCGAGGTCGGCGAGGCCGACGCGGAAGATCTCGCGGCGATCCTCGACACCACCGCCGAGGGCATCGTCATGTTCGACGCCGAAGGCAACATCCACGCCTGCAACCGTAGCGCCGAGGCGCTGTTCGGCTATGACGGCGAGACGCTGATGCAGCAGAACCTGGTGACGCTGTTCGCGCCGGAGAGCCAGCATGTCGTCATCGACTATCTGGAAAACCTCAAGAGCCAGGACATCGCGAGCCTGCTCGACCACGGCCGCGAGGTGCTCGGGCGCGAGAAGAAGGGCGGCGTCATTCCGCTCGCCATGATCATGGGCCGCACCCGGCCCGACGGCCCGAACTTCTTCGCCGTGTTCCGCGATCTCTCGCAGAGCAAGCAGGGCGAGAGCGAGCTGACGCAGGCGCGACGTCTGGTCGACGGCGCGGCCAATGCCAAGGCCGACATGCTGGCGCGGATCAGCCACGAGATCCGCACGCCGCTCAACGCCATCATCGGCTTCTCGGAGGTGATGATCTCGGAGCGCTTCGGCACGCTCGGCAACGAGCGCTACGGCGAGTACATGAAGGACATCCGCGCCTCCGGCGAGCGCGTCATCGCCATCATCGACGATTTGCTTGAGCTGTCGCGGATCGAGACCGGCAAGCTCGACCTCAACTTCGCCAACCTCAACCTCAACGATCTCGTCGAGGCCTGCGTGGTCGTGATGCAGCCGCAGGCGAATCGCGAGCGCATCATCATCCGCACCTCGCTCGGCCACGCCCTGCCGCAGGTGAGCGCGGATGCGCGCGCGATGCGGCAGATCACCATGAATCTGATCTCGAACTCGATCCGGCTCGCCAGCGCCGGCGGCCAGGTCATCGTCTCCACCGCGCTCACCGACCGCGGCGAGGTCGCACTTCGCATCCGCGACACCGGTCATGGCCTCAGCGAGCGCGAAGTCGCCGCCGCGATGGAGCCGTTCCGGACGCCGCCGCCTGGCGATGCCGAGGATAACTCGGCGCTGAGCCTGTCGCTGACCAAGGCCCTGGTCGAAGCCAACCGCGCCCGCTTCAACATCAAGAGCGCGGCGAACTCCGGCTCGCTGATCGAGGTGGTGTTCGCACCGGCGCTGGCAAAGGCGTAAGCCTTCACCACATCGTCGTCCCGGCGAAGGCCAGGACGACCCGCGTTGAGAGAGCTCGCAAGCCCAAATCACCCAAACAAAAAGGGCACGGCGTTTGCGGCGCCGTGCCCTTCGCATTCAATGAGGCTATCGTCTCAGCTGTAGATTTCGAACAGGCCCGCGCCGCCCTGGCCGCCGCCGATGCACATCGTCACGACGCCCCACTTGGCCTTGCGGCGCTTGCCTTCCTGGAGGATGTGGCCGGTGAGACGCGCGCCGGTCATGCCGAAGGGATGGCCGATCGCGATCGAGCCGCCGTTGACGTTGTACTTGGCGGGATCGATGCCGAGCTTGTCGCGCGAATAGAGACACTGGCTGGCGAAGGCTTCGTTGAGCTCCCACAGATCGATGTCGTCGATCTTCAGGCCATGACGCTTCAACAGCTTCGGCACGGCAAAGATCGGGCCGATGCCCATCTCGTCCGGTTCGCAACCCGCGGCCGCCCAGGCGACGAAGCGGCCCATGGGATTGAGGCCGCGCTTCTCCGCGTCCTTGGCTTCCATCAGCACGACGGCCGCGGCGCCGTCCGACAGCTGGCTGGCGTTGCCCGCCGTGACGAACTTGCCGGGACCCCTGACGGGCTCGAGCTTGGCGAGACCTTCCAGCGTGGTCTCGGGCCGGTTGCACTCGTCGCGATCGACGACGTAATCGACGATCGATTCCGCCTTGGTCGCCTTGTCGACCACTTTCATCTTGGTCTTCATCGGGACGATCTCGTCCTTGAACTTGCCCGCCTGCTGCGCGGCGGCCATGCGGCGCTGCGACTCCAGCGAATATTCGTCCTGATATTCACGGCTGAGCTTGTAGCGCTCGGCGACGATGTCGGCGGTGTCGATCATCGCCATGAAGATCGCCGGCGCCGTCTTGAGCAGTTCGGGATCGATCGATTCCTTCGGCGTGCCGCCGCCCGGCATCGAGATGCTCTCGACACCGCCTGCGACGATGCAGTCGGAACCGTCCGAGCGGATCGAGTTGGCGGCCATCGCGATGGTCTGGAGCCCGGACGAGCAGAACCGGTTCACCGAGACGCCCCCGGTCGATTTCGGCATTCCCGCCAGCAGCGCGGCCTGGCGGCCGATGTTCGGCGCGCCATGGGCGCAATTGCCGAGATAGCAATCCTCGACATAGTCCTTCTCGACGCCGGCGCGATCGACCGCGTGGTGGATGGCGTGGGCCGCGAGCGACATCGGCGGGGTGATGTTGAACCCCCCGCGGCCGGATTTCGCGAGGCCCGTGCGTGCATAGGAAACGATGACGGCTTCACGCATTGTTTTCTCCCTTTTCGAACGATTTTGAATGGAGCGTCGATCGACGTCTTCTCGGCGCCATTGGTACACAATGTCCAGCGGTCGCGGGAGAAATAAAAACGCCGCCCTCGCGAGAGGACGGCGTTGTTCCGCGGGTCGGAATATACGATCGGCGTCATTCCGGGGCGACGCGCAGCATCGAACCCGGAATCTCGAGATTCTCAGGTGCGCAATTGCGCACCATAGTTCGCGCTTACGCGCGCCCCGGAATGACAGTTACTCAGAACGTCAGCGCCTTGACCTGCTTGACCTGCGGCAGGGCCTGCACCTTGGCGAGCAGATCGGCCGGCACCGCGCCGTCGACTTCGATCAGCGCGATGGCATCGGAGCCCGGCGCGACGCGGCCGAGATGGAAGGTCGCGATGTTGATCTTGGCATCGCCGAGCAGGCTCGCGAACTTGCCGATGAAGCCCGGCTTGTCCTCGTTGGTGACGTAGATCATCGACTTGCCAAATTCAGCGTCGACGCGGATGCCCTTGATGTCGACCAGGCGCGGCTTGCCGTCGGCATAGACCGTGCCCGAGACCGACCGCTCCTGCCGCTCGGTGGTGACGGTGACGGTGATCAGGCTTTCATAGTCGCTCTGGGCGGCGCGGACGATCTCGTCCACCACCATGCCGCGCTCCTTGGCGACGACGGGCGCGGAGACGACGTTGACCTCGCCCAGCATCGGCCGCAGCAGGCCGGACAGCACGGCGGAGGTGATCGCCTTGATCTTCATCTCGGCGACGTGGCCCTCATAGGTGATCTCGACCTTGAGGATGCCGCTCTCGGTGAGCTGTCCGGCGAACGAGCCGAGCTTTTCGGCCAGCGCGATGAACGGCTTCAGCTTCGGCGCCTCTTCCGCCGTGATCGAGGGGAAGTTGACGGCATTCGAGATCGCGCCGGTGAGCAGATAGTCCGACATCTGCTCGGCGACCTGAAGCGCGACGTTCTCCTGCGCCTCGGTGGTGGACGCGCCGAGATGCGGCGTGCAGATCACGTTGGGATGACCGAACAGCACGTTCGCGGTGGCGGGCTCCTCGACAAAGACGTCGAAGGCGGCGCCCGCGATGTGCTTGGAATTCAAAGCGTCGACCACGGCCTGCTCGTCGACGAGGCCGCCGCGGGCGCAGTTGATCAGGCGAACGCCCTTCTTCATCTTGGCAATCGCGGCTGCGTCGATGATGTTCTTGGTCTTCTCGGTCAGCGGCGTGTGCAGCGTGATGAAGTCGGCGCGCTTGAAGAGGTCGTCGAGCTCGACCTTCTCGACGCCGATGTCCCTGGCGCGCTCGGGCGACAGGAACGGATCGAACGCAATCACCTTCATGCGCAGGCCGAGCGCGCGGTCGGCGACGATCGAGCCGATGTTGCCGCAGCCGACGACGCCGAGCACCTTGCCGGTGATCTCGACGCCCATGAAGCGGTTCTTCTCCCATTTGCCGGCCTGGGTCGAAGCGTCAGCCTGCGGAATCTCGCGCGCCAGCGCCAGCATCAGGGTGATGGCGTGCTCGGCGGTCGTGATCGAATTGCCGAACGGCGTGTTCATCACGATGATGCCCTTGGCCGTGGCGGCGGGAATCTCGACGTTGTCGACGCCGATACCGGCGCGGCCGATCACCTTGAGATTGGTCGCCTTCTCGAGGATCTTCGCGGTCGCCTTGGTCGCCGAACGGATCGCGAGGCCGTCGTAATTGCCGATGATCTCGGCGAGCTTGTCCTTGTCCTTGCCAAGATTGGGCTGGAAGTCGACCTCGACACCGCGGTCTTTGAAGATCTGCACGGCGGCGGGAGAGAGCGCGTCGGAAATGAGAACTTTGGGTTTGGTCATGGGAATGTGTCCTTCGCCGTCCCTAGAGGGAGATCGGCCTGAGGGCCGGAATGGGAATTGCTCGGAAGCTCTTTGCTCTCCCTCTCCCCGTTCTTACGGGGAGAGGGTCGGGGTGAGGGGCAGCCACAGGCGAGGTGCTCGCGGAGAGGGGGGCGCCCCCCCCCCGCGGGGGGGCCCCCCCCCCCCCCCCCGGGGGGGGGGGGGGGGGAAAAAAAAACGCCCCGGGGGGGGGGGGGGGGGGGATTAAAAAAAGCAAAAAAAAAAAAAACGGGCGCGGCGATGGGGAGGGGGGGGGGAAGGAGGGAGAAGA